>DKBE01000060.1 GCA_002451085.1 Proteobacteria bacterium UBA6908 | reverse complement strand
GATGGCGATCTTGGCCAGGTACTCATGGCTGCGGTGCATCGGGTTGCGCGTCTGGAAGGCAGCGATCTTGGACCAGCCCAGCTTTTCGAACATGGCGCGGGTTTCGGCCGGCGTCATGAACTGGTCACCGTATTCTTCCTTAAACGAGCCGGTGGACAGCACCTTCACCGGGCCGGCCAGGTTCACTTCGCCCTGATCCATCACCATTTTGACGCCGGGGTGATCGAGTTCGGCGGTCTTGTAGACCATCATGCACTCGTGCGCCTTGTCGATCGTGTACTTCTCGGTCACCTTCATGGTGGCCATGATCTCGCCGGTGTCGCGATCGGAGAGCGCGATTTCCTGGCCTTCCTTAATGTTGTCGGCAGTGACCTTATCGGTGGACAGGGTGATCGGAATCGGCCAGAACAATCCGTTGGCCATCTTCATGCCGTCGCACACACCTTCCCAGTCGGCGCGGGTCATGAAGCCGGTGAGCGGAGTGAAGCCGCCGATGCCCATCATGATCACGTCGCCAACTTCGCGCGACGACAACTTGATCTGCGTGAGTGTGGCCGAGCGCTTTTTTTCATTCGTCAGCGCGCTACCTTCCAGCAGCAGGGGCTTCAGCTCACCACCACCGTGGGGATTGACCAGTTTGCTCATTGTTCGAATTTCCTTAGTAACAGCCATAGTGACGGGTGTATCCACCCTCCCGAAAACGAGGTGTCGCTTGGTGGTCCAGCCAGGGGTTCAGCCGAAGATCCGGAAGCGAAACAACGGCAGACTGTATAGCGGAACACCGGGCAAAACTAATTAATATTCCTGCGGTCGCACATAAGAGCGATTTATTTATTGTTTTGATTATTTTTGGGTAAAACAGTCAGGAAATCATGACTACTGGGGGCCGGGTTGCCCCGGTTCTTGCCAGACGCGGGATTCTAGCGCATTTTCCGGCTGGGGTAAGCCACGATCAATCCCGACCATTTATATCAGGATTAACATGTCGACCGTCACCATACGGTATTTTGCCAGCATCCGCGAACAGCTCGGCCGCGCCAATGAGCGCATCGAACTGTCGAGTCCGACTTCGGCTGGGGACATTTGGCAGCAGGCGGCGGGGGGGTTGTTGCCCTCCAATACTCTGGTGGCCATCAACCAGATTTACGCCAGCCCGCAGACCCTCGTGCATCCCGGGGATGAGCTGGCATTCTTTCCACCAGTCACGGGGGGTTGATGACGGTTCGGGTCCAGCAGGACGTTTTCGACCCGTGGCGTGAGCTGGCCGCGCATGAGACAGCGCAAGTCGAGCGGCTGGCCGGCCAGGCCGGGGCGGCGGTGGTGTTCGTTGGGCGTATGCGCGATTTCAGCCACGGGACACCCGTGACCGCAATGCGACTGGAACATTACTCAGGGATGACCGAAGCCTATCTGGAGAAAATTTCCATCGAAGCATGCACACGCTGGGAATTGCTCGATACCCTGATCCTTCATCGTTTCGGGTCGTTGCAGCCGGACGACCCGATTGTGCTGGTGGCCGCCTGGTCGGCGCATCGCGACGCGGCGTTTGCCGCGACCCGGTATCTGATCGATGAGCTCAAAACCCGCGCGCCATTCTGGAAACAGGAGCAGACCCCGGCCGGAAACCGCTGGGTGCAACCCGGGTAAGAATCTGTTGATTCAGCGTTTGGCCGGTGCGGTGCCGGAAGCCGCCGCCGGTGCCGCGACTTGCTTGCTTTTCAGTTCGCGAAACCGAATCACCTCGGCATCATATTGGACTCGGATCGCCTCCTTGTCTTTCTGCATTTTCTTGATCAGTGATTCATGTTTGGCAATTTGTGCTTCGTTGTTGGCAATGGTCTTGGTGGTCTGGGCGGATACCGGCTTGCCACCGCGCTGTTCCTCGGCGGCCTGGGTTTGCAAGCGCTTGAGCGAGTTTTGCAGTGACTTGAGCGTTTGTTCGCTGGAGCGGATCTGGGTATCGACATCCGCGAGTTTCCGGTCGCGGGTCAGCGTGATGTCGGCCTCCACGGCATAGGTGGCGAGCATGATCTCGTCTTGGCGCCTTTGTTCGGCGGCCAGTTTCTTCGCCTTTTCCTCCTCCGCCTGCTTCTCGGCGTGCGCCTTGAGTTCTGCTTCGGTGAGGGGAGCGGCAATTTCCTTGCGCTTCACCCCTTGCCGGTCGAGCTCGATAACCTTGGATTGTGCGCATTGTTCGTCGGCCTGGTCGCCGTAATGCCATTTCCCGGCGGCATCCTGGCATTTCTTGATGCGCGGGCCCTTTTTGTCGTCGGCCGCAAACGCCGACACGCCGATTACGAGCGAGATGACGAGCATTGGGAGTGTGATAGGGTGATGTTTCATGATGACAGTCCGAATAAAAGTGACTTCTCAAGATTGGGCGTCGATCGCCAACCTGTCAACCCGGTGTGACGTCCGGACTGCTTCTCTGCGTCGAGCGGTATCCGGGTGATTCTGCTCGATCAGCTGTTGTTGTTTCTGATTTCGCTCGTGGCCAATGTTTTCTCGGCCTTTGCCGGCGGCGGCGCCGGGTTATTACAGCTTCCGGCGTTGATCTTTCTCGGTTTGCCCTTCGGCGTGGCATTGGCGACACACAAGGTGGCGAGCGTAGCGCTCGGGGTCGGCGCGACCCTGCGACACCTGCGGGAAAAGTCGCTGGAGGCGCGCTTCTCGGGATTCATACTCGCTACTGGTCTGCCGGGGGTGGTGTTTGGTGCGGCGGTGATCCTGGCGGTACCGAGCCGGCTGGCGCAGATACTGCTTGGGGTGTTCACCATCGGCCTGGGGCTCTATTCCTTTTTCAATCGCCAGCTTGGACAGATGCACTCACCGCGCAATCGCGATCGTCGCGGACTATGGTGGGGCGGGGCCGGGTTGTTCGTGATCGGATTTCTCAATGGTTCGCTGACATCCGGTACCGGATTGTTCTGTACCATCTGGCTGGTGCGCTGGTTCGGGCTGGATTACCGCCGGGCGGTGGCGTATACGCTCGTGCTGGTTGGGTTGTTCTGGAACGGTACTGGCGCCATCACCCTGGGTCTGCTGGGCGAAATCCGCTGGTCGTGGCTGCCGGCACTGCTGCTTGGGTCGCTCGTGGGCGGTTATCTCGGCGCCCATTGGGCAATCGCCAAGGGGAATCTCTGGATCAAGCGGGCATTTGAGCTCGTCACCGTGCTGGTCGGGTTTAAACTTATTTATTGATGCCGCCGGGACATCGCTACCGTAGCAGCGCGTGATACGGTATCCTGCTCCGGCAGGAAGGAAACAATCCGGTCAGCCACATGGCGCACAGGACGATGTGGTCCTTGCTGTGAACCGAGCGGGAAAGGATTCATGTCCAGACGTCGCAGCCTCGATCAACTCTCGAAACTTCCCACCATCCTCGGGCACGAGGTGGAGCATGTCGGCACGCTCGTCGGACCGGATAACTATGTCGTCCATGGCCGGGTGCAGGGCGACAGTGATATCGACGGGGCGCTGCTGATTGGCCCCGATTGCCAGTGGGTGGGCAACATTGTCGCCGACACCGTCATCATCAAGGGGCAGGTCGAGGGGAATGTGCATGCGCGTTTCAAGCTTGAAGTGCGCCCGAGCGCTCGCATTACGGGCAATCTGTCCAGTCCGCTGATTGCCATCGCCGAGGGTGCGGTGGTGAAGGGAAATATCAGTCCGGACAGCCTGCTGACCCGCTACACCGAGCGTCGTCACCACTAGGCTGGTCCGCCGCTCCAATCGCGGCTGTTACACAGCACAACCATATAGCTGACGGTAGGCGCTGATGGCGTTGAAATGCTCGCGTGCGCCATCCCCCCGGGCATGCAGGTACTGCAGCAGGGTATCGAGATTGGCAATACTGATGACCTGCAGGCCGAAGGCCTGTTCCACCTCCTGCACGGCCGAGCGGCTGCCTACCCCCCGTTCCTGACGATCGACGGCAATGGCGACACCGGCTGGACTGGCGCCCAGCGCGCGGATGATCTCGACCGACTCGCGCACCGACGTCCCGGCCGAAATGACGTCATCGATGATCAATACCCGGCCACCAATCGGGTGGCCGACGATTACTCCGCCCTCGCCGTGTTTTTTTGCCTCTTTGCGATTGAAGGCATAGGGCACATCGCGAGCAAAATGCTCGGCAAGCTGCACCACGGTGGCCGCCGCCAGCGGAATGCCCTTGTAGGCCGGTCCGTACAGCATGTCGAATGGCCGCCCAGACTCGACGATCGCCTGAGCATAGAATTTGGCCAGGCGCGCCAGCTTGGCGCCGGTATTGAACAGGCCGGTGTTGAAAAAGTACGGACTGACGCGTCCGCTCTTCAGGGTGAACTCGCCGAAGCGCAAGGCCTCGCAGGCTATGGCAAAGTCGAGAAAATCGCGCTGGTAGTCTTTCATGCGCACAAGGTACAAGAGTCGTGGGCCGCGGTACAAGGTGTCACGGTTCACCGTGCACAAGGCTTGCGTACCAATCTGTTCCCTCGTACCTTTGGCTGCATCTCTCCTCCCGGGATTGCGCCGTGCGTGTTGTCTCGCTGAACGTCAACGGTATCCGCTCGGCCACCAGCAAGGGTGTGTTTGACTGGCTCAAGCATCAGCAGGCCGATGTGATCTGCCTGCAGGAAGTGAAGGCCCAGGAAGACCAGATTACCGAGGCCATGCGTCCCGGCGGCTGGCATGCATTTTTCAACTGTGCGCAGAAAAAGGGCTATGCCGGAGTGGCACTGTACAGCCGTGTAGAGCCGGATAAGGTGCACGTCGGCTTCGGCTCGAAGGAACACGATGATGAGGGCCGCTACCTGCAGGCCGACTTCGGCAAGCTCAGTGTCGTGTCGCTGTACCTGCCATCCGGTTCGGCGGGTCCGCATCGCCAGGAATCGAAATTTCGTTTTATGGAGCATTTCCTGCCAGTACTGAAACGTCTGCGCCGGGATGGGCGCGAGTACATCCTGTGCGGTGACTGGAATATTGCCCACAAGGAAATTGATCTCAGGAACTGGCGCTCCAATCAGAAAAATTCCGGATTTCTACCCGAGGAGCGGGCTTGGCTGACCGAGGTGTTCGACGATATCGGCTGGGTGGATGTGTTCCGAACCCTGAACGACAAGCCGGACCAGTACACGTGGTGGTCCAATCGGGGTCAGGCCTGGGCCAAGAACGTTGGCTGGCGCATCGACTACCAGGTTGCGACCCCCGGCATCGCCCGCAAGGCTACGCGCGAGCGTATCTACAAGGAAAAACGCTTCTCTGACCACGCACCATTAATCATCGATTACGAATATTCGTTGTAACGCGAAAGCCCCGCTTTTCGCACTTTCAGGTTCACCATCTGCCGAGATTTACCGGTAATCCGGAAATCACCGGAAAACCACAGGGGCCGGCCGGCCGTGGTGTAACCTATTTGTAAGCACATTCACCGGATAGTGCATCAACAAAACCGGGCCCGGCACTTACGACCGGGTCCTGCCTAGGGAGACCGTATGGACAAGCTGGCACTCAAAGATATTTTCGCGCGGATGGTTTCAAGCCGCGCGGATGACCGGCCGTCCGGCGAACCCACAGCCAAGGACGCGGCGGTACTGATTGTCGATGATTCCCGCACGATTGTGCGCGCCCTGCAGTTGATGCTGGAGCGCGAGGGCTACCTGACCTATTCCGCCTTTGACGGAGAGCAAGCCGTGGCCATGGCGCGTCGCCAGAAGCCGGATGCCATCCTCATGGATATTGTCATGCCCAACATGAACGGTTTCGAGGCGACTCGGGTTCTGACCAACGATCGTGAAACCGCCGGCATCCCGATCATCATGGTGAGCGGCACTGAACAGCCGGCCGACCGCATTTGGGGACTGCGTCTGGGCGCCAAGGGGTTTCTCGCCAAACCGATCAACCGGGACGAACTGCTGAACAAGATGCGGACCGTGATCGCCGTGGCACGCCGCGCCAGCCTGGAGCGTGCCGAGCCAGCCGTTACGGCCGACGCACTGTCGCTGCGTCGTTAACGATCTGATTTATTGCGGCGCGCCGGCTGTCGTGCGCATTGTTCGATCCAGCATGGTACGTACCCACGGCAGCAGGAAATACGCCGGGAACGACAGGAAGAACGTCAGCAGGAAATACGGCGCATAGCCGAAGTAGTGCGCCCCGAATCCCGACGCATAGCCGGCGACATGCCGGGACAGCGCAAACAGGGATGACAACAGCGCGTATTCCGTGGCCGAATGTTTCTTGTCCACGATCGCCATCAGAAACGACAGAAACGCCGCTGTGCCCAATCCGCCGGTGAACGACTCCACGGCACTTGCCCCATACATCACTCCCTGGTGCCAGCCCTCCAGCGGCAACCCGGCCGTGGCGGGTGGTATCACGCTGGCCGCCCACACGTAACCAAGATTCGAAACCGCCTGGGCGATTCCCAGAATCCACAGTGCATGGAAAATGCCGACCCGGTCGGTAAACCAGCCGCCGGCAATGCCGCCCAGGATCGACAACGCCAGGCCGATGTTCACGGACACCAGTCCGATCTGGGTAGCCGTAAAACCGGAGTCCACCCAGAACGGCTTGACCATGAAGCCCATGGAAGCGTCGCCAAGCTTGAAGAGCAGCACAAAACCGATCACCGGCCAGATGGTCGGGCGCTGCAGCATTTCCAGCAATGCCCCGAACATCGGACCTTCGGTCAGCTTGTCCGCGTTGCTGGTTTGGGTCCGTTGGGCATGGCTTTCGCGCAGGATGCTGATGGTCAGCAACAGTCCGGCCACACCAAATGCGAACCACCAGAAATTGGCCTGTCGCATCGACCAGTGTGCAGCTTGATCCACCAGCCACAGCGTGCCCAATGCAAACAGCAAAATGACCCCGAAGGCGCGCGGGTGGAAGAAGATATTCCTGAACTCGCGCACGAGGGTGAGCGGTTTGCGCAACTGGATGTCTTTTTCCTTCGGCGCGTTCAGGCACACCACACCGAGCACGGCGAGCAGGCCGGCCGCAGCCAGGTACGCCCCTTGCCATTTGAGCACGTCGCTCAGGATCAGGATGAAGCCGGCCGACAGCATGCCGACGCGATACATGCCGATGCGAATGCCATTGGCGAGGCCGAGCTCGCCGCGGTCCAGTTGTTCAATGGTGTAGCCGTCGATGGCCGTGTCGTTGGTGGCGGACAACAGGGTGAAGAGGGCAATGGCGATCCACGTGGGTGGGCCAAAGCCGGCGTGCATCGCCAGGAACAGCAGTGTCCCGCCCATCGCCAGATCGGCGACAAACATCCAGCGGCGATGGTGACGGTAGTGATCAACGGCCGGAGCCCACAGGAACTTGATGGTCCAGGCCAGGCCGAGCAGCGACAGGAAACCGATCTCGCGCAAATCCACGCCGAGCTGGCGGAAGTGCACCGGAAAGACATCGTAGAAGAGGCCGAGCGGGAAGCCTTCCGCGAAGTACAGAATGCCGACCCAGAAGAGCTTGGACTTCAGGACCGACGTCTTTTCCGACACGTGGCAGAGTTCCCGGTAGCGAGTGACCGGCGCAGTCTAAAGGAGCGGCGCCATCTCCTGCAATGCAGAAGGATGGTCAGTCCGTCATGGGCAACGGCAGATCGATGCGCTCGCGGATGCGGCGCATCGTGTCCTGCTGTGTGATGAGCTGTTCGCGGGTGGCTTCAAGTTCGGCCACCCGGCTGCCGAGGCTGTCGAGGTTGGACTGAATCTTTTTCAGGTTCTCGAGACGTTTCTCCAGCATCTGCCGGTGCTCGCGCAACTGGTTGAGAATCGGCGTCATGATGGCCTTGCTCCAGGCCTCGGCCGCCGTATTGCACTCGGTGAACGTCTCGCGTGCCCGGCTCACCATGGTGATGAAAAACCGGCTGATCACGAAGTGCTCCTCGGTCATGACCAGCAGTGCGCTGTTGCGGAAGGCTTCGGCCTCGTCATGGATTTTCTGCAGCTGGCTGCGGTACGTGAGCAGCGAAAATGGCGCCGGTTTGATTTTCGGCAGTCCGTGCTCAAGATGGAATTTCTGGTAGACCGCTTCGAGCAGCCCCTTGATCTGGTTGGCCTGCTTGTTGACCTTTTCCATGATTTCGCCGGCGCCCTTGAAGAAGCTGACCATGCCGACCTTGAGCCCGTGGGTGGTCCACGACTCCTTCATATCCCGGCGGGTGTCAGTGATCAGGGCATCGATGGCCGGGATGCTGAGGGTTTCCAGCAGCAGACGGATCTGTTCAGACAGCACCGCGCGCGTGGTCTGGAAACTCTCGACCCGCTTGTCATAGGTTTCCTTTTCCTCGCGCATGCGGGTCACCATGGCCTGAACCATGTCGCGGTTCTTGCCGCTCAGCGACCGCAGCTCGGCGATCTGGCTTTCCGTGGACGCCAGTCGGGTGTCGACCGTCAGCTGGGTGGATTCAATGATCGCGCCTATTTCCTGAGCGACGCGTTCGCGCACATAGCGCTGGCGCGAGGGAATCAGGTCTTCCGACAGTTTGATTTCGAGCTCCAGCAGACCACTTTTTTCCAGCAACGCGTGATCGGCCTTGATCTTGCCGATCAGCCCTTTCTGGGCTGACACCGGAAAGACCCGTTCCCGATCAATACCGAGAGTGCGGGCCGTGTCATCCATCTGGCGTGAGATGCTGTCTTGGATGCTTTGGTTGTCACGCAGTTCGTCCCACAGGGTGTCGATCTTGTTGAGGACCGCAATGCAGCCGCTGCCGGTCGCACCGCGCGCCGTGCGGACATGCTTTTGCCAGACCTCGAGATCGGACTTTGTTACCCCGGTGTCGGCTCCAAGCAGAAACAGCACGGCCTGGGCGCGTGGCAGCATGCTCATGGTGAGTTCCGGTTCCGTGCCAAGGGCATTGAGCCCGGGGGTGTCGAGCACGACGAGGCCTTGTTTGAGCAGTGGGTTGGGGTAATTGATGACGGCATGCCGCCACACTGGAACCTCGATCAGTCCGTCAGACGGCAACTTGCCATCCGGGCCCGGGAAAGCCAGGCCGAGGGCACGGGCCTCGTCGATTGGCACCCGCTTGGTCTTCATGAGTTCGCGCAGGGATTCGGCCATCTGCCGGGGAGCCTTGATGTCGAGTGGCAGGGTGGTCCATTGCCGCGGCTCGCGCTTGAGTTCGGCGATGGTGATCTGGCTGCGGCGGCTTTCGATCGGCAACAGGCGCATGCACGGCTCGAGTTTCTCGTCGTACAGCAGTTCGGTCGGGCACATGGTGGTGCGACCCGGTTCCGACGGCAGCAGGCGCTGGCGCGTGTCCGCGAAAAAGATGGCATTGATGAGCTCGGTCTTGCCGCGTGAGAACTCGGCGACCAGCGCCACCGTGAGCTTGTCGGAACGCAGCATGTCCATCAGTTCGTAGACGCGCAGGTCTTCGACGCCGCTGGCCAGACCATTTCGCTCCACCCAGTCCTGGTATTCGCGGATGGTATCGACCAGCCCTTCGCACCAACGTTTGTAGGCGGCCAGGCGGCGGGAAAAATTATTGATGGCAACCATGACGGGGGCAGATTCGGGCCGACGGATCGTTCGGACGTTGACGGGTTTCCATTTTGCTCCGGGTATCGACCGGGAGCGAACGCTATCAGTTTAGTTGATATTTCCGGTGGCGACCGGACGTACTGTCGGCGAAAGGGCGTCGGGTATCCGGGACGGGGCAGTGATGCTCAACAATTTCTGCCGACCGGTTTGGCCGTGCAGCAGGTCAACCTGGTGTCGGGGAACGCCAAAGGCCTCGGCCAGGAAGGCCACCAGCGCCGCATTGGCCAGACCATCGACCGGGGGTGCAGTCAGGCGGATCTTGAGGGCCTCACCGTGGAGGCCGGCAAATTCATTGCGGCGGGCGCGCGGCTGGACCTGCACGCGCAGAATCAGCCGGTTTCCCTGCCAACGGAGGCCGCCGACTTCAGCGGAAGAGGCTGAGCGCTTCATGCTCCAGGTACGGCAGGGCCATCTGAATCAGGGCAATGGCCAGCATGACCACCATCGGCGAAAAATCGATACCGCCGGCAACCGGCAAGCGCCGCCGAACCGGCGCCAGCAGCGGCTGGGTGAGTCGTGACAGCAGCTGGCTCAGGGCATTCGGGTATGGATTGATCCAGCTGAGAATCACCACGATCAGGATCGAGAACAGATAGATATTCAATGCGCTGTGGGCCAGGCCGAAGATGACCTTGACCAGCAGCACCGCGGGCAGCAACGGCTGGTCGAGTAACGTCGCCAACAGGATTTCGAACAAGCCTTGCAGCAGCAACAGCAGGACCACCGATGCCAGATCGATGCCATACAGACCCGGGATCACGCGTCGCAATGGCTTGAGCGGCGGGTTGGTGATGACAATGAGCGCGTGCGCAATCGGATTGTAGAAATCGGCGCGCACCCACTGCAGCAGAAAGCGCAACAACACCGCGTAGATGTAGAGACCGAAAAAAACATTCAGCAGAAACAGGCCGGCGTTGGCGAAGTAACCCATGGTCGTGTCTCGATTTGGTTAGCGGTTATTTCGCCCCGAGCACATTCGCGAGTTCCCGGGCGCGCTCGATGGCGGCGGCGACGGCATCGTCAACGATGTGCTCGAGCTGTCCTCGTTCCAGAGCCTGGATGGCCCGTTCGGTGGTGCCGCCGGGCGAGGTCACGCGCCGTCGCAGCGCAGCGGGCTCCTCCTGTCCTTCCAGCGCCATCTTGGCCGCGCCGTAGGCGGTTTCGAGTGTCAGCAGGCGGGCGGTCTGTGGGTCCAGACCGTGCTTGATGGCGGCTTTTTCCAGGGCTTCCATGACCAGGAAAAAGTAAGCCGGGCCGGATCCGGACACGGCCGTCACCGTATCGATCAGGGATTCATTCGGAACCCACACGGTCACACCGACAGCACGCAGTATGGATTCGGCCTCGTCACGCTGGGCCGCGCTGACCCGGCTGTTGGCAAACAGGCCGGATGCACCGCTGCCGATCAGGGCCGCGGTATTGGGCATGACGCGCACCACCGCCAGTGATCCGCCAAGCCAGCGCTCGAGATCGGCAATGCGGATGCCTGCCGCCACCGACACCACCAGCGGTTTCCGGGCCTGTACCGCCGCGGCGATTTCACCAGCCACGTCGTGGAGCACCTGGGGTTTGACCGCCAGCACCAGCACATCGCAGCCGGCGGCCAGCTTGCGGTTGTCGGCCAGGATCGTGAGCCCCAGGGCCGATTCGGCACCGCGCCGCTGACTGGCATCCGGGTCGGACAGGCGCAGATTCTCCCGCGCGTAACCGTTTGCGATCAGACCGCCCGCCAGGCTACGGGCCATATTGCCGGCACCGATAATTCCAATGGAATGGCTCATAATTCTGTGCAGTTCGTATTAAAAGTCTCGTGTGGCCACAGAATGACATAAAACCGCCGGACCGGACAGTTCCGCCTCCGTCAGCGTCATGTGCGGATGTGCGCGAGTCATCAAGGGGTTAAACGGCCTTGTGCATGCACTTTCGCCCGTTATACTTGAAAAGAGCCCGGTGCCCGACACACCGGGCTGTTTCCGTTCTCAGGAGATCCCATGGATATCGCCGAACTGCTGGCATTTGCCTACAAGCAGAATGCCTCCGACCTGCATCTGTCTTCCGGATTGCCGCCCTTGATCCGTATCGATGGCGACGTCAAGCGCATCAATGTCGACCCGCTCGAGGACCGAGTTGTCCACAACATGATCTACGACATCATGACGGACAAGCAGCAGAAAGATTATGAGGAATTCCTCGAGTGCGACTTCTCGTTCGAAATTCCGAATGTGGCGCGTTTTCGCGTCAATGCCTACAACCAGGATCGCGGCCCGGCCGCGGTGTTCCGAACCATTCCGTCCAAGGTGCTGACGCTCGAACAGCTGAATTGTCCGGCAGTGTTCAAAGAGCTGTGCGATCAGCCGCGCGGCATCGTGCTGGTGACCGGNNGAAACCATCCGCCTGGCCCTGACCGCGGCCGAAACCGGCCACTTGGTATTCGGCACTCTGCACACCTCATCGGCGGCCAAGACCGTCGACCGTATCGTGGACGTGTTTCCGGCGGCAGAAAAGGACATGGTGCGAGCGATGCTGTCCGAATCGCTGCGTGCGGTCATCGCCCAGTCGCTGCTCAAGAAAGTCGGTGGTGGCCGCGTGGCGGCGCACGAAATCATGATTGGCACGCCGGCGATTCGCAACCTGATCCGTGAGAACAAGATTGCGCAGATGTACTCGTCAATTCAGACCGGTCAGGCCCTCGGCATGCAGACCCTCGATCAATGCTTGATCGAGATGGTGCGCCAACGTCTGGTTACGATCGATGAGGCACGCACGTACGCCGCCAACAAGGACAGTTTCGGTGCCGGTGCCATGGCCGCCGGGGCAACGATGGGAGGAAAGAAGTAAATGGTTTTCAGCGATCTCCTGAAATTGATGGTCCACAAGAAGGCCTCGGACCTGTTCATCACCGCCGGCATCGCGCCCTCAATCAAGATTGACGGCAAGGTGACCCCGGTCACCAAGCAGGCGCTCACCCCCGACCAGTCGCGTGCCTTTGCCTACGGCATCATGACCGAGGAGCAGCGCCGCCAGTTCGAGGCGCACAACGAGTGCAACTTCGCTATCAATCCGCGCGAGATTGGCCGCTTCCGCGTGAATATTTTCATGCAGCAGGGCTGTGTCGGCATGGTGCTGCGTACCATCGAGACCAAGATTCCCAAATTCGACGATCTCAACCTGCCGAAGGTGCTGGCCGATATCGCCCTCACCAAGCGCGGTTTGGTGATCTTCGTCGGTGCCACCGGTTCTGGTAAATCCACCTCGCTGGCGGCGATGGTCGGATACCGCAACGAATATAGTTACGGTCACATCATCACCATCGAAGATCCGGTGGAGTACGTGCACGATCACAAGAACTGCATCGTCACCCAGCGTGAAGTCGGCGTGGATACCGAATCGTGGGAAAATGCACTCAAGAACACCCTGCGTCAGGCGCCGGATGTGATCCTGATTGGCGAAGTGCGTGCTCGCGAAACCATGGATTATGCCGTACAGTTCGCCGAAACCGGCCACCTGTGCCTGTGCACCTTGCACGCCAACAGCGCCAACCAGGCACTCGACCGCATCATCAACTTCTTCCCGGAGGAAAAGCGCCATCAGCTGTTGATGGATCTGGGCCTGAACTTGAAGGCGATCGTCTCGCAGCGCCTGATACCGAACAAGGATGGCAAGGGACGCGTGCCGGCGGTGGAGGTCATGATCAACTCACCGCTGGTGGCCGACCTCATCATGAAAGGCGACATTCCCGGCATCAAGGAAATCATGAAGAAGTCGACCGAGGCCGGAATGCAGACCTTCGATCAGTCGTTGTTCTCCCTGTACGAGGCCGGGCTGATCAGTTACGACGACGCCCTGCGCAACGCCGACTCGCAAAACGATCTGCGGCTGCGCATCAAGCTCGAGAGCAAGGACGCCAATGCCTCGGCACTGGGTGATTCCATGCGCAATATCACCTTCTAGCGGCTGAGTACTTCATCGCACAATGCAACAAGGGCGCCGTGGGCGCCCTTGTTGCATTGTGCGGCCAGTAGTCGCGAGCGAGAACTTATTCGCCGAGTTCGAAGACTACTTCACCGCCGACCAGGGTGTGTGTGACTCGACCGGTGAATTCCCAGCCGAGGAACGGCGAGTTGTGACCGCGCGATACCATTTTGTCGGCCGACAAGGTCCAGTGGGCCCGGGGATCGATAATGCACAGGTCTGCGGTAGCACCGACCGACAGGGTGCCGGCTTCCAGGCCGAGAATCTCGGCCGGTTTGCTGGTCAGCAGGGCGACGGCCTCCGGCAGGGAGAGCAGCTTTTCGTCGACGAGTTTCAGGGTCAGCGGCAGCAGGGTTTCGAGTCCGGAGATGCCAGGTTCGGATTCAGCGAACGGCGCGAGCTTGGCGTCCGGTTCGTGCGGCTGGTGGTCGGAGCAGACCGCCCCGATGACGCCGCTTCGCAGGGCGGCACGCAGCGCCTCGCGATCGCCGGTCGAGCGCAGCGGCGGGCGCACGTGACACTGGGTGTTGAAGAAGCCGATGTCGTGTTCGCTGAGGTGCAGGTGGTGGGCCGTCACGTCGGCGGTCACCGACAGTCCCTGTTTGCGGGCCTCGGCCACCATGGCGATGGCGCGCGCCGAGGTCAGGCCGCAGAAATGGGCACGCACCCCGGTCTGCTCGATCAGCGCCAGATCGCGCGCCACGGTCACGGTTTCGGCGGCTTCCGGAATGCCAGGCAGTCCAAGACGTGTGCCGACTTCACCTTCGTGCACACAACCGCTGTTGCGCAGCCATGGGTCTTCGGCGTGCAGGTGCACGGTGAGGCCGAAGGTGGCGGCGTATTCGAGGGCACGACGCAGAACCAGGGTGTCGGTCATCGGTTCGAGCGCATTGCTGACTCCGGCGCAGCCGGCTTCTTCCAGTGCCGCCATATCGGTCAGCAGTTTGCCTTCCAGGCCCTGGGTGAGCGCACCGAGCGGATGCACGAAGGCCAGTCCGAAGCGCCAGGCGCGCGACTGGATCATCTGTGCCATGGCCGGGGTGTCGATGACCGGCCAGGTATCGGGCGGGCAGCACAGGGTGGTGATGCCGGCGGCCACGGCCGCGCGCGTTTCGCTTTCCATCGTCGCCTTGTGTTCGAGGCCCGGTTCGCGCAACCGGGCGCGCAGATCCACAAGCCCCGGGCAAACGATCCGACCCTTGGCATCGACAGTACGGTCGATCTTGAAGCCTTCCGGTGCCTTGCCAACACCGGCAATGAAGCCGGTGCTGTCAATGTACAGATCCTTGACCGCATCAATGTGGTTCGCCGGGTCAATGACATGGCCGCCCTGGATCTTGAGCCCGGTCATGCGCGCCTCCCGCCGGTCGCGGTTTCGGCGCCACCCATGATCAACGCCATGATGGCCATGCGCACCGCGATACCATAGGTCACCTGCGGGAGGATCACCGATTGCGGTCCGTCCGCCACGGCCGAGTCGATTTCCAGTCCGCGATTCATCGGGCCGGGATGCATCACGATGGCGTCCGGCTTGGCGCGCTCCAGCTTGTCCTGGGTCAGGCCATAAAGATTGAAATACTCCTGTTCGCTGGAAATAAAGGCACCGTTCATGCGCTCGCGCTGCAACCGCAGCATCAGCACCACATCCACATCGTGCAGCCCGGCGCGCATGTCGGTGTAGGGGTGCACACCGAGCTTCTCGACCGCCATCGGCAACAGGGTGCGGGGAGCGATGACCCGAACCTCGGCGGCGCCGAGCGTCGTCAGGGCATGGATCTGCGAACGTGCCACCCGCGAGTGCAGGATGTCACCGACAATGGCAAAGCGGAGTTTCTCGAAGTCACCCTTGTGGCGGCGAATCGTGAACATGTCGAGCAGCGCCTGGGTCGGGTGCGCGTGCCGGCCGTCGCCGGCGTTGACGATATGCACGTGTGGCGGGACATGCCGGGCAATCAGGTGGGCGGCACCGGATTCGCGGTGGCGGACCACGAACAGATCGGTGTGCATGGCCTCGAGGTTGCGCACCGTGTCGAGCACGGTTTCGCCCTTGGAGGTTGAGGATTGGGCGACTGCCAGATTGATGACATCGGCTGACAACCGCTTGGCGGCGATCTCAAACGTGGTGCGGGTTCGGGTTGAGGACTCGAAGAACAGGTTGACCACGGTCTTGCCGCGCATCAGCGGCACTTTCTTGATCTCGCGCTCGCCGACCGAGATGAACGATTCGGCGGTGTTGAGAATATCGAGAAGGGTCTGACGCGGAAGGCCTTCGATGGTCAGCAGATGGCGGAGCCGCCCGTGACCGTCAAACTGGAGGTCGTCACGCATCAGTCGTGAGCCTCCTGAATTTCAAGTTGCAAGGGCTCCGGCCCGAGCAGCTTGATATGCTGGTGTTTTTTCAGCTTCAGGTGATGACCGACGATTTGCGCCTCGATCGGCAGTTCGCGGCCATCGCGGTTGAGCAGTACGGCCAGGGTTACTGAGGCGGGACGGCCGTAGTCAAAGATCTCGTTGAGCGCGGCGCGAATGGTTCGGCCGGTGTGCAGGACATCGTCCACCAGGACCACGTGGCGCTCCTCGAAATTGACCGGCAGGTTGGAAGTCTTGACTGTCGGATTGACGCCGACGCGCGTGAAGTCGTCGCGGTAGAACGAGATGTCGAGGGTGCCGAGCGGATCGGGAAGCTCCAGCAGCCGATGCAGGCGTTCCGCCACCCAGACGCCGCCGGTGTGAATGCCGATCATGACCGGCTGGCGGATCAGCAACGGGCGCAGCTCGTCCGCCATGTAGGCGATCGTGGCGTTGATGTCCACGATGTCATTCGTCTGCGGCATGGCGCGCTTCCTTCGTCGTGAACCGGCTCTCGTCCAGGTAGGCCTGCAGGATGGCCTGCGCGGCGAGCTTGTCGACCCGGGCCTTGCGTTGTTTCCAGGGCACGCGGGCCTCTACCATTGCATTCTTCGCGTCTACCGAGGTCAGGCGTTCATCGACCCAGTGGACAGGCAGATTGTAACGGCCCTGCAGTCGATGTCCAAACCGCCGCGCCGCGCGGGTCATTTCATTTTCGCTATCGTCCATATTCAACGGCAGGCCGACCACCAGCGCGGCCGGCTGCCAGGTGGCGACCAGCCGATCGACCGCCGACCAGTCGGGAGTGCCGCGCCGGACTGGCGCCGTCGCCAGGGGTTCGGCCAGGCCGGAGCCGGTGCTGCCCACGGCAATGCCGATGGTTTTGGTGCCGTAGTCAAAGCCGAGGTAGGTATGGACACCCATTCAGGCGTGTCCGGCCTCGCTCGACAGGGCGGCGAGGTCGACGCCGAGGCATTTGACCGCGGCGCTCCAGCGCTCCTCGGCCGGTGTGTCGAACAGGATCTCCATGTCGGCTGGGCCGGAAAGCCAGGCGTTGTCGGCAATTTCCCGCTCCAGCTGGCCGGGCGACCAGCCGGCATAACCGAGGGCCAGCAGGCAGCGCTGGGGACCGCGGTTGTCGGCCAGCGCCACCAGAATGTCGCGTGACGTGGATACGCCGAGTGCATCGGTCACGCGCAGCGTTGACTCCCACGCGCCCACCGGTTCGTGTAGCACGAATCCGCGATTGCTCTGTACCGGGCCGCCGACATGCACAGGCAGGTCGAGCCGTTGGCAGCCAGCGCCATCGATATCCATCTGCTCGAAGATGTCGGTCAGGCTCAGATCGGTGAGGCGATTGATGACAATCCCCATGGCGCCCTCACTGGAGTGTTCACAGATGAGGGTGACCGTGCGCGCGAAATTGGGATCGCGCAGGCTGGGCATGGCAATCAGGAAGTGATTGGTAAGGAGATCGCTGTCCGACATGACCCCAGTATCCGGCAGGCCGGTGCCGGTCGCAAGAACAGCGTAATCAGTTGGCTTCACTGACCACGCCGCTTTCGCGGAATTTCCAGGTGCGCGTGATGTGCAGAATATCGACTTCGGCGCGGATGTCGGGAGGCAACGGTGCATAGGGGGCGGCCAGTTCGACGATGCGCACCGCGGCGTCATCGAGCAGTGTGTGGCGGGAGGGTCGCAGCACCTGAATGGCGTGAATCGTTCCGTCTGGATTGATGGCGACATCGAGCACCAGGCTGCCGGAGAGATCCTGACGCTTGGCCTGTTCCGGATAATTCAGGTTACCCACCCGTTCGACCTTGGCGCGCCACGCATCCATGTAGGCAGCGTACTTGTATTCCTGAGTGCGCGCATTCAGGTACTTGTGGCGTGGCATTTTCTGATATTCCTGGAAGCTGCGGTTGATCTCGGCATTGAGCCGGGCCCGTTCGGTATCGCGTACCCGCTTCTCCGGAAGTCCCATGCGCTCCTCGGTACGGCTTTCCTCGCGTTTCTCCAGATGGGGTGCGGTTGTTTTTACGGAACGGCGGGCGTCATCGCGAGTGAACAGCGCGACAAGTTCACTCAATGCGGACACCCGCTTTTGGGGTTCCGGCTGCGCCACGGGCAGGCGCGTGTTCTGGTCGCTCATTTCCTGGATCGGCAGCGGACTGCGCGCAACGTCGCGGCTGCGCACATCTCCGCCGCCGTCCTGATTGGCCTGGGCCAGAAATTGCGCGTGATCGGGTGTCTGATCGCTGCGGGTCTGGACCAGGGTGATTTCCAGGCTTTCCGCGCCGGGCAGTCGCACCCGCGGCACGCTGAAGGTGACTCCGAGAACCATCACCATATGAAACAGAATGGAAACGAACAGCGCGAGACCGAGCCGGTCAGTGGCGGAAAAATCGTAGGCGGGCTGTGTGTGGCGCATCACGCGGGCCGGATTCCGGCCGAAACATCAAGTGGTAACGAGGTTAACACCCGTCCGACCACTGTCAAGGCTGCCGGTTCCCGATGGCCTCGCGGATTTCGCGCGCGGCCGCGACCAGGGCCAGACGGGCGATAACCCCGTAGGCATAGAAACGATTTGGCGAAGCATCGGGCGCACGGTTGTGGTCCGGGCGGATGCAGGACTCGGTGAACGCCAGCGGCCGAAAGGTCATGCCCGGCGCATTCAGGTTCTCGTCCTTGCCGCGCTCGGCGTGCACCCGGTAAAAGCCACCGACGACATAGCGGTCGATCATGTACACCACCGGTTCGGCATAGGCTTCTTCCCAGGTTTCGAAGGTGTGTACCCCTTCCTGTACCAGTACCTCGGTCACGGCCAGTCCCTCCTTGCCGCGCGCCATTTTGGTCCGCTGTTTGCGGTTCAGGGCAATGGCTTCTTCCGGACTGCGTACGCTCATGACGTTCATCCCGTAAGTCCCGGCATCCGCCTTGATGATGGCAAACGGGGTTTCCGATACCCCGTGCTCCCGGTATTTGGCACGCACCTCCGTCAAGACCTCATCCACGTAATAGGCGAGACACTCCTCGCCCTCTCGCTTCTGGAAGTCGATTTTGCCGCATTGCCGCGATGCCGGGTCGATCAACCACGGATCGAGTTCAATCAGAGCGGCAAATTCCTTCACGGCCTGTGAGTACAGGGAGAAATGGCGTGATTTACGGCGCGTCGCCCAGCCCATGGACGTGGGGGGTGCAACCGGCTGGTCGAGATTCTTGAGGATATCCGGCACGCCGCTCGACAGGTCATTGTTGAGCAATATGAAACAGGGGGTATGCGTCCCGATGGTGAGCTTGTTGCCGTCCCGCGTCAGCGGATTCAGCGTAATCTGTCGACCCGAGGGTAGATCCAGGGTTTGTGGGGACACGATGTCGGGGATCAGGGTGCCGATATTGGCCTGAAATCCAGACAATTCCAGCAGATTCACCAGTCCCGCCAGATTCTCGAGGTAATAGGTGTTGCGGGTATGGCTTTCCGGAATGACCAGAATGCCGCAGGCCTTCGGGCAGAAGCGTTCGACGGCCGCCTGGATTGCCTGGATGCACAGTGGCTGGAATTCCGGATTGAGGTTGTTGAAGCCGGCCGGGAACAGGTTGGTATCCACCGGGGCGAGCTTGAATCCGGCATTCCGCAGGTCGACCGAACCGTAAAAAGGTGGGGGGGTCTCGAGCCATTGGCTTCGAAACCACTGTTCAATATCCCTCTGGCGGTCCAGCAGCCTCGTCTCGATGGCCTGTAGCGGCCCGTTCAGGCTGGTCGTGAGGTTCGGAACTGCCTGCAGGTGTTCGATTGCCATTTTTGACCCCCATGAACTTTGTACATGGTATATCAGCTCTCGAGCGTCTAATATTTTTACTATTCACAGATTTTGTGGCAGCAGACAGCCGGGCTGGCACAAAACATGCAATCTTTCTCACTGTCCGTGCTTTACTCGATCCGAGGGTGGCTCACTGGTTGGGCCGTCGACGGAGGTAGGAAGGCCCGTAAAGGGCACTGATATCCATAAATGCCCTGTTTAGCATGGATTTTGCTAATGGTTTATGCTAGTAAATCATTATCCTAGGACCGGAATTGCAGAAAATACCTTTAGAAGCGCTTCCGGTGGGCCCCAGATCGGCGGGCGTGCATCGGTAACCATGAAAAACAAATTGAGACCCAGCCGTACCTCGTGGGGTGGAGTGTGAGTATCAAGGTAATGGTCATTGACGACAGCAATACCATCCGCCGTACAGCGGAGGCATTGCTCAAGAAGGCGGGATACGACGTGCTGACAGCATCGGATGGTTTTGAAGCGATGTCCCTGATCACGGATAACCGTCCGGACATCATTTTCGTCGACATCATGATGCCCAGACTGGATGGTTACCAGACCTGTCAGCTCATCAAGAACAATAAAAAGTTCAAGGACACGCCGGTCATCATGTTGTCGAGCAAGGATGGACTGTTTGACCGGGCGCGTGGCCGAATCGCCGGTTCCGAGGAGCATATTAACAAGCCGTTTACACAGGAAGAGCTGATCGACGTGATTACCAAGTATGTGCACTGACGGGGTGCTCGTGATCAGCGAGCCGGGGCAGTCGTGATGCCGGTGCAGGAAGAACATCTTACAAAGAAGGGGTAAGCAGGAATGGCCAATATCAAGAATGTGATGATCGTGGATGACTCGCCCACCGAGGTCCATGTGATACGGGAGATTCTCTCGAAGAACGGTTTTTCGGTTTCTGTCGCCACCACCGGTGAAGAGGCGCTCAGCAAATCCAAGGCCGAAAAACCCGACCTGATTCTCATGGACGTGGTCATGCCCGGCATGAGCGGATTCGAAGCGACCCGCGCCATCACCCGCGACCCGGTGACGGCGAATATCCCGGTGATCATCTGCACCACCAAGGGTCAGGAAACCGACAAGGCCTGGGGTCTGCGGCAGGGTGCCAAGGATTACATCGTCAAGCCGGTGACGGAAAAAGTGTTGATGGAGAAGATCAAGGCGCTCTGACATGGTGGCCCCGCATCTCGATCCCCTTGAGCTCCTGCAGCGCATGCAGGAGCACAGCCGACGCACCGCCCCGGGTTTGCCGGAGCAGGTGCAGGCGGCACCGCTGTGGTCCGGGCTCGGGTTCCGCGTGGCCGATCTGCAGCTGGTGACACCGCTGGATCATGTCTCGGAAGTGCTGCCGTGTCCGGCCTACACGATGGTGCCGGGCACCAAGTCCTGGCTGAAGGGTGTGGCGAATGTGCGCGGCACACTGGTGACGATTGTCGATTTGCCGCAGTACTTTGGAAAGAATCCGGTGCGCCTCGATGAGCGCGCACGCCTGCTGGTGCTGAATATTCCTGGCGTCAGCACGGCATTGCTGGTGAATGAAGTCGTCGGCCTGCGCCATTTCGATATGGAGCAGGAGAAGCGGGACATTTCCGGTCTGGACGACCCGGCCATGGTACACGTGACCGGAGCGTACCTAAGGGAGAATGTGTTGTGGGGGGTGTTTGACATGCAGTCGCTGGCCGAGAGCGAAACTTTTCGGCACGTGGCCGCCTAGGTGGCCATGTCACGGTGAAACACCGGTGAACGGAACGGGAATCGAAGCACAAACGCAGGTAACATGAGGTGCAGTCCATGGCAATTCTGGGATTTCTGAAAAAACGGAAAGCATCGGCCGCTCTGGCCGGTGAAGCTGATATCGATTTGGGCGAAGGTTACATCGAGCTGCAAGACAAGCAGCCGAAATTCGTCATCAACAAGGATCTGCTCAAGATCGTCACCGGCCTGCCGGTGCTGCTGCTCGGGCTGGTGCTGTCGATGCTGGCCCTGTACTTCCTGGTGACCCGCGATGCCGCCCAGGCGGAACGCGACACCAAGTACATCGAGCAATCCTCGCAGCTGCTGATGCTCTCGCAACGTATCGCCAAGGACGCGCGCGAAGCGGTGTACGGTCAGGAAGGCGCCTTCCCAACACTCAAGAAATCACGCGACAGCTTCGACGACATCGTCAACAACCTGACGCGCGGTAATGCCAAGCTCAACATCGAGCCCAGCCCGCCCGAAGTCAAGGCCGCACTGGAAACGGTCACCGGCAAATGGAAGACGATGAAGTCCAGCGTCGACCAGATTCTCGGTCAGGAAAAGGCCATGATCACGATGCGTGACCGAGTTGTCGGTATTAACCAGAGCGCACCGCTGTTGCTGGCACTGTCGGACGAGGTGGTCGAAGCCGCCGCCGCCGCCGGAATGAAGGCCGATCAGCTCTACCTGGCGAGCCGCCAGGGCATGCTCTCGCAACGTATCGCCAAGGACGTCAACCTGTTTGCCCAGGGTGGCGCTGAAGCGGCCGTGGCCGCGGCCCAGTTCGGCAAGGACTCGAAGCTGTTCAAGGAAACCAGTATCCGACTGCGCTCGACCGTACCGCCAAGCGTGCGCGGCAAGCTCGACGAGGCCAACGAAATCTTCAATGAACTCAACGGCCACGTCGAAGGTATTCTGGCCATCGCCGCCGAACTGTTCGTATCGCAACGCGCATCACAGTTGGTGTTCGAACAGTCGGATCCGCTGCTGGATGATTCGCGCAAGCTCGTCGATGCCTATACCGCCCTGAATGAACAGCGTCAGGCCATGAAGTATCTGACGGTGGTGATGGCTGTGCTGGCCGCCATCTTCCTGTTCGTCGTGGCCTGGAAGCTGTACAACGACCAGCGCTCGCGTGCGCGCGAGTCGGCCGAACAGAACCGCCAGACGCAGGACGCAATTCTGAAGCTGCTCGATGAAATGGGCAGCCTCGCTGACGGTGACCTAACCATCCAACCGGAGGTGACCGAGCAGATCACGGGCGCGATCGCGGACTCGATCAACTTCGCCGTCAAGGAAATGCGCAACCTGGTCACGCGCATCAAGGCGGCGGCGCAGCAGGTGGCCGTGGCATCGGAGCGCTCCCGGCAGACGGCCAACGAATTGACCCAGGCGGCTACCCGTCAGGCCACGCAAATTACCCAGACGACCGAGCGCATGCGCGAAATGTCCAAGCAGATGGACGACATGTCGAGCACCGCCGGACGTTCCGCAGAAGTGGCGCAGGGTTCGGTGGCCACCGCCAAACGCGGTTCCGAGGCGGTGCAAAACACCATCAAGGGCATGGATGAAATGCGCGAACAGATTCAGGAGACCGCGAAGCGAATCAAGCGCCTCGGTGAATCGTCCCAGCAGATCGGTGAAATCGTGGAGCTCATCAACGACATTGCCGAGCAGACCAACATCCTGTCGCTGAATGCGGCAATCCAGGCGGCCATGGCCGGTGAAGCGGGCCGCGGCTTCGCGGTGGTCGCGGACGAAGTGCAGCGTCTGGCAGAACGTTCCGGTGAAGCGACCAAGCAGATCGCCGATCTGGTGAAGACCATTCAGGCCGATACCAACGAGGCCGTCACCGCCATGGAACAGACGACCCGCGGTGTGGTGGAAGGTACGCGACTGGCGGACGCCGCCGGTCAGGCGCTGGGCGAGATCGAATCGGTATCCGAGACACTCTCGGAACTGATCGTGAAAATTGCCCATTCCGCACACCAGCAGTCCGAGAATGCCACGGTGGTGTCCCAGAACATGGGCCAGATCCAGGAAGCCACCACCCTGACGTCTACCGGTACGCGCCAGACGGCCGAGTCGATCGGCAAGCTGTCCGAACTCGCGCGCGAACTGCAGGCATCGGTGGCTGGCTTCAAGCTGCCGGCGGCTTAACTTCTTCAGGTGCGAGGGACGAGGGGCAAGGACCGAAAAAACCGATGCCGACCCTCGTCCCCTTGTATCTCGAGCCTCGTCCCTGAATTATGAGCACGCAAAGCAAAGTAGATTCGAGCACCCTCGGTTGGGTCAAAACCGAGATCGACGAAACGCTCAAGCAGGCGCGTCTCGCGCTCGAATCCTATTCCGAAAACACCGCTGACGAATCGAAGCTGCGCCACTGCTCAACTTACCTGCACCAGGTGCTCGGCACCCTGCAGATGGTCGAGCTCGACGGCGCCGCGATGCTGGCGCGCGAAATCGAAGCGCTGGCCGAAGCGGTGCTCAACGGATCGGTCCAGCCTTCGTCGGCAGTCACCGAGGCGCTGATTCGTGGCATTCTTACCCTGCCGGATTACCTGGCGCGATTGCAGTTCGGCCAGCCGGATGCCCCGCTCAAGTTTCTGCCACTGCTCAATGAATTGCGCGGCCTGCACGAGGTCGAGCCGCTCAACGAATTTGATCTGTTTCAGCCGGATCTCGATGTGCGGCCGCCGAAGCGCGAAGGCGCCGTCAAGTCGGACGAGGCCGAGTATGCGGCTGAGGTCAAGCGCATGCGTCCGGCATTCCAGGCCACGCTGCTCAATTGGCTGCGTGACACTGGCACACGCCGTTACCTCGATGAGCTGGCCACCATGATCGAGGGGCTGCAGACCAAGGCACCGTTGCCGTTGGTCGAGCAAATGTTCTGGGTGTCCGGCGGTTATCTCGATGCATTAGCCTGCGGTGCCGTCCCGCTCAACAACGATCGGAAAAAGCTGCTCGCCCGTCTTGAGCAGCAGCTGAAAAAGATCGCCATCCGCAGTGAGCGCAGCGTGTTGCGCAGCAGTTCGGAATGGCTGATGAAGTCCATGTTGTTCGAGTTGGGCCAGGCACATGCCGCCGTTGGCAAGACCGCCGAGATCAAGCGGGCCTTCGCCCTGGAACAGCTCATGCCAGGCAGTGTCGGCGGTGAATATGGCATGCCGACTCCAGAGGCCATGCAATCCGTAGCCGAGGCACTCGGTAAGGAAATCGGACAGGCCCAGGACCTGATCTCAACCTATTTCGAGCAGGGCGATGCGGCGACTCTCGAGCCGCTCATCACCCATCTCCACCAGATGTCCGGCACACTGGAAATGCTCGGCGTGGACGTGCTGAAGGCGCTGATCGACGAACTCGCCGGACTGAGTCAGCAGTTGCAACGTGGCGAACTGGAGCGGGGAGAGCATCTCGCCATGCCCATGGCCGGTGCCATGCTGCTGCTCGAGAACACAACCCGCAATATTCAGAAGCTGGGCGCTGACTGGAAACAGCAGGTCGAGGACACGATCTCCAATCTCCGCCAGCTCCGGGCGGGAGCCGGGGATGACATGTCGGGGATCGAAATCAGCGATGCGTCGCTCACCGATTCCGAATTCCGTCAGTTGGTAGCGGCCGTGGGCGGCGAGGTACGGGTCAACCTCGGCAAGATCGAAGAAGTCCTCGAAACCTTTGCAGCCGATCCGGGTAACGTCGCTGTGCTCGAGCCGGTGCCGGCTTCGCTGAGCCAGATTCAGGGCGCCTTGCAGATCCTTGGGCAGGACCATGCCGCCGAACTGGTGGTGACGACTAATCAATATGTGCAGGATCTGCACGAACAACGACTGGCAGCCGACAGCGCGATCCTCGACGCGTTGGCGGTGGCGGTCGGTTCTATCGGCGCGTACATCGAAGGCCTGGAGCGTGATCGTCCGAATCTGGAAACACTGCTGATCAACGCCCGGCACGACCTGAGTGTGGCCCTGACCGGCAAGCGCCCGCACAGCGGCGACCCCGATACATTGTTTGACGGTATCGAACAGTCATTAACTGCCTGGCTGGCCGATCACGGTGACCGAACGGCCCTGGCGGTGTTGCAGCAGGATCTGCGCGATCTGGTGTGGCTGGCTGCTACCCAGAAACACGACCGGATCGGCAAGCTCGGTGAACAGATGATCAGCCTGCTCGACATGGTGGAAAGCGGCGAAGTCTCGGATGAGATCGAGGCAACGCTACGCCAGTCGCATGAGGCACTGTCGCAAATGGCGCGTGGAACCCTGCGGTCCCAGGGGCTGGCCCGCAGCGCGCCCCGCGCCTCATCCAGGGACAAGGCCGAAACTGTTGCGCCGGCGGTCATCGCCGCGCCGGCCTCTGTCTCGGCCACACCGGTCGCACCCAAGGCGGCCCCGGTGCGCCCGGCGGCCCCGGCGCTGGACGTGGACGATGACATCATCCTGATCTTCATTGAAGACGCGCGCGAGATGATCGCGCTCATCAACAAGACCTTGCCCGACTGGCATGCCGATCCGTCCAATCGCGACGTGTTACTCGATCTGCGTCGCGCTTTTCACACGCTCAAGGGCAGTGGCCGGATGGTCGGAGCCGCCGACATTTCCGAATTCGCCTGGGCGATCGAGAACATGCTCAACCGGGTGCGCGAAGGCAAGATTGAAGTCTCCGAGCCGATGTTCGAGCTGCTCTACAAGGCGCGCGACGTATTGCCGGACATGGTCGGTCAGCTTGAAGGGGGTCCGGCCCCGCAGGTGGATGTGATCGCCCTGCGTGCCGTGGCCGATGCATTGGCGGAGGGGCGCAGCGTCGAAATGCCCGTCGATCTGCCGGTGACCATGAACGACGAACCCGAGGTTGGTGTGGTCCCAACACCAGCCGTGACAGTACACGCGTACAGCGACGCTTCTGCTGAATCACTGCCGACGCTTGATCCCATGCTGTTGCAGATATTCACCAGTGAGACGCGCGGGCACGTTGCGAATGTCCGTACGGAAATCGAAACTTGCCGGACGAGCGGGTTGAGCAGCCAGGTGCCGGCCAGCCTGGCGCGGGCCGTGCACACACTGCACGGCAGCGCCCGCGCGGTCGGCCTCAAATCCATGGCTGAGGCCGGTGCCGAGACCGAAAAACTGCTGCACGTGCTCAAGGAACGTGAGCAACCGCTCAACGAAGACGTCTACGCGATGTTCTCGCGTCTGACCGCAGCGGTTGACGATCTAATCGATATGCTGAATCGCGGCGAGAGCAGCGCACACGCCGCTCAGCAAGAACTGACAGCGGTGGCCCAGGAAGCGCGGCAGTTGCAGAGTCAGGCAAGTGCACCGGAATCCAGCGCGGCGAGCGTCAGTCATGCCCCGGCCCCGGCAGCACCCACCGCACCAGCCGCGACCCGGACGGTCGCCCCGGCGGCGCCGGTCGTCACTGTCGAGACGGTTCAGGAACAGCTGGACCCCGAACTCACCGAGATTTTCCTCGAAGAGGCCGTAGACATTCTGGGCGCTATCGAGGAATCGTTGACCAACTGGCGTAATGACCGTTCGAACCGGCAGGCCGTTGGCGAGCTCAAACGCCAGCTGCATACCCTCAAGGGTGGCGCGCGTATGTCCGGTGCCATGACCATGGGTAACCTTGGTCACCACACCGAAAGCCTGCTGGGTGAAATCGAAATCGGTCGAGTGAACGCGGACAGCGAGATGCTTGATCTCATGGACGAAGTGCACGACGCCCTGGTTGCCATGGTCGATCAGATGCGCAACCAGCAGCCGGTGCAGGCGTATACGTCGGTCACCAACAAGGTGCTCCAGCATCTTGGCATGGAGCCGGTGTCGACACCATCCAGCGCGAAAGCACCCGCAACCCCAGTCACTCCGGAACACACATCGGTTGCGCGCAGGTCGGAGCCGGAGCGGGTGAGCAACCCGGTGCCGGCCGCGTCGTCAGAATCTTTGCCACCGGTCAGCGAACTTCCGGCCGAAGACCTGACCCCGCACATCGAGCGTCGCCACGAGAACGACGAAGTGGCCGATGCCGTACCCGAGTCGATTCCGACCGCTGACCGGCGCGGGCAGATCCGTGTACGCACTGCGCTGCTTAATGAACTGGTGAATTCCGCCGGTGAAGTATCCATCGCCCGTGCCCGCATGGAGCAGCAGATTTTCGGTTTGCGCGAAAACCTGGCTGAATTGAACCGTAACGTCACCCGCTTCCGCGACCAGATTCGCGAACTCGAGATCCAGTCGGAATCGCAGATGTTGGCACGCGCCCAGGCCGAGGCCTCACGCGCCGGTGACGAGTTCGACCCGCTCGAGTTCGACCGCTTTTCGCGCCTGCAGACCCTGTCACGCAGCCTGGCGGAATCGCTGCACGACCTGTTCACCATCCGCGGCAACCTGGAAAACTACGCGAGCCAGGCCGAAGGCGTGCTGACACAACAGGCGCGCATCAACACCGATCTGCAGGAAGGCCTGATGCGCACCCGCATGATCGCCATGGCTACCCAGGGCGCACGCCTTCGCCACATCGTGCGCCAGACGTCACGCGAAGTCGGAAAACGGGTTGATCTGGAGATCGTGGGCGGAGATGTGGAAGTCGACCGCAACGTGCTTGAGCGCATGATCGGTCCCATGGAACATATGATCCGCAATGCCATCGACCACGGCATTGAGTCCGAGGCCGTGCGCCGCAAGGCCGGCAAACCCGCCAACGGTCGCATCACGCTGACGGCCAGCCACGAAGGGAGCGAAGTCGTGATCCGCTTCGCTGACGACGGCGCTGGTCTGGATACTGCCGCGATCCGCCGCAAGGCCATCGAGCGCGGCGTCCTCAAGGCGAACGCCAATCTCGCCGACGACGAACTCATTCAGTTCATTCTCATGCCGGGATTCTCGACGGCGGCTGCCGTCACGCAGCTGTCGGGTCGCGGTGTCGGCATGGATGTGGTGCATAGCGAGGTCAAGCAGCTGGGCGGTACCATTACCGTCGACACGCGCCGTGGCCAGGGCACGACCTTTATCATCCGCCTGCCGTTGACCCTGTCGATTGCGCAAGCGCTGATGCTGCGCGCCGGGGAGCAAATGTTCGCCATCCCCATCTCGGCCGTGGTCAATATTCTCGAAGTACCGCTTGAGGACCTGAAGAGCATTCACGTGGGCACCAAACCGCTGCTCAACTGGCAGGATCAGGTGTATCCATTTATGAATCTGGCGGTGCGGCTGGGCATCAATCCGCAGCCGGCCAGCAACAGGAAGGTTCCGGTGCTGCTGGCCCGCAGTGGCGGACGTCAGGTGGCGATCCAGGTGGACGGCCTGGCTGGCACCCGCGAAATTGTGATCAAGCCGCTCGGCGCGCAGCTGGCCGGAATTGAAGGCCTGGCCGGTGCCACCATTCTCGGCGATGGCAGCGTAGTGCTGATTCTGGACGTGCCGGGCCTGTGGCTGGTGGAAGAAGGATTGCAGGTGGTTCACGGCACACCGGCTGACGANNCGCGCCGTGGTGATGGTGGTGGATGACTCGATTACAGTCCGCAAGGTAACCCAACGCCACTTGCAGAAGCGTGGCGTGGATGTCCTGCTGGCCAAGGACGGAGTCGATGCCATGGATCAGCTCCGCGAAAACGTTCCGGACGTGATGCTGGTCGACATCGAAATGCCGCGTATGGACGGATACGAACTGACGCAACTGGTGCGCAGCGATTCGCGCCTCAAGCATGTGCCCATCATCATGATCACCTCGCGCGCCGGCGACAAACACCGCGACAAGGCGCTGGCCCTGGGTGTCAACATCTACATGACCAAGCCGTATCAGGAAGATACGCTGCTGGCCAACATTAATAATCTGCTGCCATCGCATCTGGTGATGTCGTGACCGGCATGAGCTTCCCTTCGCATGCGATTTTCGGGAGCACCCTTGGCTGAGAAACGTCAATACCTGCGCATCCGGCTGGACAACATGGATTTTCTGCTGCCCTGGACATCCGGATTCGCCATCGAAAAGCGTGAGGATCTGGAGATCAATCCGGAAGGTGGATTTATCGCGGCCTGGCGGGTTACGTCCGCCGGCCATGAACCGGCCTACTCGCTGGATGCCGAACTCAATCCAGGTTTGCGCGATGACTGGCAACGGGCTGTGTTCCTGCAGGGTGAAGGCCGGAATTTCGGCCTGGTCGCCGAAGAGCTGCAGTTGTTGTCACGCGAAGAAGTGCGCATCGAGCCGTTTCGCCCATTGGGCCCGGCACCGATATCCACCGGACACCTGTTCAGTGGCGCCTGGGTGAGTGGTACACGTCCCCCGATGCTGGTGATTGAACCGGGCATCCTGTCCGGCTGGTTGCGCGCGATCGAGGCTCAGGCATGATCAAAACGTCCGCGGCAGTGCATGCACTGGAAGTTCCCACCGACAGCCTGCCACTGTTGTTGCCATCGGCCTGCATGGCCGAGGTAGTGACGCTCAGTGCACTGACCCGGGTTCCGCAAGCACCGCCGTGGATGCTGGGTGTACTCGGCTGGCGATCACGGCCGGTGCCGGTGTTTTCCTATGATCTGCTGGCTGGTGGTGAGTGGCGGTCTCCCGGACAGCGCGCCCGCGTGGTGGTTCTATATCCGTTGCCGGGGCGTAAGGATTGGGAATTCATCGGCCTGCTGGCCAGCGCCGAACCGCAGTCGCGACCGGTCGACGGCGGCATGGCCTCCGTGTCGGTGCAGGATACCTACCCCTGCATCGCCGCCGGACTGCGTATCCAGGACCGCATCGTCGGTATCCCGGATTTCACGGCACTGTCCCGGGTCCTGTATCCCGACTGATCGGTGGTCAATCGCGCGTGGCGTGGTCGATACCGGCCGAGGCCACCGCACACAGCTGGTCCAGTTCCTCGGTCGTAATCACATAGGGCGGCATGAAATACACCACGTTGCCGAGAGGCCGCAGCAATACGCCGTGCGCGAGTCCATAGTGATAAACCGATAATCCCCGTCGTTCCTGCCAGGCATAGGGTTGGCGTGACTTCCTGTCTTTGACCATCTCGACGGCCAGAATCATGCCGCGTTGTCGTACCTCGGCGACATGCGGGAGATCCAGCATTGGTGCGGCTGCACGACCCATGTGTTCAGCGAGCGCACGGTTGCGAGTGAGCACGTCGTCATCGCGGAAGATGTCGAGTGTGGCGTTGGCCGCCGCGCAGGCCAGCGGGTTGCCGGTGTAGGAATGCGAGTGCAGGAACGCCTTGCGCGCCGCATACTCGCCATAAAAAGCCTGATATACGCTATTGGTTGTCAGGCACACCGACAACGGCAGGTAACCGCCGGTCAGGCCTTTGCCCAGCAGCAGGAAATCCGGCGTGATGCCGGCCTGCTCGCAGGCGAACAGCGTGCCGGTGCGCCCGAAGCCGACAGCGATTTCGTCGGCGATTATATGCACGTGGTAGCGGTCGCAAGCGTCGCGCAGCAACGACAGGTAAACAGGATCGTGCATACGCATGCCGCCGGCGCATTGCACCAGCGGCTCCACAATCACTGCGCACACTTCGCGGGCATGGCGCTCCAGGGTCTGTTCGAGCGCAGCGATCGCGCGTCGTGCAACTTCGGCTTCGGATTCACCCGGTTCGCGCAAGTAGGCATCCGGCGACGGCACGGTGATGTTCCTGAGCAGCAAGGGCTCGTAGGTCTCCTTGTAAAGCGCCACATCGCCGACCGCCAACGCTCCGAGGGTTTCACCGTGGTAACTGTTGGCGAGTGAAATAAATCGGGTCCGTGTTTCGCCTTTATTGCGCCAGAAATGGAA
>DKBE01000006.1 GCA_002451085.1 Proteobacteria bacterium UBA6908 | reverse complement strand
GCCGGGCACCGAGGTAATCGATTTGCTGCTGGGCATTGCGCAACCGGTCGGTGAGCAGTCGTCGCAGACGCAGGTGCTGTTGTCCATACAGCGCCAGCCACTCATGCTGATCCGGGCTCAGCATCTCGGCCGCCGCCGTGGGCGTGGGTGCACGGGCATCGGCTACGAAATCGGCGATGGTGACATCGGTTTCGTGTCCGACGCCGCACACGACCGGGATCGGACAGGCAATGATTGCACGCGCCAGCAACTCTTCGTTAAAGGCCTGCAGATCTTCCAGCGAGCCACCCCCGCGCGCCAGAATCAGCACATCACAATCCCGGCGCTGTCCGGCGAGTTGCAGCATGGCGGCAATCTTCTCCGCCGCGCCTTCGCCCTGCACCGGCACCGGATGCAGCAGCACCGGGATGGCCGGAAACCGCCGTTGCAGGGTGGTGAGAATATCGTGCAGCACCGCGCCGGACGATGAGGTGATCACGCCAATCCGTTTGGGCAGCCGCGGCAGCGGTTTTTTGCGGGCCGGGTCGAACAGGCCTTCCTCGGCTAACCGGGCGCGCAGTTGTTCATAGGCGCGGCGCAGCGCGCCTTCGCCGGCTTCCTCCAGCGACTCGACAATCAGCTGGTAGTCGCCCCGGCCCTCATACAGGCTGACCCGGGCACGCACCAGCACCTGCATGCCATCGCGGGGTGCCGTGGCCAGGCCGCGCTGCTGACCGCGAAAAAATGCACAGCGTATCTGCGCCTGGGCGTCTTTCAGGGAGAAATACATGTGGCCGGAAGCAGGGCGCGCCAGGTTGGAGATCTCGCCTTCCACCCACAGCAGTGGAAAACTGCCCTCCAGCACAGACTTGGCCTCGCGATTGAGACGCGAAACGGTGTAGACCTCACGCTCGCCCGCAGCGTATGAAAATTCCTTCATAAATCGAACATACCGTGTGAGCGGTTGGCAGGAAAGCCCGGCAAAGAAAAAGCCGGGCATTGCCCGGCTGATTCTCGAAGTTTAAGGCAGGATTACTTGGGGAATTCCACCTTCGGGTTGGCTTCGGCCGCGGCCTGCTTCTGGGCCAGCACGGCTTCCTTGGTGGCCTTCTTGGCAAACTTCATGGCTTCGTCGGTTTTGCCGGCAGCCTTGGCGTCCTGGGCGGCTTTCAGGTGTTTCTCGGTATCGCGCCACAGGCCAACTTTCTTGGCAGCGGCGATTTCCTTCTCAGCCGTAGCAATGGCCGCGTCGAGTTCGGGGCTGGACGCTGCGGCAGCAGAGCCTGATGGCGCGCTGGGAGCTTCGGCGCAAGCGGCAAGGGTCAGGGCCAGGGCGGCAGTCAGCCAGAATGTCTTCTTCATGGGGCAGTTCCTCCAGTGGGGCTGTCTTGTTTATGGTGTGACTTTACGAACTTAATGATTCCGTCCGCTCCGGTCAACCGTCAATTTCCCCCTATTAACAGTATTTCATTATTTTCTGCCCCTTTTACCGTAAATACCGGGTCTGTATAATAGGGCATGCGCATCCTCCAAGAAGCCCTGACGTTCGACGATGTTCTCCTGGTTCCCGGCCATTCAGATGTCCTGCCGCGGGACGTAAGCCTCAAAACTCGGGTCACGCGTGGCCTGACTCTGAATATCCCGCTGCTGTCAGCGGCCATGGATACCGTGACCGAGTCGCGCGGTGCCATCTGCATGGCCCAGGAAGGCGGTCTCGGCATTATTCACAAAAATCTGCCCCCGGACCGCCAGGCGGAAGAAGTCCGCCGGGTGAAGAAATTCGAGGCCGGTGTCATTGCCGAACCGTTTACGGTGTCGCCCGACACCACGGTCCGCGAAGTGCTCAAGCTCACCCGCGAAAAGCGCATATCCGGAGTACCGGTTACCAAAGGCGGCCAGCTGGTCGGTATTGTCACCGGCCGCGACATGCGCTTCGAAACCCGCTATGACGAACCGGTGTCACGCATCATGACCCCGAAAGATCGCCTGATTACGGTCAAAGAGGGTGCGACGCGCGACGAGATTCTCAAGCTGCTGCACGAGCACCGTATCGAAAAGGTGCTGGTGGTCGATGAAAAATTCGGCCTGAAAGGGCTGGTGACTGTCAAGGACATCCAGAAGTCCAGTGAGTACCCGAACTCGGCCAAGGACTCTTCCGGCCGTTTACTGGTCGGGGCGGCCGTGGGTGTCGGCAAGGGCACCGAAGAACGGGTCGAGAAGCTGGTGGCCGCGGGCGTGGACGTCATCGTCGTCGATACCGCGCATGGTCATTCACAGGGCGTGCTTGATCGCGTTGCCTGGGTCAAGAAACAGTATCCCCAGGTGCAGGTGATCGGCGGCAATATCGCCACCGCCAATGCCGCCCGGGCCCTGCGCGATGCCGGGGCCGACGGCGTGAAGGTCGGGATTGGCCCGGGTTCCATCTGCACCACGCGCATGGTGGCCGGTGTGGGCGTGCCGCAAATCACCGCAGTCAGCAATGTTGCCGAGGCGCTCAAGGATTCCGATATCCCGCTGATTGCCGATGGCGGATTGCGCTACTCCGGCGATATCGTCAAGGCGATCGCCGCCGGGGCACACTGCGTCATGGTCGGTTCGCTGCTGGCCGGCACCGACGAGGCACCGGGACAAATCGAGATCTACCAGGGCCGTTCCTACAAGTCCTATCGTGGCATGGGTTCGCTGGGGGCCATGGGCGAGGGCTCAAGCGATCGCTATTTCCAGGAAGGCACGACCGCTGAAAAGCTGGTGCCGGAAGGGGTGGAAGGGCGGGTGCCGTACAAGGGCCCGATGGTGAACATCATCCATCAGCTCATGGGCGGCTTGCGTTCCGGCATGGGCTACACCGGCAGCGCCAATCTGGAAACACTGCGCACCGGCGCCGAGTTCGTGCGCATCACCAACGCCGGCATCCGCGAGTCGCATGTGCACGATGTGCATGTGACCAAGGAAGCCCCGAATTACCAGCGTGACTAGACACAACTTTCATATCCACACAGACGCGGCCGGAGACGGCCGCGTGGCGTTTCACCGACCATGACCGATCCGCATTCCCAGAAGATCCTCATCCTCGATTTTGGTTCACAGTACACCCAGCTGATCGCGCGTCGGGTGCGCGAGGCCGGGGTGTATTGCGAGATCTATCCGTTCGACATCAGTGACGGTGAGCTGCGCCGGTTTGCGCCCCGCGGCGTGATCCTGTCAGGCGGCCCGGAGTCAGTCACCGAAGAGGAAACCCCGCGTGCTTCGCCACTGGTGTTTGAGCTCAAGGTTCCGGTGCTTGGCATCTGTTATGGCCAGCAGACCATGGCAGCCCAGCTGGGCGGGGAGGTCGAGGGCTCCGATCATCGCGAATTCGGCTACGCCAAGGTACGCATGCGTGGCCACTCAAAACTCTTCAAGGGCATTCGTGATGAGGCCGCCGAGAACGGCCAGGAATTCCTGCACGTGTGGATGAGCCACGGCGATCGCGTCACCGAATTGCCGCCGGGCTTCAAGGTCATCGCCGAAACCGAGCATGCGCCGTATGCCGGCATTGCCGACGAAGCACGCGGTTTCTATGGCGTGCAGTTTCACCCGGAAGTGACTCACACCACCCAGGGCACGGCGATCCTGCAGCACTTTGTGCACGACATCTGCGGCTGCCAGTCGCTGTGGACGCCCGGCAACATTGCCGAGAACATGATCGTGGCCATGCGCCAGCAGGTTGGCCAGGACGAGGTAATACTTGGATTGTCCGGCGGAGTCGATTCGTCGGTAGTGGCGGCGGTGTTGCATCGCGCCATCGGCCAGCAGCTGACCTGCATCTTCGTAGACAATGGACTGTTGCGGCTGAATGAAGGCGATCAGGTCATGTCGACGTTCGCCGAGCACATGGGCGTGAAGGTAATTCGCGTCGATGCCGTGGACCGGTTTCTCGACAAGCTCAAGGGTGTGAGCGACCCCGAGCAGAAACGCAAGATCATCGGCAACACCTTTATCGAGGTTTTCGAGGAAGAGGCGGCGAAGCTCAAGAATGCCAAGTGGCTGGCGCAGGGCACCATCTACCCGGACGTCATCGAATCGGCCGCGGCCCGTACCCGCAAGGCGCATGTCATCAAGTCGCACCACAACGTGGGCGGCCTGCCGGAACGCATGCACCTGAAACTGCTTGAACCGCTGCGTGAGTTGTTCAAGGACGAGGTGCGTGCGCTTGGTGTCGAGCTGGGCTTGCCGCACGCCATGATTTATCGCCACCCGTTCCCGGGACCGGGCCTCGGGGTGCGTATCCTCGGTGAAGTGAAGAAAGAGTACGCCGAGATTCTGCGCAAGGCCGACGCCATCTACCTCGAAGAACTGTACCGCAACGAGTTGTATGACAAGGTCAGCCAGGCGTTCGCGGTGTTCCTGCCGGTGAAATCGGTGGCCGTGCTGGGCGATGCGCGTGCCTATGACTATGTCGTGGCCCTGCGTGCAGTTGAAACCATCGATTTCATGACCGCGCGCTGGGCGCACCTGCCATACGAGGTCCTCGGCCGGATTTCCAATCGCCTGATCAACGAAGTGCGCGGTATTTCCCGAGTGGTCTACGACATCTCCGGCAAGCCACCCGCGACCATTGAGTGGGAATGACCGGAACGCCAGGCGATTTGGAGTACATGCGTCAGGCACTCGACCTGGCCGCGCGCGCCGAAGCGGAAGGAGAAGTACCAGTCGGGGCGCTCGTGGTCCGGGATGACACGATCATCGGGCTTGGCTGGAACCGTCCCATTGCCGCCCACGATCCCACTGCCCATGCCGAGATCCAGGCCCTGCGCGATGCGGCCGGTCGCGTCGGCAACTATCGACTCAATGGCGCCACCCTGTACGTCACGCTTGAGCCCTGTCCGATGTGTGCCGGGGCCATGGTGCATGCCCGGATTGCGCGGGTCGTCTACGGCGCGACTGATCCGCTCGCGGGTTCCGCCGGAAGTGTCTATGACCTGCTGCGCTCACCGTCGTTAAATCATCGCGCCGAGGTGCACGGTGGAGTGCTGGCGGAACAATGCCGTCAGCGCCTCAAATCGTTCTTCGAGTCCCGCCGGAAACGTGCCGGCGACTAGGGCCTAGAGCGCCGGGGCGCGCAGGCGCAGCGCATCCGAGGTGTTGCGGTTGCGGTTGCCTTCATCGGTTTTCTTCAGGACTTCATAATAGGTGCGAATGCGGGTCACAAACTGGACCGGTTCGTATCCACGCGCATAGCCATGCCGGGTGCGAGTGTGCCAGACCGCCTTGGTCAGCAACGGCAGGCTTTCCTTCACCTCGCTCCATTTGTCCGGATCGCCATTCCGTATCTGGGTGATGATGCGTGCGTCTTCGAGGTGATTGAAGCCGACGTTGTACGCGGCGAGCGCCATCCAGCTGCGATCCGGCTCATGGATCCGCGACGGAAGGCGGTCGATCAGTTGCCGCAGATAGGCGCCGCCGCCGAGGATGCTCTGGCGGGGGTCGAGGCGGTCTTTGATGCGCAGATGCTGGGCTGTGATTTCCGTGAGCATCATGATGCCCCGGACTCCGGTCGGGGAGACGGCCTTCGGGTTCCAGTAGGATTCCTGATAACTCATGGCGGCGAGCAGACGCCAATCGAGCGCATAGCGACGGCCGGCTTCCTCGAACATCGGTTTGTAGAGCGACAGGTCAGTTTCGATCTTCTGCAGGAAGGCGGCAATGTTGATCGGATTAAATCGGGTGGCCGCGCCGTAATGCCGTTCAATCAGGTGCGCGAGCTCGCCGGAGGCCCGTATTTCATCAATGAAGCGGCTGGCGGCATCGAACAGGCTGTTGTCGTCGCCGAGCGGAAAGGCCCAGGCCAGTTTTTCGGCATCACTCAGGTTAAAACCGACACGAAGGTCGGGGTTGTACTGCTGGTTTAGTGCGACGATGTTCGAGTCGGCAATGGTGATTTCGGTCTGCCCCTCCTGGACCCGGATCAGCAATTCCTCGGTTTCCATATCCTGTACTTCGGTCCATTTCAGCTTCGGGTATTTTTCCCGCAGGGATTCGAGACGTTCGACGTAGCTGGTGCCGGCGACAACTTCAATGCTGCGACCGACCAGGGCCTTGGCATTGGTGGGGGCAGGAGTGCGGGTGCTATGAATCACCTGCTGGCGAATCTGCTGGTAAGACGGGGAAAAGCGGACCTGCGTTGCACGTTGCGGCGTGACCGTGATCCCGGCGGCGGCCAAATCACCGTCGCCGTTGGCGATCATCGGGAGAATGTCGCTAAAGCGATCGATGCTCTTCATCCGCACGCTGACGCCGAGCGATTTGGCGAAGGCGCGCACCAGGTCGTACTCAAATCCGGTTGGGCCATCCGGACCTTCATAGTAAGTAGTCGGGCTGTTGCGGGTCACCACCACCAGCTCACCCGTTTGTATCACTTCCTGCAGCTTGTTTTCCGGGGGCGGTGCACAACCGCTGCCCGATAGGCCCATTACGAGCAGCAAGGTAGTGCTCAGGCGGTGCAGGCGCTGGCAGGGAGGGTTCGGCATCTGGTTCAAGTATAATCCACCGTGGTTGTCTCACGGTCAGGCTCCAGAGTATCCTAGCGCCCCCGGAGAGGTACCGAAGCGGTCATNNTCGAATCCCACCCTCTCCGCCATTATTCCGGGTATTCTATATAGGTGCATGGCGCCGATCCGCGCCCTTCGTTGCGTGGCCAGGATGAGTGGTTTACCCTTGCGCGTCCGTTTGTGCCCGTGACCACGCCCCGGCGTATCCGGGACGGGTGTCTGCCCTCTATATATTGGGTGGGCCCATAAAACCCCGGAGAGGTGTCCGAGCGGCTGAAGGAGCACGCCTGGAAAGTGTGTGTACGGCAACGTACCGAGGGTTCGAATCCCTCCCTCTCCGCCATTTTTCCCTTGCAGGTAAATCCGTGGATGTCTGTCGTTTACCCATCGGCGGGTCGCAGGTAGACTCACGGTTCGACAGTGCGCCGATTATGGCGGCGACGGTCGGTCCCCCTTGTGACGAGGGGTTGTGAACCCGGTCAGGTCCGGAAGGAAGCAGCCGCAGCAGCCATTTCGGGTACGAGGGTGCGGCCGGCCCGAGCCGCCACCCATTGATGATTCCGCATGAGGCCGAACATACAGCCATGAGCTATCAGGTGCTGGCACGCAAGTGGCGCCCGCGCCGGTTCGCGGATCTGGTCGGCCAGACCCACGTCACGCGCGCGCTGATCAATGCGCTCGATCACGACCGTCTGCATCATGCGTTCTTGTTTACCGGCACGCGCGGGGTAGGCAAAACCACCATTGCCCGCATCCTGGCCAAAAGTCTCAATTGCGAAACCGGTGTCAGCTCCCAGCCTTGTGGAAGTTGTACGACCTGTCGCGAGGTGGATGAGGGACGGTTTATCGACCTCATCGAGGTTGACGCCGCTTCCCGCACCAAGGTCGATGATACCCGCGAACTGCTTGATAACGTGCAGTATGCGCCGACCCGCGGACGCTACAAGGTTTACCTGATCGACGAAGTGCACATGCTCTCCGGCCACAGCTTCAATGCCCTGCTGAAGACGCTGGAAGAGCCACCACCGCATGTCAAATTCCTGCTGGCGACCACCGACCCGCAAAAACTGCCGGTCACGGTTCTGTCACGCTGCCTGCAATTCCATCTCAAGCGCATTGCACCGGAACTCATACAGGGCCAGCTCGAGAAGATCCTGACCGCAGAAGGTATCGACATAGACCGGACGGCGCTGAGTCTGCTGGCGCGGTCCGCCGATGGCAGTCTGCGTGACGCCCTGAGTCTGCTCGACCAGGCCATTGCCTTCGGAGGCGGCCAGGTCAGTGAAGCCGAGGTGCGTGACATGCTGGGCACCATCGATAACAGCATCATCGACGGACTCCTGGATGCACTGGCCAGTGGCGACGCCGCGGCGATCCTGACGGTCGTTGCCGATGCGCATGAACGCAATGCCGATCCCGACCAGGTTCTTGATGAACTACTGCGCGCGCTCCATGAGGTCGCCCTGCGGCAGGCGGTACCGTCGACGGCCGGCAGTGACGTGGATGAAGATCCGGCCGTTCGACGGATGGCCGACAGTCTGGCACCGGAAGACGTACAACTGTTCTATCAGATCGGTCTGATCGGTCGTCGCGATCTGGCGCTGGCACCGGATCCACAGACCGGTCTGGAGATGGCCCTGTTGCGCATGCTGGCGTTTCGCCCGGCCACCCCGGGCAGTGAGCAGCGCCGACCCACGAGCACCCCGGTTGCGCGACCGGCCGGGACGACGAAACGCGCCGGGACACCCGCGGCACGACCCACGACAGTCTCCGTATCGCCGTCGCGCGTGGAGGCGAGTCCGGTGGCGCGCCCGGCAGAAACCGCGACACCGTGGAGCGAGATTGTCGCGCAACTCGGACTCAGCGGCATGGCCCGCGAGCTCCTGCAGCACACCGTCTTGAAGGAGCTCGCCGGTGAACGGATCATCCTCATCATCGAGCCAGGCTACGCCAATCTGATCAGCAAAGAACGGGAGCAGATGGTGCGTGATGCCCTGTCGAAACATTACGGCCGGACCCTGAGCCTGCAGATCGAGTCCGGTCGGCCCGAAGTCGAAACCCCGGCGCGCGAGAAACAGCGCGTTCAGACTGAACTCCAGCAACAGGCCACCGAGGTGATCCTGAACGACCCCCATGTGCGGGCGTTGCAGGAGAGCTTTGGCGCCAAAGTGAACACAGCCAGCATTCGCCCCAAGGACTGAATGCCGAACCACAACGGAGAGCACCGATGAAAGGCGGTTTGGGAAATATTATGAAGCAGGCGCAGCAGATGCAGGAGAATCTGCGCAAGGCCCAGGCGGAACTGGCGAACATCGAAGTCACCGGCAGCGCCGGTGGCGGGTTGGTGAGTGTGATCATGACCTGCCGGCATGATGTGAAGCGAGTGACCATCGACCCCTCGCTGCTGCAGGACGAAAAGGAAATGCTCGAAGACCTGGTGGCCGCGGCAGTCAATGACGCCGTGCGCAAGGTAGAAGACGCCACACAGCAGAAGATGGCGGGTCTGACATCCGGGTTCAATCTCCCCGGGCTCAATCTGCCGTTCTGAGCCCGTGACGTCGTCACCCGCCATCGAAGGACTCAAGCAGGCGCTGCGTCGCCTGCCCGGAGTCGGACCGAAATCTGCGCAGCGAATGGCCTTTCACCTGCTGTCGCGCGACCGTGAAGGTGCGCGCGCACTGAGCGAGGCAATCCGGATCGCACTCGAGCGGGTGCGCCATTGCCGGCGCTGCAACGATTTCAGCGAGGACGAACTGTGCCCCGTGTGCGCCTCGCCTCGGCGCGACCACACGCTGCTGTGTGTGGTGGAAACTCCAGCGGATCTGGCTTCCATCGAACAATCGGCGGCCTACAACGGCTTGTATTTTGTGCTGATGGGCCGGTTATCTCCCCTCGATGGTATCGGCCCGGAAGAGCTGGGGTTGCAACGCCTCGAGACCTTGCTGGATGAGGGACAGATCCGTGAGGTGATTCTGGCCACCAACCTGACCGTGGAAGGCGAGGCCACCGCGCATTACATTGGCGATCTGGCACGCGCCCGCGGGATTCGCGCCAGCCGCATTGCCTACGGGGTCCCGGTTGGTGGCGAACTTGAATACACCGATCGCGGTACGCTTGCCCGCGCCCTGACCGGGCGACACGATGTCTGATTTCAGCCAGCCAGAATCAACTTAAACTGAGGATCGATACGCATGAATGAGATAGTTGCCGTCCAGCCCGTGCTCGGCCCGGATGCCTTCTTCCTGTTGATGGGTGCCATTCTGGTGCTGGCGATGCACGCCGGGTTTGCCTTTCTCGAAGCCGGTACGGTGCGCAAGAAGAACCAGGTCAATGCCCTGGTCAAGATTCTCAGCGACTTCAGTATATCCACGCTGGCGTATTTCTTTGTCGGTTATGCCGTGGCCTATGGTGTGACTTTCCTGGCGGGCGCACCGGAGCTGGCGGCCAAGAGTGGTATCGATCTGATGAAGTTCTTTTTTCTGCTGACCTTCGCCGCTGCCGTCCCGGCCATCATCTCCGGCGGAATCGCGGAGCGTGCACGTTTCTGGCCACAATTGGTCGCCTCGGCCGTGATCGTCGGGCTGGTGTATCCGTTTTATGAAGGCATTGTGTGGGGAGAGCGCTTTCATGTGCAGGCCCTGATCGAATCCGCGCTCGGCGCCAAATTCCATGATTTTGCCGGCTCCGTCGTGGTGCACACCATGGGAGGCTGGATTGCGCTTGGCGCCGTGCTGATGCTTGGTCCACGCAAGGGACGCTACACCCGGGACGGCAAGGTCATCGCCATTCCGCCGTCCAGCATTCCGTTTCTGGCGCTCGGATCGTGGATCCTGGTCGTCGGCTGGTTCGGATTCAACGTGATGAGCGCACAGGGTCTCGACAAGATCAGCGGACTGGTGGCCGTGAATTCGCTGATGGCGATGGTCGGTGGTGTACTGGGTGCGCTGATCGCCGGCCGAAATGATCCGGGCTTTGTTCACAACGGTGCGCTGGCGGGATTGGTCGCCGTTTGCGCCGGGTCGGACGTGATGCACCCGGTCGGCGCCGGGGTAGTCGGTGCGCTGGCCGGTGTGCTGTTCGTGGTTGCCTTCATCCTCACTCAGAACCGCTGGAAGATCGATGACGTGCTGGGAGTCTGGCCGCTACATGGGCTGGCCGGTGCGTGGGGCGGAATTGCCTGCGGTATCTTCGGCAGCCCGGCGCTCGGCGGCATGGGCGGCGTATCGCTGCTCGCGCAATTACTGGGAACGCTCGGCGGGGTGGCGATCGCCCTGACCGGCAGCCTGCTGATCTATGGTGCACTCCGGAAGTGGGTGGGGATCCGCCTCACCGAAGAAGAAGAGTTTCAGGGTGCGGATCTCAGCATCCACAAGATCACGGCCAACCCGGAAGAAGACATCACTCGCTGAGTGGCGAGAGGTCGCCCGGCTCGGATTAGTCGAACAGGGCGCTGATCTGCGCGGCGCAGATGAAGTCGTTGTCGCTCAGGCCGCCGACGGAGTGGGTGCTGAAACGGACCGTGCAGCGGTTGTATCCCACTTCGAGATCCGGATGATGATCCTCACGGTTCGCGATCCAGGCGATCGCGTTCACAAACGCGATCGTGGCGTAATAGTCAGGAAACGCAAAGGTGCGTTGTATCGAGTGGCCGCCGTCATCCAGCGCCCACCCGGGGATCTCTCGCAATTGCCGTTCCGCGACGGCCCGCTCCAGCGCGGTGCCGGTTTGGGGCTGGCAGTGCCGGTGTCGTAAATCAGTCACGACACCGGTTACTTAAACTCGTAAAACGATTCGTCCAGGTAGCGGATGATGTCGTTTACCTGATCGCGGTCCAGCTTCGCGCCGGTCTGGCGCACGCAGCCCTGCACCTGTCCCACGAGTGCTTCCACGCTGCGTACCCGGCGATTGGCGCGCGTGTACACGCTCGTATCGTGGCAGGCGACGCACTGCTCGCCGTGCAGCTTCTTGCCATTGGCTGCATCACCCGGCAGCAGGGCGGCATTGCTGCTCAGCGTGGTCAAGAGCAGGACGGTAGACAGCAGGATCTTCTTCATGACGGCTCCTTGTAGGGAATCAGGCGAGGGATTGCAGGTGGGCGATGCGCAACGACGCCGGCGGGTGCGAATCGTAGAACGCCGAATACAGCGGGTCCGGTGTCAGGGTGCTGGCGTTCTCACGGTAGAGCTTGACCAGCGCGCGAATCATGGCCTGGGTATCTGCCTGTTCGGCGGCATAGGCATCGGCCTGGTATTCATGACGGCGTGATCCCCACGCCATCAGGGGTTGCAGGAAGTAACTGAATACCGGACCGACTGTCAGAAACAGCATCAGGGCCATGTGATGTGAAGGTGTGGAGGCCCCAAGCGCCGTAAAGAACCAGGGTTGCGTACTGAGCCAGCCAAGCAGCGCGAGGCTGGCCAGGCTGATGCCGAATAGCATCACAATCCGTTTCAGGATGTGGCGGTGATGGAAATGCCCCAGCTCATGGGCGAGGACGGCTTCGATTTCCGGACCGCGCAGGGTCTTGAGTAACGTGTCAAAAAACACGATGCGTTTATGTCGACCGAACCCGGTGAAGTAGGCGTTGCCGTGCGCCGAGCGGCGTGAGCCATCCATCACGTATACGCCACGGCTCGCAAAGCCGGTGCGGGACAGCAGGCTCTCGACTCGCTTCAGGACCGGGCCCTTCTTCAAGGGGATGAACTTGTTGAACAATGGTGCGATAACCGCCGGGTAGGCCCAGATCATGAACAGCGAGAAGCCCGACCACAACAGCCAGACGTAAAACCACCAGGCATCGCCCGTCGTCTGCATCAGCCACAGCGCCGCCAGGGCCAGTGGCGTGCCGAGCGCCAGCATCAGCAGCCACTGTTTCAGCAGGTCGCTGATGAAAAGCCCCGGCGTGACGCGGTTGAAGCCGTAACGCTGCTCGATGACAAAGGTTTGGTAAAGGGTGATGGGCAGATCCAGCAGACTCATGATCAGAAATGCCGAGATGATAAATGCCGTCCCCGTGGTCAGTAGCCCAAACCCCAGCGAACGCCACGCCTGGTCAAGCAAATCAAAACCACCGCCCACGGTCCAGGCCAGCAGCAATGCGCTATCGACCGCAATCCCGAAACGTCCAAACCGCGTCTTCGCAACCGTGTAATCAGCGGCTTTGCGATGTGCCGCCAGCGTGATGCGCCCGCGGAAGGCGGCGGGTACCCGTTGGCGGTGAGCCAGCACATGCTGGATCTGGCGATGGGCCAACCACCCGCGAATCGCAAGTGAGGCTGTCAGGGCGAGGAGGAACAATACGGTCAGGCTCTGCACGGCAACTGGCTCCAGGACGGGAACACCGCCCGTGTTATCATTCGACACGATTGTAAACCATTCGCTGTACCGCCCAACAAGGGGAGCCCATGCCGCAAGATCCGAATGCCCTGATCTGGATAGACCTGGAAATGACAGGGTTAAACCCGGATACCGACAGGATCATCGAGATTGCGACCATCATTACCGACAGCCAGTTGAACGTCGTGGCCCAGGGACCGGTACTGGCTGTGCATCAGCCCGATGCGATCATGAACAGCATGGATGATTGGAACACCCGCACCCACGGTGGCAGTGGGCTGACCCAACGCGTGAAGGAATCGACCCTGAGCGAGGCCGATGTTGAACGCCAGACCCTGCAGTTCCTCCAGCAATACGTGCCCAAGAACAAGTCACCGCTCTGCGGCAACAGCATCTGCCAGGACCGGCGTTTCTTGGCGCGAAGCATGCCAACCCTGGAATCGTATCTCCACTACCGCAATCTGGATGTCAGCTCGATCAAGGAACTGGTGCGGCGCTGGAAACCGGAAATTGCACCGGGCTTCGAAAAGAAGAACACCCACAAGGCGCTGGATGACATTCTGGAGTCGATTGCCGAGCTGAAGTACTACCGGGAACATTTTTTCAAGTAACCACTGTGCTGAGGACCTGTGCGGCGGAAGCGTCGTCGGCCCTCGCGACATCCGGAATAGCCAGCAGGATTGTGGGTAGCTGGAAAAGCAGTGCGAAGGCCAACAAGTATCGGGACATGGTCAGTGGCTCCTGGTCAAAGTGAATAGGAATGGCGTGCCAGCGCCCAATGTATATGTTCGGCCACCAGCGCGGAGGCGGCGGGCAGACCTGCACGCAAAGCCGTGATCACTGCCTCGCTGTGCGGGGCATTACCGAGCGCCACGGCGATATTCCGCAGCCAGCAGTCGTAACCGATCCGGCGAATCGCCGAGCCTTCGGTGTAGGTGAGGAATTCCGTTTCACTCCACCGGAACAGCTCGATCAGGGTGGCGGCATCAAGCCCGTGGCGCGGTGCGAAATCCGGCTCTGGCGTCGGCCGGGCAAACTTGTTCCATGGACACACCAGCTGGCAGTCATCGCAACCATAGATACGGTTGCCGATCAGTGGCCGCAGTTCCTCGGGGATCGACCCGCGCAACTCAATGGTGAGGTAGGAGATGCAACGGCGCGCATCGAGTTCGTAGGGGGCGACAATGGCCTTGGTTGGACAGATGTCGAGGCATGCCCGGCAACTGCCGCAATGATTGCTGGCCGGTTCATCCGGCGGCAGTGGCAGATCGGTAAAGAGTTCGCCGAGAAAAAACCACGAGCCGGTTTTCGCGTCGATCAGGTTGGTGTGTTTGCCAATCCAACCGAGCCCGGCCTTTTCTGCCAGGGCTTTTTCCAGAACCGGAGCACTGTCGGTGAACACCCGGTAGCCGAATGAACCGACACGGGTGGCGACGCGGTCGGCGAGCTTCTGCAGACGCGAACGCATTAGCTTGTGGTAGTCACGCCCGAGTGCATAACGCGACACAAATGCACGTGCCGGCTCCTCGAGGATCTCCTGGATCGGTGTCGCTGCACCGGGCCAGTAATCCATGCGGGCAGAAATCACGCGCACGGTCCCGGGCACCAGTTCCGCCGGATGGGTACGGCGACTGCCATGGCGCAGCATATAGTCCATGTCGCCGTGACGGCCGGAGGCCAGCCAACGCACGAGATGCGCCTCATGGCGACTGAGATCGGTATCGGCAATGCCGATGTGTTGAAAGCCGAGATCACGGCCCCAGGACTTGATGTCGCGGGCAAGGGCGGCGTGATCGATGAGGCGGGTTTGTGGAGTGGGCATCTGCCTCTATCATAGCCTTTATGGAATACCTGCCCGAAGCGCTCTTTGACGCCGCCGTGGTGCGCGAAGCCGATCGGCGCGCAAATGCGCTTGCCGCACTGGGTGGTGGCACGCTCATGGAGCGCGCCGGTGAAGTGGCGTTTCACTTGCTGCGTGAGCGGTTTCCGCGCGCCCGGCGGCTTGTCGTGGTGTGTGGACCCGGAAACAACGGCGGCGATGGCTACGTGCTGGCGCGTTTGGCGCGCACCGCCGGCCTGGCCGTGCAGGTGTTGGCCGTCGCTGAAACAGACCGCTTGCAGGGTGATGCCCGTGCAGCCTGGCAGCGCTGGCAGTCTGCCGGCGGCGAAACCCGACGCTTCACGGCCGCTGACCTGAACGATGCCGATGTCATCGTTGATGCGCTGTTCGGCACGGGTCTGGAGCGCCCGCTGCAAGGCGCCTGGGGCGAGATAGCGAGCGCCATCAATGCCAGCGGCCAACCGGTATTGGCGCTTGATATCCCCTCGGGACTGCATGCCGATACCGGGCGGGTGCTGGGCGTGGCGATACGGGCCAGCGTGACGGTCAGTTTCATCGGCCTCAAGACCGGGCTGTTTACCGCTCAGGGCCGCGAGCAGAGTGGCCTCATCCTGTTTGATGATCTCGGTGTGCCGGCCAGCGTATTCGACGGTTTGATGCCACGCGCACGACGCCTCACGGCGAGGACGTTGCGCGGTCTGCTCACCCCGCGCCGTCGTCACACACATAAAGGTGATGCCGGTCGCTTGCTGGTGATTGGCGGGCAACCCGGTATGCCCGGCGCGGTACGTCTCGCTGGCGAGGCGGCCTATCGGGCAGGTGCCGGACTGGTGGTGGTGGCTACCCATCCCGGACATGCAGCCACCGTCAGCAGCGCCTGCCCGGAACTCATCAGTTATGGCTGCGAATCGCCGGATGAACTCCTGGCCCTGATCCGGCCGGCCGATGTGCTGGCCCTGGGACCGGGACTCGGCCAGGACGACTGGAGCAAGAGGCTCTGGCAGACGGCGATTGCGGCACCTCAGCCGCTCGTGATGGATGCCGACGCCCTGAACCTGCTGGCCGCGGCCACACACCGGCGTCATGATTGGGTGTTGACCCCGCATCCGGGCGAGGCGGCACGATTACTGGGCACGAGCGTGGCGGACATCGAGGACGATCGTCTGACTGCCGTGCGTACCATCGCGGAACGCTATGGTGGTGTCTGCGTACTCAAGGGCAATGGCAGCCTGGTGGCAGCCGAACAATCTGCCGAGTTGTGGCTGTGTGACCGCGGCAACCCCGGACTGGCTGTGGCCGGAACGGGTGACGTGCTCACCGGTGTGATCGCGGCCTTGCTGGCGCAGGGACTGAAGCCTCTGGACGCGGCGCGTCTGGGCGTGTGGACGCATGCCAGTGCCGGAGATCAAACCGCGGGGGACGGGGAGCGGGGGATACGGGCCAGTGATCTGATGCGGCCGGTTCGAGCCACTCTGAACGCGTTGATGCTCGATGCACATTGAATTCACGGCTGCGAATGCAAATGCCATGGAAGTGCTTGGTGCGCGCCTGGCGCCTGCATTGCGGGCAGGCATGATGCTGCACCTGCACGGCGAGCTGGGCGCCGGCAAGACGACGCTCATCCGTGGCATCCTGCGCGGACTCGGACACACGGGCGCGGTAAAGAGCCCGACGTACACGCTGGTTGAGCCTTACCAGATGAACGGTCTGCCCGTTTTTCATTTTGATCTCTACCGACTCAAGGACCCGGAAGAACTGGAATTTCTCGGCATCCGCGATTATCTTGAGGGCCAGGGCGTTTGTCTCGTGGAATGGGCTGAGCGTGGCGCCGGGGTCCTGCCGGCGGCGGATGTTGAGATCACAATTCAACGGTCAGGAGACGGAAGGCAGGTGCAATTTTTGACACACACGGCAAGCGGCGACGAATTGCTGCGCGCAATCTCATGATGCGTTCCCGGACTGTAGCGTTTCTCGCTCTGCTACTGTTGCCACTCGTGACGTGGGCCGAGCCGGTGGCGGTACACAACCTGCGTCTCTGGCAAGCACCGGATCACACCCGACTGGTTCTGGATCTGAGCGGATCCCTGGAGCACCGCCTCACGCGTCTGCGCGACCCGGAACGACTGGTGGTTGAGATGGACAACGCGCGGTTGACGGAAAATTTGGCCCCGCTGGATGTCAGCCGTTCCTATATTGCCGCCGTGCGCGGTGCCGAGCCGCTGGACGGAAAGTTGCGCATCACCCTCGAATTGCGGCGGCCAGTGCGTGCCCAGAGTTTCGTGCTCAAGCCTTACGGTCAGTATGGCCACCGTCTGGTGATCGATCTCTACGATGAAGCGGTGCTGGAGACGGCCCCCACGCCGGAGCCACGCGCCGCCGCACCGGCGAGGCCGGTGCTGCGGCCACGTGACCTGGTCGTGGCCATAGACGCCGGTCACGGTGGCGAAGATCCGGGCGCGATTGGCCGAAAGTGGCGCACCCGCGAAAAGGATGTGACCCTGGCCATTGCCCGCGAATTGTACAAGCTGGTGAACGCCACGCCGGGCATGAAGGCCGTGCTGATCCGCGATGGCGACTACTTTATCGAATTGCACAAACGCCGGCAGAAGGCTGACCGTTTCAAGGCCGACGTGTTTGTATCGATTCACGCCGACTCGCTTCCGGGAAGCCGTGCCAGGAAAGTCAGCGGCTCGTCGGTTTATGCGCTGTCGGATCGGGGTGCGTCCAGTGCCCTGGCCCGGGCGCTGGCTGACAGTGAAAACGCTTCAGACTGGATTGGCGGTATTGATCCGCGCGAGATGGACAATGATGTCCGGCGCCTGATCGGCGACCTGACCAAAGAGGCCACCATCGCCGATGGTTCAAAACTTGGTGGCGATATTCTTGGCGGCTTGCGATCGGTCGGGCCGTTACACAATGAACGCGTGGCGCATGCCGGCTTCGCTGTACTCAAACAGCCGATCCCGGCCATCCTCGTGGAGACGGCCTTCATCTCCAATCCGCGCGAAGAGCAGTTGCTGCGCAGCTCCGCGCACCAAAAACGCATTGCCCAGGGAATTCATGGCGGGCTGAAGCGCGCGACACCGTGGATTGTGGCACGGCGAGAAGCAGGCAGTGCACCGGCCTTGGTGGCGACACCGGTTGTTCCTGCTGCACCTCGTCCCAGCGATCCACCATCGAGCATGCGCGAGCATGTGGTCAAGTCGGGTGAAACCCTTGCGGCGATTGCCCGACTGTATGAAATACATATCGATGCCTTGCGGTTTCTCAACGGAATCCAGGGAGACGATTTACAAGTGGGAACCCGGCTCCGCATCCCGGCGCGCAGTGGCGACAGTTGATCAACAACCAGCTATATAATGACCAGCGAAAAGAACAAATCTGAAGAACGGGAGAGTGCATGAGCCTGCTGCGGACCAAACCGATCAATGCCGATGCCTACTGCGATACCGGACTCAAGCGTTGCCTGAATTCCATTGACCTGACCCTGCTCGGCATCGGCGCCATTATCGGGGCCGGCATATTCGTGTTGACCGGCGTGGCGGCGGCCACCAAGGCCGGGCCGGCAATCGTGATGTCGTACGTGGTAGCCGGGTTTGCCTGTGCCTTTACGGCACTGGCCTATGCCGAACTCGCCGCCTCCATTGGCGGATGTGGCAGTGCCTATGGATATGCCTATGCGGGACTCGGCGAACTCGTGGCCTGGATCATCGGCTGGGATCTGATTCTCGAATATGGATTGGCCACGGCCGCTGTGGCCATTGGCTGGTCGGGGTATGTGAACAATGCGCTGACTGCGATTGGGATGCCGCTGCCGGAGATACTCCTTAAACCACCTTCCGAAGGTGGCGTCATGAACCTGCCGGCTCTCGGTATTGTGCTGACCCTGGCCGCGTTGTTGTCCATTGGTGTGCGCCACAGTGCGCGATTCAATGCCGTGATGGTGCTGGTCAAGCTGATGGCCATAACGGTCTTTGTGGCTGTGGCTTCATTTAATGTTCAGCCGCACAATTGGCAGCCGTTTATGCCATTCGGGTGGGAAGGGGTGATGGCCGGTGCAGCATTGATCTTTTTTGCCTACATCGGTTTTGATGCGGTCTCGACTGCGGCCGAAGAGGCAATTCGCCCGCAACGTGATCTGCCCATTGGAATTATTGCTTCTCTGGCGGTGTGCACGATCATCTATATTGTGGTCGCCGGTTTGCTGACCGGTATCGCTCCCTATGCGTCGCTGAATGTCGCATCTCCGGTTGCCGAATCGCTATTGCAGATCGGACACAAATGGGCCGCCGGCCTGATCGCGGCCGGCGCGATTGCCGGCCTCACCACCGTCATGCTGGTGCTGTATTACGGCTTGACCCGGGTGTTTCTGGCGATGTCACGCGACGGGCTGTTGCCGCCGCTATTTTCAACGGTCAACAAATCAACCCATACGCCAGTGCGAGTCATTCTGGCCAGTGGTGTGCTGATTGCCTCGATTGCCGGCTTTACGCCCATTGGTAAAGTGGCGGAGCTGGTCAACATCGGCACGCTGGCGGCTTTTGTACTGGTGAGTGGTGGTGTGATTATCCTGCGTCATACCAAGCCGGATCTGAAACGTCCCTTTAGGACCCCGTTCAGCCCGTTGATCCCTCTGCTGGGCATCGCCTTCTGTGTCTATCTGATGCTGTCACTGCCGGCCGAAACCTGGTGGCGGTTCTGGATCTGGATGACGATTGGCATGGTGGTGTATTTTGCCTATTCCCGTTCGCACAGCGCGCTGGCCCGTTGATTCTATCTCGTTAGATTAGATCTCCATCACAGCGGGAGGTGTGGTTTCACCGCCAAGCCGGGCGACGATGGTCTGCTTCAATTGCGCTTGTTTGACCGGGTCGGTCAAGGGCTCGCCGTTACGGTCGCTGACAAAAAAATAATCCTCAGCACGCGCCCCATAGGTTGCCACCTTGGCTGCCAGCAGGCGTGTCTGACAGGTTTGCAGGGCCAATGCCACCTGGTAAAGCAGTCCTGGACGGTCCTGTGCATGCACCTCGAGCACAGTCTGCTGGTTATTCGCCGTGTGTCCAAAGCGAACTTCGGTATGGATCGGAAAGTGCTTAAGGGTACGTGGCAGGATGGCCTTGGCAAAGTCGCGCCCTGGTTTCGGCAACAACAACTGCTCGCGCAAACCAGTGGCCAGTTCGGCCAGTGCATGCAAATCCGTAAGTGGCTGCATGGCATGATCGAGCACGACGAACGTATCGAGTGCAAAACCAGAGTGCGTGGTATGAATGCGCGCATCCATGATGGTAAGCCCCAAACGATCGAAACCGCCGGTGATGACCACAAACAGGTCATCGCGATCCGGGGTGTATACAAAGCATTCGGTGCCGCCAGCTTCCGGCTGATAACGAGTGGCCACCAGCGGAAATTCCGAAGCGGGAGTCTGCAGGATCATCTCCGTGTGCCAGGCGATGGTGGATGCCTCGTGGCGCAAGAAGTATTCGGCATCCATCCGTTCCAGATGTGATGCCACCGCGACCGGCGACACTTTCCGCTTTTCCAGCAGCTGCAACACATCACGCTTGAGGTCGGATAGCCGATCCTCGAGATCGAGCGGAGTGGCAAGACCGCGCTGCAGGACCGGGAGGGTGGCGTTATAGAGTTGGCGCAGTAAACGATCTTTCCAGACGTTCCACACGGAAGGACTGGTGCCGCGCATGTCAGCCACCGTAAGCAGGTAAAGGTGCGCCAGACGTTCCGGGTCACCGACCTTGCGCGCAAAATCCAGAATCACGGCCGGATCATGAATATCCTGACGCTGGGCGACGTTCGACATCAACAGATGCTGACGGACCAGCCAGGCCACAAAGCGCGTGTCGTAATCGCTGAGGCCGTGGGTACGGCAGAAGGCGATGACCTCGATTTCACCCAGCTCCGAGTGATCACCGCCACGACCTTTGGCAATATCGTGAAACAGGCCGGCCAGATACAGCCGTTCCGGCTTCACAATCTGCTGGCTTAGCTCACTGGCAAATGGAAATTCATGTCGGTATTCCGGAACCGTGAAGCGACGCAGGTTGCGCACCACGAACAAGGTGTGCTCGTCGACTGTATAGACATGGAACAGGTCGTGTTGCATCTGGCCGACGACCCGACCGAATACCGGCAGATAGGCGCCCAGCACACCGTAGGCGTTCATTCGACGCAGCACGTGAGTGATGCCGTGTGGTTGACGCAGGATTTCCATGAACAGGCTCCGGCACGCCAAATCGCGGCGGAAGCGGGTATTGATGCGGTGCAGGTTTTCGCGCACCAGCCGGATAGTTGCCGCACGCACACCGGAGAGCTTCGGATGCTGCTGCAGAATCAAAAAGAGCTCGAGCAAAGCAGAGGGAAAGCGCTCAAAAATATTCGGGCGCGTCACTTCCAGAAAGTTTCCATGCGCCTGAAAACGCCGGTTGATCGGTTGTGTTCGAGGGTGGCCACGTGTCAGCAGTGTTTCTTCAAAGTGCTGCAACAGGATTTCATTCAGCAGCGAGAGTTCCTTGACCGCAAGATAGAAACGCTTCATGAACAGTTCAACGCCGAGATGGCCACGTTTGTCATGGAAGCCCATCTGTTCCGCCAGAGCCCGTTGGTGATCAAACAGCAATCGGTCCTCACGGCGTCCGGCCAGGTAATGCAGCCCGCAACGAATATTCGCCAGCAACCGGCGGCCACGTTCCAGGGAGCGGAATTCCTTGTCAGTGAGAAAGTCCAGCGGCACGAGATCCCGCAACCGGTTGGTACCGAAGTGACGCTGGGTTACCCAGGCAATCATCTGGATATCGCGCAGTCCCCCAGGGCTTTCCTTGATGTTGGGTTCGAGGTTGTAGGCCGTATCGTCATAACGTGCATGACGGGCGTGCTGCTCAGCGAGCTTGGCGGCAAAGAATCGGCGACTCGGCCACAACCGGGCCGGGCCGGTGCGGGCCTGCATGGCGGCGAACAGTTCCGCCGGGCCGGTCAGCAGGCGTGCCTCCATCAGGTTGGTGGCCACGGTGATGTCTTTCTTCGATTCCGTGACGCAGTCGTTCAGGGAGCGGACACTGTGACCCACTTCAAGACCCATATCCCACAGGAACTGCAGGAAGGGCTCGGCAAACGGTTTCACCTGATTGTGCTGGTTGCCCTTGAGCAGCAGGAGCAGGTCGATATCCGAATGCGGGTAGAGTTCGCCTCGTCCGTACCCGCCGACGGCGATGAGCGCCGGAGTGATGCCCTCATTCAGCAGGGTGGCATGCAGAGTCCAGGCACGTGCCAGCAGGGCATCGACCAACTTTGCCTGCAATGCCAGATGCCGATCAACCGGCAGGCCGGCATGCCAGGCCTGTTCCAGCGTATTGCGCCCCTCGCGCAACGCCTGGCGAAAGCGGGGCAGCGCCTCCAGCGGCGGGCGACCGGACAATTCGCGGAGCGCTGTATCAAAACCTTCAGCGTCGAATACCTCCGGATCGCTGCTGGCCATGCGGTTACGGCTTGTCGCCGGACAGTTTCGTCAGAATTTCGTATCCGGTCTCGGTGACCAGCACGGTGTGCTCCCACTGCGCCGAAAGCGAATGGTCGCGGGTGACCACCGTCCAGTTATCCGGCAGCAGTTTCACTTCCTTTTTGCCGGCGTTGATCATCGGTTCAATCGTAAAGGTCATGCCCGGCGATAGTTCCATGCCGGTCCCGGGGCGCCCGTAATGCAGCACCTGGGGGTCTTCATGAAAGACACGCCCGATTCCGTGGCCACAGTACTCGCGCACCACGGAGCAGCCTTGTGCTTCGGCGTAGGTCTGGATGGCGTGGCCGATGTCGCCGAGTCGTGCGCCGGGACGAACCTGGGCGATCCCCCGCAGCATGCAGTCGTGACTGATGTCAGCAATGCGTTTTGCCTGAATCGATGGTTCTCCGACGAAGAACATCTTGCTGGTGTCGCCATGAAAACCGTCCTTGATGACCGTAATATCGATATTGATAAGGTCACCCTTCTTGAGCGTTTTATCACCCGGAATGCCATGGCAGACGACATGGTTGACGGAGGTGCAAATCGACTTCGGAAAGCCCTTGTAGTTGAGCGGTGCGGGTATGGCCTGTTGCTCATTCACGATAAAGTCGTGGCAAATCCGGTCCAGGGCGCCTGTGGTCACGCCCGGCTGGACGTGCGGGGCGATCATTTTCAGCACTTCGGCCGCCAATCGGCCGGCGACGCGCATTTTTTCGATTTCGTCCGGTGTTTTGATCGTAACGGCCATAGCCATGAAATATTCGTGGAAATCCGAGGTTTTGCTTGGCCCGTGACTTTACCTGATTTACCAGTGACCTGCGCGGTTTCCGGGCAGAGTTCGCGGTTTCCCAGCATTGCCGCTGACCGTGAAAATATGGTATAAAAGCGCGCTTTTTGAAGGCCTTACGGCCATAACCCCTCACACGGGTCGACACGTGCATCCGGGTGTTCGCTCTAGTCTCAGCTGAGCGGATTGATGCATGGGACCCGTGGCGGATAACAACCCGAAACGGAGACCACAATGAGTAACGTCAGCATGCGCCAGATGCTGGAGGCCGGTGTGCATTTCGGCCACCAGACGCGTTTTTGGCACCCCAAGATGCGCCCCTTTATTTTCGGCGAGCGCAACAAGATCCACATCATCAACCTCGAGAAGACCCTGCCGCTGTTCAACGAGGCCATGGGTTATCTCAAGCAGCTCGCGTCCAACAAAGGCACAATCCTGTTTGTTGGCACCAAGCGTCAGGCCGGCGATATCCTCCGCGAGGAAGCGTCGCGTTGCGGCATGCCGTATGTCGATCATCGCTGGACCGGTGGCATGCTCACCAACTGGCGTACCGTGCGCAAGTCGATTGAGCGCCTCAAGCAGATCGAAGGCATGCACCAGGACGGTACGATCGAGAAACTGAACAAGAAGGAAGCGTTACTGCTCGCGCGCGAGCTGGAAAAGCTCAATCGCTCGCTGTCCGGCATCAAGGACATGGCGACACTGCCAGACGCGCTCTTCGTGATTGATGTCGGCCACGAGTACATCGCCATTGGCGAGGCCAAGAAGCTCAACATCCCGGTCGTGGGCGTGGTGGACACCAACTGCAAGCCGGACGGCGTGGATTATGTAATCCCCGGCAATGACGATGCGATTCGCGCCATTCGCCTGTACGCCGGCGCCGCCGCCGATGCGATTCTCGATGGTCGTTCCGCAACGATGACCTTGCCTGCCGGTGACGACGAGGACTTCGTTGAGGTCAAGGAAGAACCGAAAGTGAAGGTTGCCGCGAAGCGGAAGTCAGCCGCCCGCACCGCTCCGTCCGCCGAACCCGAAGCAGGCGGTGACGCCAAGTCGCCCGCGTCGCGGCCACGCCCCAAGACCGGGGCCGGACGCGGCAAGACCAAGACCGGAAAAAGCGAATAACGCAGACGAAAACAGGGGGCCATGCCCCCTTTTTTCAGACGTAACTCATTTATTGTTTTTCGCAACACCTTTCAGGATTTTTCAGGAGTAGCCATGACGATTACCGCTGCAATGGTGAAGGATCTGCGTGAACGCACCGGCCTCGGCATGATGGAATGCAAGGCGGCCCTCACCGAAACCCAGGGCAACATGGACGCCGCGATCGATCTGCTGCGCAAGAAGGCCGGCGCCAAGGTCGAAAAGAAATCCGGCCGCACGGCCGCCGAGGGTGCGATTGGCCTCTGGCTCAGCCCGGACCGCAAACTTGCCGCCATGGTCGAGGTCAACTCCGAAACGGATTTTGTTGCCAAGGGCGATGATTTCCAGGATTTTGCCAGTGCTGTTGCTGCCGCGGTGGCCCGCGATAACCCGACCGACATCGAGGCCGTCGCCAGTCTCAAGCTCGATGGTGGTGAGATGGTCAGCAAAGTGCGCGAGGCGCTGGTGGCCAAGCTTGGTGAGAATATCGGTGTGCGCCGATTTGTCCGTGTCGCCGCCAAGCAAGGACAGGTGGCATCCTATGTTCACGGCCGCAAGATTGGCGTGCTGGTGGAAGTTGCCGGTGGTGACGAAGCGCTGGCCAAGGATGTGGCCATGCACATCGCCGCCTCCAAGCCAGAGTGCGTATCGAAGGAACAGGTTCCGGCCGAGCTGATCGCCAAGGAAAAGGAAATCTTCAGCGCCCAGGCAGCACAATCCGGCAAGCCGGCCAACATTATCGAAAAGATGGTAGAAGGACGCATTGCCAAGTTTTTGGGCGAGGTCACATTATTGGGGCAGCCGTTTGTCAAAGATCCGGACAACAGCGTCGAGAAACTGCTCAAGAGCAAAAATGCGACCGTTGCCGGGTTTACCCGGTATGAAGTCGGCGAGGGTATCGAAAAGAAGTCCGGCGATTTTGCTGCCGAGGTGATGGCCCAGGTCAAAGGGGGCTGAGCCTTGACCACCGAGCCGCGTCCAACTACAGGTCGCGCTGCCTACCGGCGCCTGCTGCTCAAGCTGAGCGGCGAGGCACTGATGGGCGATGATGCCTTTGGCATCAACCGTCGGGTACTCGATCGCGTCGTCGATGAGATCCGGGAGGTCATGACGACCGGCGTGCAGCTGGCGCTGGTCGTGGGTGGTGGAAATTTCTTTCGTGGTGTATCGGTCGGCGCGCAGGGCATGGATCGGGCCCAGGCCGACTACATGGGCATGCTGGCCACAGTCATGAATTCACTGGCCCTGCAGGATGCCCTGCAGAAAGCTGGTGTTCCGGTAGCGGTGCTCTCGGGACTGGCCGTGGAGGGCGTGGTCGAGGGGTATTCGCGCCAGTCCGCCTTGCAGCACCTGGATGCCGGTCGGGTTGTCATCTTTGCCGGCGGTACCGGCAACCCGTTCTTCACTACCGATACGGCCGCCACGCTTCGCGGCGCGGAGATTGGTGCCGACCTCGTGCTCAAGGCAACCAAGGTGGACGGTGTCTATGATCGGGATCCGGTCAAGCACCGAGATGCCGTTCGCTATGATCGTGTGACCTACGATGAAGCCCTGGCCAGGCGTCTGGGGGTGATGGACGCCACCGCGATCGCCCTGGCCCGGGAACAAAACCTTCCCTTGCGTGTCTTCAGTATCAACAAGCCCGGCAGCCTGTTGCGCGTCGTGCGTGGTGAAAACGAAGGTACGCTGGTCCAACGCGGAGAGTGAGCCATGTCTGAGGTCATCAACAAGATTAACAACGATGCCGAAGCGCGGATGAAAAAGTCGCTCGACACACTCAAGAGCGGACTCGAGAAAATCCGTACCGGCCGGGCAAACGTCGGTCTGCTCGATCAAGTGTCGGTGGAGTATTACGGATCCCGCACTCCATTGAGCCAGGTCGCCAATATCGGTGTGGCCGATGCCCGAACGCTGACCGTGTCACCCTGGGACAAAGCCATGGTGCAGGCCATCGAAAAGGCGATTATGGAATCCGGTCTTGGTCTGAATCCGGTCACGTCGGGCCAAATGATACGGGTCCCGCTGCCGGCCCTGACCGAGGAGCGCCGCAAGGAGCTGGGCAAGGTCGTGCGCAAGGAAGGCGAGGAGGCCAAAGTCGCGGTGCGCAACGTCCGACGTGACGCGATGCAGCACCTGAAGGATGCCCTCAAGAAGAAGTTGATATCGGAAGATGAGGACAAGCGCGCCGAGGACGCCACCCAGAAGCAGACGGATCGGTTCGTAGCCGAGATTGACAAGCTGGTGGCCGCCAAGGAACAAGAGCTGTTGGCGATCTGACGCCAAGGCCCTTGACCATGACCGAATCCCGCCACGTCGTGAGCTCAACGAGCGCCGTGCCGCCAATCAGTGATTTGCCTCGGCACGTGGCGATTATTATGGACGGCAATGGCCGCTGGGCGCGACAGCGCGGGTTGCCTCGAGTTGCCGGACACCGCAAGGGCGCCGATGCGGTTCGACAAATGGTTCAGGCCTGTGGCGAGCGCGGCATCTCCTGTCTCACCCTGTTTGCATTTTCCAGTGAAAACTGGCGGCGCCCACAAAAAGAGGTCAGCCTGCTTCTGGATCTCTTTCTCACGACGTTGGAGAAAGAGGTCAAGAAATTGCATGCCAACAATGTTCGATTTTCCGTCATTGGCGATATCGAACGCTTCGGCCCAAAGATTGTTGCCCGCATCCGCGAAGGCGAGGCGCTCACCGCTGCAAATACCGGACTGGTGCTGACGATCGCAGCCAATTACGGTGGTCGCTGGGATATTGCCCAGGCCTGCCGACAACTGGCGACACAAGCCGTGGCTGGGTCAATTGACCCGGCGACCATCACTCCGGAACAACTCGAACCGCATCTCAGCATGGCCGGGCTGCCCGAGCCGGATCTGTTCATCCGTACCGGTGGCGAGCAGCGCATATCCAATTTCCTGTTGTGGCAACTGGCTTACACCGAGCTCTATTTTACACCGGTCTTGTGGCCAGACTTTGATGCCGTGCAGTTTAATCTTGCACTGCAGTCCTTCGCTGGTCGCCAGCGCCGTTTTGGTCAGACCGGCGAGCAGGTTGAGGCACAGCGGGACGGCAAGGCCGCAGGCCAGAATGCTTAAGCTGCGCATCCTGAGTTCGATGGTGTTGGTTCCCTTGATCGTATGGGTAGTGATCGGCTGGCCGTTATACGGCATGGCTATATTTCTTGGCGTTTTTACATTACTGGCTGGCTGGGAGTGGACCCGCCTGGCCGGGTTTCAGACACAGTTCGGTCGCCTCGTCTACGTCGCGCTCCTCGGTCTGGCTGGTGCAATGCTGTGGAACGACCCAGTCTGGGTACGGCCGCTGTTGGCATTGGCAGTCAGTTTCTGGATCTGGGCGCTGATTGAATTGATCAGTTATGAGGATGCGCGCTCAGGCTTTCTGGCTTCCATGCCGGGAAAATGGATCGGTGGCTTTCTGGTATTGCTCCCGGCTTGGATTGTGCCGCTGACGTTGCGCGGTTTGCCACACGGTGAATGGTTGGTGTTGTATCTGATGTTTCTGGTCTGGGGCGCGGATACCGGAGCCTATTTTGCCGGTCACCGTTTCGGCCGTCACAAACTCGCGCCGACCATCAGTCCTGGAAAAACCTGGGAAGGCGTGGCCGGTGGACTGGTAGTCGTCCTGATACTGGCGGTGCTGACCGGTTATCTCGGCTGGCAGTTCCGCACCGTCGATATGGCTATTTGGATTCTGTTGTCGCTCGCAACCGGGTTCATCTCGGTATTGGGTGATCTATTTGAAAGTCGAATCAAGCGTGCCGCGGGTGTCAAGGACAGTGGTGTGCTGATTCCAGGGCATGGCGGGATACTCGACCGCATTGACGCCTTTACCGCAGCAGCCCCAGTCTTTGCATTGGCCTGGCTGATCTGGCAGGTAACGGGAACAATCGCGTGATCGCTGGTGCAAAGATGAACGTACAACGCGTCACGATTCTTGGTTCCACCGGTTCCATCGGTGCCAGTACGCTCGATGTGCTGGCACGCCACCCTGAACGGTTTCGCGTGACAGCACTGACAGCCAACAGCCAGAGTGAGCGCCTGTTTGAGCAGTGTCAGCGCTTCCAGCCGGACGTGGCGGTGATGCGCGACCCGGTCGCCGCTGCTGATCTTAGAGAACGGTTGGCCCGCGCCCATTTAACCTCCATTCGTGTGGAGTCGGGTCCGGAGGCAATCCTCACTGTTGCCCGCGATCCGTCGAGCGATACCGTTATGGCTGCCATCGTTGGTGCGGCCGGTCTGTTGCCAGTATTGGAGGCCGTGCGTGCCGGAAAGCGTGTGCTTCTGGCCAACAAGGAACCGCTGGTCATGTCCGGTCATATTTTGATCGAGGAGGCCCGTGCCAGCGGTGCCGTGATTCTTCCGATCGACAGTGAGCACAATGCAATCTTTCAGTGCATGCCGGCTGGTTATCGCACGGGTGAGGCGCCGACAGGCGTTCGACGAATTCTGTTGACCTGTTCGGGTGGACCGTTTCGCACCTTACCCACCAGCGAGTTGTCTCGAGTCACTCCCGAGCAGGCCATTTCCCATCCGCGCTGGGAGATGGGCAAGAAAATCTCGGTCGATTCGGCCACGCTGATGAACAAGGGCCTGGAGCTGATTGAGGCCTGTCGTTTGTTCAATGTGGTCCCGGAGCAGGTACAGATCGTGATTCATCCACAGAGTGTCATTCATTCCATGGTGGAGTACCACGACGGATCCGTGCTTGCCCAGCTTGGCAATCCGGACATGCGTACCCCGATTGCCCACGCACTAGCCTGGCCAGACCGGATCGATTCCGGAGTGCCAGCGTTGAATCTGTTTGACATCGCGCGCCTGGATTTTGAGGCGCCGGATCCGGTCCGGTTTCCCTGCCTGCAACTGGCCAATGCAGCCATTCGTGTTGGCGGAACCGCGCCAGCCATACTGAACGCCGCGAACGAAGTGGCCGTCAGCGCCTTTCTCGACCACCGGCTGCATTTTCCCAATATCGCGGTAATCATCGAGCAGACTCTGCAAACACTGCCTGCAAGCAGTGATTCATCCCTGGAGGCGATACTCCATGCCGATTCCTTGGCAAGAGAATCTGCAGAACGACTGATTGTAACAGTGGGCGAGCGGCGCCGGAGCCAGATGTCATGAGTGGATTCTTGTATTCAGCCTTCGCTTTTATCGTGGCCATCAGCGTTCTCGTGGTAGTTCATGAGTTTGGCCACTACTGGGTTGCGAAACGCCTGGGAGTGAAGGTGCTGCGGTTCTCAGTGGGTTTCGGCCGCCCACTGTGGCTACGGCGCTTCGGGAAAGACCAGACGGAATGGTCTGTTGCCGCCATCCCGCTCGGTGGTTACGTGAAGATGCTGGATGAACACGAAGGCGAGGTCCGGGCAGACGAATTGCCACGGGCCTTTAACCGCCAGCCGGTGTGGAAGCGTGTGTTGATTGTATTGGCCGGGCCCGCCTTTAATTTCCTGTTTGCCGTAGCGGCTTACAGCGCTATTAACATTGTCGGTGTCGAGGGTCTTCGTCCTGTTGTTGGCCGGGTTGCAGACGGATCACTGGCCGAACACAGTGGTTTCCGTCCGGGAGATCTGTTTCTCACCATTGATGCCCAGCCCGTACAAAGCTGGGATGAGCGACGCCTGTATCTGTACGAGAAGGCCCTCGACCGTGCCGTCGTGCATTTTGAGGTGCGTGACCGTGATGGACTGCGCCAACAACGCGCGCTTGATCTGTCGTCACTCAGCCCGGCTGATGTCGGTGCCGGCATGGTCGAACGGTTGATCGGCCTGAGCCCGCAGCTTCCAGAGCTCTTGCCGGTTATTGGTTTTCTAGACGCCGAGGGACCGGCCGCCAAGGTCGGCCTGAAAGTCGGCGACCGTATTCATTCCGTCAATGGACAGGCTGTGCGAACGTGGTCGGATCTTGTCGCGATTGTCAGCTCCCGACCCGGCGAACCGCTGCGGTTTATTCTTCAACGTGGTTCCGGACGACAGGAAATCGTGCTCGCTCCACAGACAGTCGAGCAGGACGGGAAGCGCATCGGCCGCATAGGAGCGGGGGTGCGTATGCCTGCCATCCCGGACGAAATGCGTGTCTCCGTCCGATATGCACCGACTACCGCCATCGCGGAAGGGATTCAAACCACCTGGCGCATGTCGCTGTTGACACTCAAGATGCTGGGTAAGATGCTTCAGCTGGAAGTGTCAACTCAAACCATCAGCGGCCCGCTGACGATCGCGCAGTATGCCGGTGCCTCGGCACGGATCGGAATTGACAGTTTTGTGCTGTTTCTTGCCGTCGTGAGCGTGAGCCTGGGGGTGTTAAACCTGTTGCCCGTGCCGGTGCTGGACGGCGGGCATCTGCTTTTTTATACGGTGGAAGCTGTCATCGGCCGTTCACTTTCCGAGCGTGCCCTCTACTGGGGTCAACAAGTAGGAATTGTTCTGTTGTTTATGCTGATGGCATTGGCATTTTACAATGACATTGTGCGCCTATTACATTAAAAAAATATCAAGCAAATGTCGCGAAATCTGTCCCTGAAACATTCGATACTGTTGGTGATGGCGTGGCTCGGCCCATCTGTATTGGCGCATGCGATTGAGAATTTCCTCGTCAAAGACATCCGTGTCGAGGGATTGCAGCGTATTGCGCCTGGTACCGTTTTCAATTATCTCCCGGTCAAGGTTGGCGATACCCTGACAGACGTGAATGCGAGGGAGGCCATTCAGGCGCTGTTTAAAACGGGGTTCTTTGAGGATGTCCGGCTGGAGCGCAGTGGTGATGTGCTGGTCGTCAATGTCGTCGAGCGCCCATCCATCGACAGCATTGAAATCCACGGCGCCAAGGAAATTGAAGACAAGGCGATCAAGCAGGGCCTCAAGGATGTTGGTCTGGCGGAAGGCCGTGTTTACAACAGCTCATTGCTTGATAAAACCGAACAGGAGCTGAAGCGTCAGTATTTCGGCCGTGGTCGCTACGGCATGACGGTCAAGACCACCGTGAAGCCGCTCGAGCGCAATCGCGTGTCAATTCGCATTGATATCAATGAAGGTGAGGTTGCCAAAATCAGATCGATTACGATTATCGGCAACAAGGTATTCCCCGATCAGAAATTGCTGGACACGTTCAAGCTGTCGACGCCGACCTTGTTCAGTTTTTATACAAAAGCTGACCAGTATTCCAAGCAACAGCTGGCGGCGGATCTGGAGAGTCTGCGCAGTTTTTATCAGAACCAGGGTTACCTGGATTTTGCCATTGAGTCGACCCAGGTGGCCATTACTCCCGATCGCCAGGACATCACCGTCACCTTGAGCATTGTTGAAGGCCGGCAGTTCACGGTAACGGATGTGAAGCTGGCCGGACGGCTGATTGCACCCGAATCAGAATTGCGGAAGCTCATATATATTACGCCCGGGAATGTTTTTTCCAGACAGGAAGTGACCGAGAGCAGTAAACGCATTAGCGATCGCCTCGGTAATGACGGCTATGCCTTTGCCAACGTCAACCCGGTTCCGGAGATTGATCGGGAAAAAGGCACCGTAGCATTCACCTTCTTTGTGGACCCGGGTCAGCGTGTGTACGTCCGGCGAGTCAATTTCGTCGGAAATCTCAGTACGAACGACGAAGTCCTGCGGCGTGAGATGCGCCAGATGGAAGGAGCCTGGTATTCGACCGAAAAGATCAAACGCTCGCGCGAGCGCATTCTGCGTCTTGGATTCTTTGAAGATGTGAATCTTGAAACGCCCGCGGTACCGGGCTCACCCGATCAGGTCGACATCCAGGTGACCGTCAAGGAGCGAATGGTCAATACCTTCTCATTCGGTGTCGGTTATTCCGATCTGGATGGTGCGCTCATCAATGCCAGTGTGGCCTTCAAGAATTTCCTGGGTACCGGTAATGAGATGCAGTTCAATATCGATACCAGCAAGGTAAACCATCACGCCAACCTGAATTTTGTTGAGCCTTACTATACGGCCGAGGGAATCAGCCGCACGCTCAGCCTGTATTCAAGCAACACCGACGCCAGTCAGGCGAACGCGGCCGCTTACTTTTCAGATACGAAGGGGTTTGGCATCACGTTTGGTTTGCCGATCAGCGAAGCCCATACTCTATCGGCAGGTTTTGGATATGAAAATGTGGATATCCAGGTGCCGACCACCGGGGGAGCCAAAGTCGCCACGGATTTTATCGATACATATGGCAGTTCCAATGGCGCTATCAAGGTGAACTTGGGGTGGGCACGCGACACCCTGGACAGTCCGTTATTCCCCAACAGCGGTACCCAGCATCGCTTTTCCCTGGAAGCATCAATACCGGGCAGTGACCTTCAGTACTACCGTTTGAGCTGGACCAGTACTGCCTATGTGCCGTTGTCGAAATCCCTTACCTTCAAGCTCAAGGGCAGTTTTGACTATGGTGATGGTTACGGCAGTACGCCGGACATGCCGTTCTATAAGAACTTCTATGCCGGTGGCAGCAGCAGTGTGCGTGGTTACCGGGCGCGTTCCTTGGGGCCGAAAGACATCGGGGGGCCGGACGAGACCCTGCCGATCGGCGGCAACCGGCGCATTTTGGCAAACTCCGAAATACTGTTTCCGTTTCCTGGCGCCAGCGATAACAAGGCCATGCGCTTGAGCTTGTTTGTTGATGCCGGTATGGTGTACGGAACGGAGAACGGTGTCCGCCAGGATACAGATTTGGGTGAATTACGCTATAGCGCGGGTTTAGGCTTTAACTGGTTCTCGCCCATCGGACCGCTGAGCATCAGTTATGCCTTCCCGCTGAATGCGCAGCCAGGCGACAGAACTGAGAGCGTCCAGTTTACGCTGGGGCAGGCATTCCGATAGGAATCGCCAACAGGAACAGAGCGACACGTGATCAGGCATAGAACAGACCGGACCTTCTTATTGCTGGGTTCCATACTATTGGTATTGGTTGCACAGTACCCAGTGATGGCTTGGTCGGCCGAGTTCAAGATCGGCTATGTCAATACCGTCAAGGTAATTGAAGAAGCGCCGCAAGGGATCGAAGCGCTCAAGAAACTTGAGGCAGAATTCGGGCCAAGAGATAAAGAGCTGGTTCAGCTTCAGGGTCGGATCCGTGTGCTGAATGACGAGCTTCAGAAATCCCCGTCGACTCTCAAGGAACGGGAACGCTCAAGTCGTGAGCGCGAGCTTCTGACGCTCAAGCGCGAGCTCAAGCGCGCCACCCAGGAGTTTCGTGAAGATTACAATCAACGACGAAATGAGGAGCTGGCAGCACTGCAACAGATAGTGCGCAAGGCCATTGTCGATCTGGCACGTCAGGAAAAATACGACCTGATTATGCACGAAGGTGTGTTGTATGCCGGAGATGCTGTCGATATTACCGAAAAAATACTGAAGCGCCTCGGCAAGCCATAGGACGACTGATGCGAAGAACATTGGCGGAGCTGGCTGAACGTTGTCAGGCCGTGTTGCGTGGCGATCCAGCCTGGCAGGTGGACCACGTATCCGGAATGGACACTGCCGGACCAGATTCTTTGGTGTTTGTTGCCAATGAATCCTATCTAGATCAGCTGTCTGCTTGTCGTGCTGGAGTGGTGGTCCTTAGCCAGCAATATGAAGACCGATTCACCGGGAATGTGCTGATCAGTAGTAATCCTCGCCTGACCTACACACGGGCGGCGATACTCCTGCATCCGAATGATGTGGCGGCGCCTGGCTGCCACCCCACGGCCATTGTTGACCCAGGTGCAACTGTCCATCCAACGGCATCGATCGGCGCTCATGTAGTGGTTGAACGGGGCGCCGTCGTTGGTGCCAACTCATATATCGGACCCGCTAGTTATATCGGGCGCGATGTCAGCCTCGGTGCAGATTGCCTGTTGCACCCACGAGTGACCGTGGAGCATCGCTGCGTCATTGGCGACCGCTGCATTTTGCATCCCGGCGTGGTCGTCGGAAGTGATGGCTTCGGGTACGCCAAGGACGGACAGCATTGGGAAAAAACACCACAATTGGGACGGGTCATCGTGGGTGATGATGTCGAGATTGGCGCCAATACCACTATCGATCGCGGCGCCCTGGGTGATACGACGCTTGGTCGTGGCGTCAAGCTCGATAACCTGATACAGATTGCCCACAATGTCGAAATCGGTGAAGACACGGCGATTGCCGCCTGTGTCGGGATTGCCGGCAGTACGCGGATCGGAAAGCGCTGCACCATCGCCGGTCAGGTCGGCATAGTGGGACACATCGAAATTACCGACGATGTCCACGTTACCGGTGCCACTGTGGTTTCGCATACAATTCGCCAGCCGGGGACGTATTCCTCCGGGACACCGCTGGAGACGTACCAACGCTGGCTGAAGAATGCCGTACGAATGCGGCAGCTGGATGACATGGCCAGGCGCCTCAGGGCCCTGGAAAAGAAGATTACAGAACGTTCCCGGGGAGGAACCAGTGAAGAGTCTTGATATCCACAAGGTGATGCAGATATTGCCTCATCGTTACCCCTTCTTGCTGATTGATCGAGTGCTCGATTACAGGCCAAACGAAACGCTCACGGCAATCAAGAACGTCACGATCAACGAACCATTCTTCCCTGGGCATTTCCCCCATCGTCCGGTGATGCCCGGTGTGCTGGTGATCGAAGCCATGGCACAGGCCTGCGGGTTGTTGTCATATGCTTCTGAAGAACACATGCCGAATGACAAGGGCATTTTTCTCTTCGTGGGTATCGACAAGGCGCGTTTCAAGCGCCAGGTTGAACCTGGTGATCAGCTGCGTTTCGAGGTGAAGCTTACACGCAAGATCCGCGGGATCTGGATGTACGAAGGCAGCGCTTATGTCGGAGCGGAACTGGCGTGCAGTGCAGAGCTCATGTGCGCCTATCGGGAATTTGAATAAGTGATTCACCCGCATGCCATTATCGATCCGGGCGCCAGGCTGGGCAGCGGTGTTCACGTCGGTCCCTTTTCGATCATTGGCGCCGATGTTGAAATTGGTAACAACACCTGGATTGGTCCACATGTTGTGATTAATGGACCCACTCGCATCGGAGAGGGAAATAAAATATACCAGTTTGCCTCCATAGGTGAGGCGCCTCAGGATCTGAAGTATCGAGGAGAACGAACACGACTGGAAATTGGTGACCGTAATGTCATCCGTGAATGTGTCACCATGAGTCGCGGGACCGAGGGTGGCGGCGGTATTACACGTATCGGTCATGATGGATTGTACATGGCCTACGTGCATGTAGCACACGATTGCCAGATCAGCGATCATGTAATCTTTGCCAATAATGCGACCCTGGCAGGTCATGTTGAAGTCGGTAAAGCAGCCGTATTGGGTGGATTTGTCGGGATTCACCAGTTTTGCAAGATCGGAGAAGGGGTCATGCTGGGCGTCGGTGCTGTGGCGCTCAAGGATGTGCCGCCCTTTGTTATGGCCTATGGGAATCCGGCGCAACCGTATGGTCTGAATATGCGTGGCCTCAAGCGGCGTGGGCATACGATGGATTCTATTCGTGCTCTCAAGGATGCCTATAAATCCGTGTACCGACCAGGTGTGACGATCGAAGTTGCTCTGGATGAAATTGCTCCGCTCGCATCTCAATTCCCGGAGGTTGCCTCATTCTGTGAATTCATTCGCACCGCAGAACGCGGCATTATTCGTTAAATGGTGCTCGCAGGATGAGGCGTGATTAATCGCATCGAAAAAGATGCAAGTCATTTCCCTGCACAGCGACCGATCCGCATCGGTATCGTAGCCGGTGAAATATCGGGCGATTTGCTGGGCGCGCGACTGATGCGATCCCTGCTTCGACTCAACCCCAACATTCAGTTTGAAGGTATCGGTGGTCCTGAAATGCTGGCCGCCGGCTGTCGCAGCCTGTTTCCCATGGAACGACTCTCGGTGCTCGGGCTCACCGAGATCCTTGGCCGTTATTTTGAGTTGCGTGGAATCCGACAGCACTTGATCCGGCACTTTCGAAAAGATCCACCGGATGTATTTATTGGCGTTGATTCTCCTGGGTTCAATCTGGGTCTTGAGGAGAAGCTGCGTAAATCCGGTATACCCTCGGTTCATTATGTCAGTCCCCAGATCTGGGCTTGGCGCACCTGGCGTGTACACAAAATTCGTCGTGCCGTGGATCGTATTCTCGTGCTGTTCCCGTTCGAAGCTGGCTTTTATGCCCGCCATGGCGTGGAAGCGACATACGTCGGACATCCGTTGGCAGACGAAATCAAGGGTGATGATGATCCGCGTCCACATCGAGACCGACTGAAACTGGATCCCGACCGTAAAACCGTGGCTTTATTGCCGGGTAGTCGAGCCAGTGAACTCAGGGCACTGTCTGATGTGTTTGTCGAAACCGCATTGTGGCTTCATCAACGGCATCCGGATATCCAGTTTGTCGCGCCATTCGTCAATCGGCGGACACGTCTGATGTTTGAGGAAGCCATTAAACGGCATCAGGCATGGGATCTTCCTCTCGTTCGATTTCACGGCCATTCACGTGAGGCCATGGCTGCAGCCGATGTCGTGTTGCTGGCTTCCGGTACCGCTACGCTCGAGGCGCTGCTGGTACGGCGCTTGATGGTTGTGGCATACCGGGTATCGCCAATCACCTATCATTTGGTCCGCGCTTTTTCGCATATTCGACTGTATGCCATGCCCAATAACCTGGCTGGTCGCCACTTGGTTCCCGAGTATTTGCAACATCAAGCCACCACTGAGAATCTTGGCAGGGCAGTAGAGCGTTATTTGACCAAGCCGCTTTACGCACGGGAAGTGCTGCGCACCTTCGGCGAACTCGCAGGGCAGTTGCGCGCCAATGCGTCGACTCGCGCGGCGGAGAGTGTAATGGCGATGCTTAATGCCGGAGCCGCTCAGGATTCCACGCCGTAGATGATTAATTTGGCTGACTCACCCCTGGATTTGTCCGGTCGCTATCTGACCGCCGGGGTCGATGAGGCAGGTCGTGGTCCGTTGGCCGGTCCGGTCGTTGCCGCCGCTGTCATTCTTGAACACCCCAACCCAATCTTGGGTCTTGCCGATTCCAAAACGTTATCCGGGTCCAAGCGGGAGTTATTGGCAGACCAGATACGAAAGGACAGTCGTGCATGGGCGTTGGGTGTGGCCACGGTTGAGGAAATCGACCAAATGAACATTTTGCAGGCCACATTGCTTGCCATGCGACGCGCCGTGGAGAGCTTGTCCTGTGTGCCCGAATGGGTGCTCGTTGATGGTAATCAATCACCAGCCTGGAAGTACCCAACCCGGACAGTAGTGCGCGGAGATGCTTTGATTCCAGCCATATCAGCGGCATCCATTCTCGCGAAGGTGGCCCGAGATACGATGATGCTGGAATTGGATGGAAATTATCCGGAATACGGTTTTTCCCGACATAAGGGATACCCAACTGCCACACACCTCAAGGCGCTTGAAATTCACGGAATCAGCCCGGTACACAGAAAAAGTTTCGGTCCGGTTCGGCGGCGAACACAGGTAAAAAAAACAATATAATACAATATGTTATAATATATATTTATATCTTATTCGAGATAGTAATCGCGCCGCGTTTGCGGTGAAATACCAGTCGTGACGGAACCCTTTGTCCATCTTCATGTGCATTCCGAATTTTCACTGTCGGATGGAATCGTGCGCATTGAGGATCTCGTGGAGGCTGCCGTTCGTGATCATTCACCAGCCGTGGCATTGACCGATCTGGCGAATCTCTTTGGAGCCGTTAAGTTCTGTCAAGCTGCTGTCAAGGCAGGAATCAAGCCGATTGTCGGTAGCGATGTCTGGGTCGAGAATAGTGCTGACCAGAACAAGCCGTTCCGGCTAGTGCTGCTATGCCAGAACCGCGAAGGCTATCTCCATTTAAATCAATTGCTGACGCGTGCCTATGCTGATGGACAGCACAACGGTCGCCCGTGTATCAACCGTGACTGGCTGCAGCCTCTTGCCGGTGGTCTGATTGCCTTATCTGCTGCGCAAGAAGGGGACATAGGCCAGGCACTGGTAGGCGCGCACCATGATGTTGCCGAGCGTTTGGCCAGGGAATACGCAGAATGGTTTCCAAACCGGTTCTACCTTGAACTACAACGTACTGGTCAGTCGTTACAGGAAGATTATGTGCACGCTGCTGTTGAGCTTGCACTGCGTACGGGTTTGCCGGTGGTGGCCACCAACCATGTGCATTTTCTGACTGCCGATGATTATGAGGCCCATGAGGTCCGGGTGTGCATTCAGGAAGGGCGTACTCTCACGGACAGCCGGCGCCCGCATCACTATACCCAGGAACAGTTTTACCGAAATCGCAAGGATATGGCGGAGTTGTTTCTGGATATCCCGGAGGCATTAACCAACAGCCTGGAAATTGCGCGGCGCTGTAACTTTCGGCTCGATTTTACTGGATACTTTCTTCCGAATTTCCCGCTCCCATCAGACCAAAGCGTGGAGATGGTATTGCAGGAGCGCGCCAAGAGCGGACTGGCGGCGTATCTCGCGCGTTCCCGACTTGATGGCGAACCGGATCGTTGCAGGACGTATCAGGATAGATTGGAGCTGGAGCTCGGCGTCATCATCCAGATGGGTTTTGCCGGGTACTTCCTGATTGTCTCGGATTTTATCCAATGGGCTCGGGAGAATGATGTGCCGGTGGGGCCGGGTCGCGGCTCCGGTGCCGGCTCGCTTGTCGCCTTCGCGCTGGGCATTACCGCACTTGACCCGATTCGATACGATCTGTTGTTCGAGCGCTTTCTCAATCCGGAGCGTGTCTCGCTGCCGGATTTTGACGTGGATTTCTGCATTGAAGGGCGAGACCGCGTCATTGAGTATGTCAATCGTAAATATGGGCATGAGAAGGTCTCGCAGATCATCACGCATGGCACCATGGCCGCCAAGGCCGTGGTGCGCGACGTGGGGCGCGTGCTCGATCATCCGTACGGATTTGTAGACAAGATCGCCAAGCTCATTCCTCACGAACTGGACATGACCCTGGATCGTGCACTGGAAATCGAACCGGCGTTTCGGGATCGTTATGAGCAGGAAGAAGACGTGCGTGCCCTGATCGATACGGCTCGCCGACTTGAGGGACTGGCACGCAGTGCCGGCAAGCACGCCGCTGGCGTCGTGATCGCCCCTACGGCACTGACGGATTTCATGCCACTGTATTGTGAACAGGGCAGCCATCAATTTGTTACGCAGTACGATATGAAAGATGTTGAGACGATCGGGCTCGTCAAATTCGACTTTCTCGGACTGCGCAATCTCACCATTATCGACCGAGCAGTAAAGCTGGTGAATACCCGACGCACGCGTGAAGGTCTTTCACCCATATCGGTTGATGACCTGCCACTGGATGATCCCGCGACATTTGCCCTGCTGAAATCCTGCAAGACCACGGCATTGTTTCAACTGGAGTCGCGCGGGATGAAGGATCTCATCCAGCGACTCCAGCCCGATAATTTCGAGGAGATTGTGGCGCTGGTGGCACTGTTCCGGCCGGGCCCATTGCAGTCCGGAATGGTCGATGACTTCATCAATCGCAAGCATGGCCGGGCGCGCATTAAGTATCCGCACCCGAGCCTGGAGCCGATTCTCAAGCCGACCTATGGTGTGATTCTTTATCAGGAACAGGTCATGCAGATCGCCCAGGTGCTCTCCGGTTACACCCTTGGCGGAGCTGACCTTCTGCGACGTGCCATGGGCAAGAAAAAGCCTGAGGAAATGGCCAAGCAGCGCGATGTATTTGTCGGCGGAGCGGAGAACCGGGATGTGAATCGCAAGCTGGCCGCCGATATCTTTGACTTGATTGAAAAGTTCGCCGGCTACGGGTTCAATCGTTCGCATTCGGCCGCCTATGCGCTGATTGCCTACCAGACTGCCTGGCTCAAGGCACATTATCCGGCAGCGTTCATGGCCGCGGTGTTGTCCTCGGACATGGATAAAACCGAGAAAGTCGTGACCATGATCGCAGAATGTCGCGACTTGAAACTGAAGGTTTTGCCACCGGATATTAACCAATGCGAATATCCCTTTGCCGTGCGGGATGACGAAACCATCTTGTATGGCTTGGGGGCGATCAAGGGGTTGGGGCAAGCGGCCATCGATGCGATTCTGGATGCCCGTCGAGAAGGCAGTGCTTTCAGCGATTTATTTGATTTTTGCCAGCGCATTGATCTTCGCCGCGTTAACCGGCGGGTGCTGGAATCGCTTATTAAAGCGGGTGCCCTGGACAGCCTTGGCACACATCGGGCAGCGTTGCTGGCATCTCTCAACGTTGCCTTGGCTGCGGCCGAGCAGAACGAACGTTCGCGGGCTGCCCAACAGAATGATCTCTTTGGCATGGGTGACGATTCTGGTGCGGATTCCGCCGTGGTGGCATATGCAGAAACACCGCCCTGGAGTGAGGATCTGCGCCTCGAAGGGGAGAAGGAAACACTCGGTTTGTACCTGACCGGACATCCGATCATTCGTTACGAGTTGGAGTTGAGCCGGATCATCGACAACACACTGGCCGAGCTCAAGCCAAGCGAGGACAAGAGCATTGTCGTGGCCGGGCTGGTGGTCGGAATGCGCATCATGCAGACTCGCCGGGGCGATCGCATGGCATTCGTGACCCTGGATGACCGGACCGGACGCCTCGAGTTAGCGGTATTTTCGGATATGTTTGAGCGACATCGCGAACTGCTCAGCAAAGATGCCTTGCTGGTGGTCGAGGGACAAGTGAGCGTAGATGAATATTCCGGTGGTTTTAAAATGAGCGCAGACCGGATTTTCAATATTGACCAGGCGCGCGCAGCGTTCGCCAGTCATCTGGAGATTGATGTGAAGGCGACACTGGCGGCTGGCGATCTGGTGGATGAGCTCAAGCGAGCATTAAAGCCAGCAACTCCCGGCAGCTGTCCGGTGCATATCCGTTACGATGCCGGAACGGCACAGGCCGAGATAGTGCTCGGGCCGGAATGGAAAGTAGCCCCAAGCAACGCCCTGATCGAGGCCATCACGGGGCTTGCCGGTGCCGACCGAGTCCGTTTAATCTACCCCGAACTCCGGCGATCTTTGCCGGCCAGCAGTCCGGCCCGACGTGGCGGACGGCATCATCAACGCTCCGGAGCTGTCGCTTCCATCGCATGAACCCGAACTACCTTGATTTTGAACAGTCCATTGCCGACCTCGAAGCTAAAATTGAGGCGTTGCGGACCGCCGGCAGTGAACGTGATTTGAACCTCAATGAAGAAATCAATCGGTTGCGTTCCAAGAGCCGAAAACTGACCGAGTCCATTTTTACAAATCTGACGCCCTGGCAGATTTCACAGCTCGCGCGACATCCACTTCGACCGTTCACGCTTGATTACGTCAAGCGCCTGTTTACAGATTTCGAGGAATTGCATGGCGATCGCGCGTATGCCGACGATCCGGCCATCGTTTCCGGTCTGGCGAAGCTGGAGGGAAGACCAGTGATGGTCATTGGCCATCAGAAAGGCCGGGATACACGTGAAAAACTCCGGCGCAATTTTGGAATGCCGCGCCCGGAAGGCTACCGCAAGGCCATGCGCCTCATGAAAATGGCCGAGCGGTTCAAGATTCCGGTGCTGACTTTCATTGATACCCCCGGCGCTTATCCGGGTGTCGGTGCCGAGGAGCGTGGACAAAGTGAGGCCATCGCCCGGAACCTGTACGTGATGGCTGGTTTGCGTACCCCGATCGTAAGTACCGTAATCGGGGAGGGCGGGTCCGGTGGCGCATTAGCCATCGGTGTCTGCGACCGTATGCTGATGCTGCAATATTCCACCTACTCGGTGATCTCGCCGGAAGGCTGTGCCTCGATTCTCTGGAAAAGTGCCAGCAAGGCATCGGAAGCGGCTGAAGCGATGGGTATCACGGCTCATCGTCTGCTCGAGCTAGGCTTAATCGACGAGATTGTCAGTGAACCGTTGGGCGGAGCACACCGTGATATGGATTCCATTGCCGCCACACTCAAACAGTCACTCTTGGCTGTGCTGGACCAGCTGGACGCACTTTCGACTGACGCGCTGGTGCAGGCACGCTTTACCCGGTTGATGCAGTATGGAAAGTACGAGGAAGCCTGAGTCAGTTTTTACCCCCGAGACTCTCGCCACGCAGCTTTTTCAGCACTGGCGAATCCCAATCACTGCCACGTTCAAGGTGGCGTTCAGTGCCGGAATGGATTCTCATGTCCTGTTGCATGCCCTGACCGGCTTGCGGCAACTCTATCCAATTTCCCTGAGTGCGCTCTATATCGACCACGGATTACAGCCCCAATCGATGGCTTGGGGTGAGCATGGTGCCGTAGTCTGCCGGAATCTGTCGGTTCCGTACTCCGTCCACCGTGTTGCCATTACCGCAATTCCCCGGTATGGCCTTGAGGCCGCCGCCAGGCGTGCCCGATATGGACAATTGGCCAAACTGTTGAATGTCGGTGAATTCCTGCTCACTGCCCATCATCAGGACGACCAGGCCGAAACCATTCTGCTGCAAATGCTGCGCGGCGCGGGCGTACCCGGCCTGGCCGCCATGCCACCGCGTGCGCCGTTCGGGCATGGCGAATTACTGAGACCGTTGCTCGGATATTCGCGTGCCTCGTTGCACGCCTATGCACGGCGGCATGCCCTCAACTGGGTCGAGGACCCGAGCAATCAGGATCTGCGCTGGCGACGCAATTATGTGCGTAAGGAAATTCTGCCCAGGATCGAACAGCACTGGCCAGATGCGCCCCAGGTTCTGGCGCGGGCCGCCATGCATGCCTCCGATGCCTTGGAACTGCTTGACGAGGTAGCGGTAGCGGATCTCGCCGACTCCCGCCATACGACACACGATCGATACCCACAGACCCTATCAGTTGCTGCTGTGAACAGGTTGACACCGGCACGGCAGCGCAATCTGTTGCGGTATTGGCTGCGTATCCAGAATTATCTAGTGCCGGGCACACAACAACTCGACGAACTGCTACGTCAAATCTCCACCGAATCTCGCAGTCGCCATGCCCGGATCCAATGGGGAGGCGGGGAAGTGTGGAGATATCGCGATCGCTTGGTGGCTGTCCCGCGATTACCGCAGCCGGACGCCAGTATGGATGTGCCCTGGAATATGACTGAGACGCTTCGGCTGCCCAGCGTGGGGAGGCTGCATATCGAATCATCCTGTGGAAGTGGTGTGTCACGGCAACGGCTTTCTGCCATCGGATTACGTGTACGCCTACGTCAAGGGGGTGAATACCTGCGGCTTCCCGGACGCGTTCATCACCATGCACTCAAGAAGCTGTTGCAGAACGCCGGCGTCCCGCCCTGGGAGCGGTCACGACTGCCGCTTTTTTATGCAAATGACGAGCTGGTGGCAGTGGCCGATCGCTGGGTGTCTGCCGACTACGCAGCCCGCCCCGACGAGCCGGCACTCCGGATTGTCTGGGAGCCGAGCTTTGGCCTGGAAAATTCCCCCTGATTCGTGGATTTTCATTGTCGTACATGACCGATTCTGGTAGCCTGTGATTCCGTTCGGGTCGTACCCGGAGCCTCCGTTCCGGATACCCAGTATGGCCCCCATATCGAACGGGATTCATGACTAAATACGTATTCGTGACTGGTGGTGTCGTGTCCTCCCTGGGCAAAGGGATTGCCTCGGCCTCGCTGGCGGCACTGCTTGAGGCCCGTGGTATTAAGGTCACGATGCTCAAGCTCGACCCCTATATCAATGTTGATCCGGGCACCATGAGCCCTTATCAGCACGGCGAGGTGTTTGTCACCGAAGACGGCGCTGAAACCGACCTTGATCTCGGTCACTACGAACGCTTCATCCGTGCCAAGATGTCGAAGCGCAACAATTTCACTACCGGCCGCATCTATTCGAATGTTATTCAGAAGGAACGGCGCGGCGATTACCTTGGCGCGACGGTGCAGGTCATTCCGCATATCACCGATGAGATCAAGCACTGCATCCAGGAAGGCGCAGCTGGTTATGACGTGGCGTTGGTCGAGATCGGTGGTACTGTCGGCGATATTGAATCACAACCGTTCCTCGAGGCCATTCGCCAAATGGGCGTGGAAATGGGCACGAACAATGTCGTGTACATGCATCTCACGCTGGTGCCATACATCGGTGCCGCCGGTGAGATGAAGACCAAACCCACCCAGCATTCGGTCAAGGAGCTTCGCTCGATCGGTATCCAGCCAGACGTACTGCTGTGCCGTGCTGACCGCATGTTGCCTGAGGATGAGCGCCGCAAGATCGCATTGTTTACCAATGTACCGGTACGTGCGGTGATCTCGGCGATCAATGTCGACAATATCTACAAGATTCCCGGGTTATTGCACGAACAGGGGCTGGACGAAATTGTCGTTGAGAAGCTGCATTTCAATGCTCCCAAGGCCAAGCTGGTCGAGTGGGAGCGTGTGGTGCAGGCCATGGAACATCCCGAAGCGGAAGTCGAGATTGCCCTGGTTGGCAAATACGTCCATCTCACCGAGTCTTACAAGTCGCTGTCCGAGGCACTAAAGCACGCCGGTATTCAGAATCGTGCGCGCGTCAACATCCGTTACATTGACTCGGAGCGGATTACAGCAGAAGGACTTCATCTGCTGGACGGCGTAGACGCAATCCTGGTCCCGGGCGGCTTCGGTGAACGCGGCATCGAGGGAAAAATCCAGACGGTCCAATATGCGCGAACCCATCGAATCCCGTATCTGGGTATTTGTCTGGGTATGCAGGTTGCCGTGATTGAATTTTCCCGCAACGTGGCGGGCCTGAAAGGCGCCAATAGCACGGAATTTGATCCACGCAATCCACATCCGGTTATCGCGCTCATTACTGAATGGAAAACAACCGAAGGCAAGGTCGAAACGCGCACCTCCACCAGCGATCTCGGCGGTACCATGCGACTGGGCGGGTACACGTGCCAATTGTTGCCCGGAACTCGAACGCATACCATGTATGCCAAGGATAAGATCATTGAGCGCCATCGGCATCGTTACGAGTTCAACAACAATTATCGCGAACTCCTGCAACAACAGGGTTTGGTGCTTGCCGGGACATCAGAAGACGGAACTCTGGTCGAAGTGGTGGAGATCCCCGATCATCCATGGTTTGTCGGTGTTCAGTTTCACCCCGAGTTTACCTCCACGCCGCGCGATGGACACCCGCTTTTTACCGGATATATTCATGCAGCGCTCGCACATCGCGCGTCGCTCACCACCAAACAGGCAGCCTCTCGATGAAACTTTGCGGTTTTGACGTTGGTCTCGATCAACCCTTTTTCCTGATTGCTGGTCCCTGCGTCATTGAATCAAAGGAGCTTGCACACGAAACAGCCGGACGACTCAAGGAGATCACAACCAAGCTCGGTGTTCACTTCATCTATAAATCGAGCTTCGATAAAGCCAATCGGAGCTCCGGGAAATCATTCCGGGGTCTCGGAATGGATACCGGCCTCAAGATACTGGAAAGCGTGCGAAAAGAAATTGGTGTTCCCGTAATCACTGATGTGCATGACATACCGGAAATCGAGCCGGTGGCGGCAGTAGTGGATGTCATTCAGACGCCGGCTTTCCTTTGCCGTCAGACTGATTTTATCGCTGCCACCGCCGCTTGCGGCAAACCGGTCAACATCAAGAAGGGCCAATTCATGGCCCCGGGCGACATGAAAAACGTCGTCGACAAGGCCAATGATGCCGGCGGCACGGGGCGGATTCTGGTTTGTGAGCGCGGCGTGTCATTTGGTTATAACAATCTGGTATCGGATATGCGTTCGCTCGCGATTATGCGCGAGACTGGTTGTCCGGTTGTTTTTGACGCCACTCATTCAGTTCAGCTGCCAGGCGGGCAAGGCACCAAGAGCGGTGGTCAGCGTGAGTTCGTGCCGGTCCTGGCGCGAGCAGCCGTGGCGACGGGTATTTCGGGCCTGTTTATGGAAACCCATCCCAATCCGGACAAGGCTTTGTCAGATGGCCCGAATGCCTGGCCATTAGGGCATATGGAGATGCTGCTGAAAACTCTCATGGAACTTGACGCAACCGTTAAGCGACAAGGCTTTGCAGAAATGACTTTGTCGTTGAAGGCCTAGCTGTTGCCAGTGTTCCGCATCTAATCATATCATTTTAATATCAATAAGTTATATGACTTTCATCACCCATATTCACGCTCGTGAGATTATTGATTCGCGTGGCAACCCAACTGTAGAAGCAGATGTCACGCTAAATGGCGGTGCACTGGGACGCGCTGCCGTTCCTTCAGGGGCCTCTACCGGCGAACGTGAGGCGCTGGAATTACGCGATGGCGATGCCAGACGCTACGGCGGCAAGGGGGTACGTAAAGCGGTTGCGCACGTCAACGGCGAGATCAGATCAGCTCTGATCGGAATGGATGCGCGCGACCAGGCGACAGTGGATGGCGCCATGTTAGCGCTGGATGGAACAACTACGAAGAGCCGTCTCGGAGCCAATGCGTTACTTGCTGTTTCGCTGGCCACGGCACGCGCCGCTGCCGCGGCGTCCCACCAACCGCTGTATCGATACCTGAATGCGCTCGCTGGCGGAGTTCCCATGCAGATGCCCGTCCCGATGATGAACATCATCAACGGCGGTGCACATGCAGACAACAACATAGATTTCCAGGAATTCATGATCCTGCCGGTAGGTGCTCCAACTTTTGCCGAGGCGCTGCGTGCCGGCACCGAGGTATTTCATGCGCTGAAGAAGGTGTTGCAAGGCATGGGCTACAACACAGCGGTCGGAGATGAGGGTGGTTTTGCCCCCAACTTAAAGTCCAACGAAGAAGCCCTGCAAGTGATTCTGCAGGGCATTGAAAAGGCCGGCTACAAGGCGGGGGCGGACATTGCGCTCGGCATGGATGTAGCGAGTTCCGAGTTCAACAAGAATGGAAAATACGAGCTTGAATCCGACGAAACAAGCCTGACAGCCGCGCAGTTCATCGATAAGCTTGCCGGCTGGGTCGGCAAGTACCCGATCATCACCATCGAGGACGGTTGCGGAGAAAACGATTGGGCCGGCTGGTCGATGCTGACCGATAGGCTCGGCAAGCAGATACAGCTGGTTGGAGACGACCTGTTTGTCACCAACACAGCAATTCTGGCCGAAGGTATCAAGAACGGAGTAGCCAACTCTATTCTGATCAAGGTCAACCAGATTGGCACTCTGTCCGAGACCTTGGCTGCAATCAGCATGGCCCGCAATGCCGGTTATACCGCCGTGATTTCGCATCGTTCGGGTGAAACTGAAGATGCTTTCATTGCCGATCTGGCCGTTGCCACCGGTGTCGGCCAGATTAAGACCGGCTCATTATCACGATCTGATCGCGTGGCCAAGTACAATCAGCTGCTACGCATCGAGGAAGAGCTGGGCGCGACAGCTGCCTATCCGGGACGCAAGGCCTTTCCGGCACTGCGGGGCTAAAGACGATGTGCGCCGGGAATGGCGTGTCAGCGTGATGGGCACTGTCCCGACACAGGATCTGCAGGCATGAAGACAGTCCTTTACGTCCTTACCGGGATGTTCATTGGCCTTCAGTATCCGCTGTGGCTTGGAGATGGCGGCCTTTTTTCGCTTTGGAAACTCAAGCAGGAAATCGCAACACAACAGGCCGAGAATATCGCCCTGAAGGAGCGGAATAGGGCTCTGGAGGCTGAGGTGCTCGATCTGAAGCAGGGTTATGAGGCGCTCGAGGAGCGGGCGCGTGCAGAGTTGGGCATGGTGCGTCGAGGCGAGACGCTGTTTCAGGTGATCGAGCGGTCTGGAAAGCCCGCAGGCGGACATTGAGCCCGGATCATTTGTGATATTCGACCCACCAGATCAACACCACGAAGCAGAAGAAAAAGAACTCAACCACGGTGATAAGGTATAAAAGCCAAACGATTCGCCGGGCCGAGGGCTTCATTGGGGTCCAGACGCGGCGCATGTACCAGCGCCACCCCGGGATACGGGAATAACGCTGAACACGAAGCAGGTAGATGCGCAGGGCCTCGCCCCACGCCGGCAGGCTCTTGTCTATTTCTGCTTCACGCTGGCTGCGTTCCTGTTCACTGTGACCGGAGTAGTCGTCGGTGATCACAAGCTGGCTGCCCTGCGGAAACGGCTCAATGGTAAACAGGGTGCGACGTTTCAGGCCCTGACTGTACTTCAGGGTGAGCCCCTTATCGGGACCGGGCACGATTTCGATGTCCATCGACATCTGCTGCTCGTTGCTCTGATTCTCAAATTCAGCGTGAAATCGGTTTGACCCAAGCTGTTTCCAGGACTTGAAAAAATAGTAGGGGTTCGCCCGCAATAGCACTTCTACGTCGGCCAGGAGGCCGGACAGTTCCTCGGGTGACAATCGAGTCGGTACTCGTGCCCAGGCGGCATCCCGGACATCGATGCCGGTCGGCGGAGGTGTAGCCGGTACACTCGAAGCGGAATCGGTCATCGGGGGGCAGGGGCGATTAACAGCGGAATTTTAAGGGCGCGCAATACTTCATCAGTGAGCATGCGTGACCGGTAACCTGTACGGCCTTTCGAGCGCAGGCTACCCAGCACGACGAGGTCAACGCCACCGCGCTTCAGTCGCGCCAGCAGGCAGTCGGCCGGTTTGCCAAATGCCATTTCAAAATCGTAGCGAATCCCGCGCTTGCGTGCACTGCGTTCGAGACGTTTAATCTCGCGTCGAACCTCGGCTTCGAGTGTGGATTCCATGTAATCCTTGAAGACTTCACGAGTCGAGATGTTGTTAAGCCAGTCGTCACCCATCATTCCTTTCCAGAATTCGGGTACCACGATCAGATGATGCAGTCGGGTGCCACGCTCACAGTGAGACAGGGCCAGTCGCTCTGCGGCGCGGGCACCATGACTACCATGACTGGCAAGCAGTATCCGTTTCGTTTTTTTAGCCATAAAAAAATCCCGGGCCGTCGATGACGGGCCCGGGATGGGATTGTAGCAGAGGTTGGGTTAACGCGGTACGAATGCGATCACGATGGCCACGATGACCAGTGCAATCACCAGGGCCGCCATGTCTTCAGCACGATCATTCTTGAAGATGGTCAGTGCCGTACCACGATCGAATTTGTCTTTAGCCATGTTTATTCTCCTTGGGATCAGATGGTTTCGCCGACAAACAGCAGGATGACGATCAGCGAACCCACGGCTTTGACGGTGCCGACGACGGTGCCGATGATCAGCGGCTGACCACCGGCCTGCTTGATCGAGCTGAAGGTGATCTGCATGCCGAGACCGGTCAGGCCAAAGGCAAAGAACCAGATGATCAGGTCACGGAACCAGGCAACGCGCTTGGCGGTATGGTAGACGACCTTGTGCGCATCTTTCAGGATATGGTTGGAATCCTTGGACAGCACCTTGGCGTTTACCAGGCCGCGCAATACGGCGTCGTCATCCGGCGACATGACCTTCTTGTTCTCGATCAGCCGGCCAAGGGCGGCCTTCTGGTCTTCGCGCTGGACCTTGTCGACTTCAGACTTGAGGGTCGCCACCTGTTCGTCCTTGAGCAGCTTGCTCGAGGTGACGTTGCCGTCGGCGTCCTTCTTGATCATCGCCTTGTCGCTGTTGTCGAAGTACTTGCCCTTGTAGTGCTGGGGCGGGGCGAAGATACCGGTCGAGGACAGGGCGAACAGCAGGATGAAGCCGAGCACAAACAGCGGGAACTTGCCGATGATCACCTCGGCGAGCTTCAC
>DKBE01000015.1 GCA_002451085.1 Proteobacteria bacterium UBA6908 | reverse complement strand
TTGCCCTTGTGCACCAGCGTCACCGAGGGGCGATGGTTTTCGATGGCATACTGGATGGCCTTGCGCACCAGCCGCTCGGTGCCTTCGCGCGACACCGGCTTCACGCCGATCGACGATGACTCCGGGAAGCGGATTTTCTTCACGCCCATTTCCTTCTGCAGAAAATCGATTACCTTGCGTGCTTCTGCGGTTCCAGCGTCCCATTCGATGCCGGCATAGATGTCTTCGGAGTTTTCCCGGAAGATCACCATATCGGTCTTGCCCGGTTCCTTCACCGGGCTGGGTACACCCTTGAACCAGCGAACCGGGCGCAGGCACACATACAGGTCCAGCTCCTGACGCAACGTGACATTGAGCGAACGGATTCCGCCGCCGACCGGCGTGGTGAGTGGGCCCTTGATCGACACCACATAATCGCGTACCGCGGTGAGGGTTTCGTCCGGTAGCCAGGTGTTGTTGCCGTAAACCTTTACCGCCTTCTCGCCGGCAAATACCTCCATCCAGGCAATCTGACGTTTACTGCCATAGGCCCGGGCCACGGCGGCATCCACAACCTTCTTCATCACCGGGGTAATATCGATACCGGTACCGTCACCCTCAATGTAAGGAATAATCGGCCGGTCCGGCACGGTGAGGGAATTGTCGGATTTAACGGCAATCTTCTCGCCCGCCGGGACGATGATTTTCTGGAAGGTCATGGCAGCTCCGGGAGTAACGAATTCGGCCGCGGATTCTATCACCGTGCACCGTGCTCCTGATAATCTGGCGGCATGAAAACCTCCTACCGCGATGTCACCCCATACCCGACCAAGGATGGATCGGAAATCCGCGAACTGATGCACCCGGATCAGCATTTAGTACGGCATCAGAGTCTGGCCGAAGCCATCGTGGGGCCTGGAACCAAGACCCGCCTGCACCGGCATCACGCCAGTGAAGAGCTGTACCACATTACCGCCGGCCATGGCTTGATGACGCTGGGCGACGAAAGCTTCATGGTCGGCCCGGGAGACACAGTCTGCATTGCGCCGGGCACGCCGCACTGTATAGCGAATTCCGGCAACGAACCGCTCCGGATCCTGTGCTGCTGCACGCCACCGTATGCACACCATGACACCGAAGTGCTCTAATGTTGCTTGCTTTCAACAAGCCGTTCCGGGTACTGAGTCAGTTCACCGATCGGGAAGGCCGGCCGTCACTCGCCAATTTCCTTGTGCTGCCCAATGTGCGCGCCGCTGGCCGGCTCGACTACGATAGCGAGGGGCTGTTGCTGCTGACCGACGATGGTGTTCTGCAGGCCCGTATCGCCGATCCGAAACACAAACTGCCCAAGACCTATTGGGTGCAGGTGGAAGGCACGCCCACTGAGGAAGCGCTTGACCGGTTGCGGCACGGCGTGAACCTCAATGACGGGCACACCCGACCGGCGCAGGTGCGCGTCATTCCCGAACCGGTGCTGTGGCCTCGCGATCCCCCGGTGCGCTTTCGCCTTCATATTCCCACCTGCTGGGTTGAGCTAACTATCACCGAAGGCCGCAATCGCCAGGTACGGCGCATGACGGCCGCTGTGGGCTATCCCACCCTGCGGCTCGTGCGGATCGCCGTCGGCCCCTACCGAATCAATGGGCTATTGCCTGGTGAGTGGCGCGAAGCCGATTCGGCACTGATACAATCGACTTATGATCTGGAAACCGAACGTGGTGGTGGCGGCGATCGTCGAGTGCGACGGAAAATTCCTGCTGGTCGAGGAGGAAGCCGACGGCGCGGTCGTGCTCAACCAACCCGCCGGCCATCTCGATGAAGGCGAAACACTGATCGACGCGGTCATTCGCGAAACACTCGAAGAAACCGCCTGGCATATCGAACCCACCGCCCTGCTGGGCGTGTATCGCTGGCTACATCCGTCCAAGCCCATCACCTACCTGCGCTTTGCCTTTATTGCCCGCGCATTGCATGAAGAAACGGGACGCGCACTCGATCACGGCTGCCTGCGCGCCCTGTGGCTGACGCCGGATGAAATCCGTGCCGAACACATGCGTCACCGCAGCCCGCAAGTCGGACGGTGCCTCGACGACTATCTGGCCGGCACCTGCTACCCGCTCGACCTGCTCAAGGAGTACGCGCCCGTACCGGCGCCCTGACCATGGCGCACGTCGTAGTTGGTCTCTCCGGCGGTGTCGATTCGGCGGTCGCGGCGTTGCTGCTCAAACAGCATGGTCACCAGGTGACCGGCCTGTTTATGAAGAACTGGGAGGAAGACGACAGTGTCGGCCACTGCACTGCCGAAGAAGATCTCAAGGTGGTGCGTGCCGTCTGCGAGATCCTGGCCATACCGTTACAGACCATCAATTTCTCCAGCGAATATTGGGACCGGGTGTTTCAGTATTTTCTGGATGAACTCCGTGCCGGTCGCACGCCCAATCCGGATGTATTGTGCAACAAGGAAATCAAATTCAACGCGTTCCTTGACCATGCCATGGCACTCGGTGCCGACCGGATTGCCACGGGCCACTACGCGCAGATTCAGAGCACAAATGACTACTATCAGCTGATCAGGGGTGCCGACCCCAATAAGGATCAAACCTACTTTCTTTACACACTTGGACAACGTGAACTGGCCAAGTCACTGTTTCCCGTCGGCCACCTGACCAAACCGGCAGTGCGTGCACTGGCGCGCGATGCCGGCTTGCCAAATTACGATCGCAAGGATTCGACCGGCATCTGTTTTATCGGTGAGCGAGATTTTCGCGACTTTCTTAAACGCTACCTCCCGGCCCAACCGGGCGAGATGCGCACCCTGGCCGGAGAATTCAAAGGTCGGCACGAGGGCGTGATGTATTACACGATCGGCCAGCGCCAGGGCCTCGGGATCGGTGGCGAGGGCCTGCCCTGGTATGTCGTCGACAAAGATATTGATCGTAACATCCTGTATGTCGAACAGGGTGAGAACCATCCCGCACTGTTCAATTCCGCCTTGCTGGCCAGCCAGTTGCATTGGGTGGCCGGACACCCGCCCTCCGTGCCCCTGAACTGTGCCGCCAAGGTACGTTACCGTCAGGCTGATCAGCCATGTGCCATCGACGAACTTCGAGGCGGCATCGCGGATGTGCGATTCCATGCCCCGCAACGAGCAGTCACTCCGGGACAATCTGTCGTGTTCTACGACGGCAGGGTATGCCTGGGCGGCGGTATTATCGACCGGCGCCTGAATGATGACGGACACTCTGGTAAAATAGCCACCGATCCCTGGCCGCCGGAACAACGATCACAATGACCGACACGCCTGCCCTCTCCCCGCTCACCGCACTCTCTCCACTTGATGGCCGCTACGAGAAGAAGATCGCCCCGCTGCGCGCCCTGTTCAGCGAATTCGGGCTGATCCGCTTCCGGGTGGAGGTGGAGATCCGCTGGCTGCTCGCGCTCGCCGACTGGAACGAGCTCAAGGAGGTGCCGGCCTTCTCGATAGCGGCGCGCACCGCCCTGGAGTCCATTGCCACAAACTTTTCCGAGGCTGACGCCCGACGCATCAAGGAAATTGAAGCCACCACCAATCATGACGTGAAGGCCGTGGAGTATTTCCTCAAGGAAAAAATCAGATCGAATCCCGAGATCGCCAGGGTCAGCGAGTTCTTTCACTTCGCCTGCACGTCCGAAGACATCAACAACCTGTCACACGCGCTGATGCTCAAACACGGGCGCGGTGACATCCTGTTGCCGATCATGGACCAACTGATCGCGGCCATGGATGACCTCGCCATTAAACATGCCAGTATGCCGATGCTTGCCCGCACCCATGGCCAGCCGGCCTCGCCCACGACCCTCGGCAAGGAAATGGCCAACGTCAGCTATCGGCTCCGGCGCCAACGCCAGCAATTCGCCGCCGTGGAGCTGCTCGGCAAGATGAATGGCGCCGTTGGCAACTATAACGCACACCTTGTCGCCTATCCGGAACTCGATTGGCCAGCGAAGGCGCGCGAATTTGTCACCAGTCTGTCACTCGCGTGGAACCCGTACACGACCCAGATTGAGCCGCACGACTATATGGCCGAGATCTTTCATGCCGTGTCGCGTTTCAATACGATTCTGATCGACTTCAATCGCGATGTGTGGGGCTACATCTCGCTCGGCTACTTCCGGCAGAAGGTCAAGGCCGGTGAGGTGGGTTCCAGCACGATGCCGCACAAGGTCAATCCAATCGACTTCGAAAATTCCGAGGGCAACCTTGGGCTGGCCAATGCATTGTTCGAGCACCTGGCCGCCAAACTGCCGGTATCACGCTGGCAACGCGACCTGACAGACTCTACGGTACTACGCAATCTGGGTGTGGCCTTTGGCTATTCACTGCTGGCCTACGACTCTTGCCTGCGTGGCATCGGCAAGCTCGAAGTTGACCAGAATCGCTTGTTGCAGGATCTCGACGCCAACTGGGAAGTACTGGCTGAACCGGTGCAAACCGTGATGCGCCGATTCGGGGTGGAAAATCCGTATGAAAAACTCAAGGAACTGACACGCGGCAAACAGGGCATGACCCGCGAAACTCTGGCAAGGTTTATTCAGTCACTGGCCATTCCGGAGCAGGCCAAGGCAGACCTGCTGGCCTTAACACCGGCGAGCTATGCAGGAAACGCCGCCAGTCAGGCAACAGCGATCAAGCGGCTGAAATAGCCCCCTCCGGCGAAGCGCCGGAGGGGGCTGCTCTGCAATCAGGCTTCAGGCACGGGCTGGTCGGCGACGCGCCCCGGTACTGCCGCGACGGACTTTGGGCTTCTGCTTGCGCAGGTCCAGACGGGCCTCCATCAGAAACAGTGTGGCGCAGGCGGCCAGATCAACCACAAGGCTGATCACCGTAAGCGGCCGCAACGGCATGGCCTTGGCAATAAAGATCAGATACGCCGCGGTAAACCCAACTACCACCAGACCCGCCGCGAGGGCTCGGACGATCTCCCGTTCTGGGTCATAGGCAGCGATGACGAACATGATCATCATGCCGATCATGGCGGCGCCGAACATGGCTGTGGTAGTGGGGTCATACGGTCCGTAACTGATGATGGCGTGACTCATTTCCGGCGCCAGCACCAGCGCCAAACCCCAACTCATGTAAAGCGCAGCAGCCAGCAACAGCGTGAAGCGGATGATGGATTCCATGCAGCACCTCCTTGGTCTTGGGTGGAACAAGGCTATACTTTCACTACTACCACCAATAAGTCTAGCTGGTTAGTCAGGATTTCGCCGATTTCAGGCCCAACACGATGAATGAACGGCATATTCTCAATCCAACCACCCCGGAACATCGCCACCTCCAGAACCGTGAGTCGCTGCGAGAAGCGCATCTGGAACTGGTCAAAGCGGCACGTCACGAGCTTGCCGTTGCTACGCCTGCGCTTGAAATCAGCATCTGGAACAGCGCTGCCATGGGAGAAGCCATTGGGCATTTTCTGGCTCGCCATCCCCGCAACCGTGCCCGTATCGTCATCGAGGACACTGAACAGATGCTGGCGTACTGTCCACGCCTGGTGGAACTGACGCGCCGATACTCCGATCTGCTGCATATCCGGCGGTTGGGCGATGCACACCGCGGGCTTGCCGAAATGTTTGTTCTGGCCGACCGCGACAGCTGTCTTTTGCAAACGGATATCCGTCTTGTGGATGCCACCCTGGATTTGGCGGCACCACGAGTCGCAGCGCCCCATGTGCAGCGGTTCGAGCAGATCTGGGATTCATCCGATCCCATCGCCGGGCTACACGGCTTTCGTCTGTGATCAGTCAGGCTTGTACGCTGATGCGGAGCTGGACGCCGGTCCTGCTCGTGGCGGCCACGCTCACGGCCGGCTGCGCCAGCGACCCGGTGACAGATACACCGAGCCGTCGTTCCGCCGTGCAGGCCTCCGATATTGCCGCGTCGATGGTCGGGAAACCGTATCGGTACGGTGGCCGCTCACCACAGGGATTTGACTGCAGCGGCCTGGTGTACTTCAGCTATCAACGCGCCGGACTGGAAGTTCCGCGCAGCACCCAATCGCAGCGTGCTTCCAGCCGCAAAGTCTCATTGTCCCGGCTGGGGCGTGGCGATCTGTTGTTTTTCGATCAGGAAGGCAAACGATCATCGCATGTCGGGATCTATCTGGGGCGCGATCGGTTTGTCCACGCACCATCGAGTGGCAAGCGCGTTCGGATCGATTCGCTCAACGACCCGTTCTGGCAGAAGCATCTGGTGGATGCGCGGCGTTTCTAAGTTTCTTTGCCGAGTTGTTCAGCCGGTCCGGATCATCCCAGCCGCCGGCCTCATGCTACTGCTGCTGGCGACGATCCATCCATTGAACTCGCTGGCAGAGTCCGGCATCACGGTAATTCCGCTGAAACATCGTCTGCCCGATGAGCTTATCACCGCGCTGCAACCCCACCTTGAGTCTGGAGAACGTATCACCGCCTACGATACCCGCCTCATTCTTCAAGCCTCGCCCCAGCGTCAGTCACACCTGAAAAATCTGATAGCGCAAATGGACACGGCGCGCCGCAATCTGCGCATCAGCGTGCGCCAGGGGGTAAATCGCGACATGACCGATCAGCAGCAAGGGGTCAGCGGTGTGTGGCAAAAAGATCAGACACGTATCGTCATCAACAACGAGTCACGAGCCAATCCTGGAGATGCCACGATTCGAAGGAACGGCGAGCATGGCCATGTGACCCTCCGAACCAATCGGACGACTTCAACGAGCCGGAGTCGCTCTGATCTGTCTTTACTGGTGCACGATGGAGGATACGCCACGCTACGGGTGGGCGAATCGCTTCCACAGGTCCAGCCATATCTTCATCTGGCCGGACAACGCCTCGCGGCCGTGGACACGGCTCACGTGTACGACGTCTCCACCGGATTTGATGTTTGGCCGCGCATGCAGGGCGATCGCATACACCTGAGAATCAATCCTCGCCTGGTATTTCGCACAGACCAGGGGAACCGGGTAATCCAGTTCATGGAACTGCAAACCGAAATCGTCGTCAGGCCGGGGGAGTGGGTGGACCTTGGCGGTTTAGTCGAACACAGCAATGACGTCAATCGGCAGATACTGGCGTCGCGCGATCAGCGTACGGCCGAAGACAGTCGGTTGATGGTACGGATTGACCCGCTCTAGGCTGGCAAACTGTAGAACATCTCGACCAGGCTGCGCATGATCGCCGGGCTGCCCGGCAATAGGCGTACACCAACACCCTCACCGGTGCTTCGAATGACCTGCGCTGGTATTCGGCCGGGAAGCCCCTTGGGCGAGAACTGAGGAAGCGCCACGTCGATCTGCGCCTGATCGGGAAGAAACTGACCATCCGTGAGTATAAAGGCTCCATCCGGACTGAGATCGCGGATTTCACAGCCGGGCAACATCAGGCTGTTGTAGTACAACACCGCGTTAACCGTCACGGGCATGCGTCGGCTGGTGCGTCGGTCTGCCTGGAAAGAAGAGGTATTCATGCCGTTCCCCGTGCGTGAATCGTCCTGACCCACTGTACCTGCGGTGCAATCCGGATTGCAAGATAATCGGATGCCAGACATCCACCAGGCTGCACAGGCAAGCCTGTCGGTGACGGTGATTAGCCGATATAGTTTGCGGTGATGAACAGCCGTCAAGAAAAAATGCTGCACCAGATTCTGACGCTGCCGACGGCACCGTTTCGGGAAGCGGCGGTAATGGATTTTGTGCAATCGCTCTTTGAGCGTCGGCAGATACCCTACTTTTTGGATCCGGTCGGCAACCTCGTTGTGGGTTGTGCTTCCCCGCCGGAATATCGCCGATTGATCCGGCAGCCAAGTCAGGAGCCGGTACGACTGTTCATTGCCCACATGGATCATCCCGGTTTCCATGGCATACAGTGGCTGTCTCCCCTGCGCCTGCTCGTGAAATGGTACGGGGGCTCGCCGACCAAATACCTGCGCGGCAGCCGGTTGTGGCTGGCCAATGCGGCCGGCGTGACTGGAGCCGGCATACTGGAACATCCGGAGCTGCTGGACTCCGCTCATGCCCTTGACCGCGCGGTATTGCGGCTCGACAGGCCATTAGCCGACCTCGGTCCGGCCACGCAGTACTTTGGTGGTTTCCAATTTCGTGCCCCCGTCTGGCGCTCCGGGAAACGCCTCTATACCAAGGCTGCCGACGACCTCGTCGGGGTATTCGCCATTGTCGATACGGCTATCCAGCTTTTCACCAGACGCCCGCGCCGGAATGTGCCGTTTCTTGGTCTGCTGACGAGAGGTGAGGAAGTTGGGTTTGTTGGGGCCGTCGCGCACCTGCAGCTCGACTGGCTCCGCACTGCACGACGGCCGGTTATCGCCGTGAGTCTGGAAACTTCGCGCGCCCTACCGAATGCCGTGATCGGGCGCGGCCCGGTTATCCGCCTCGGCGACAGAAGAACGGTGTTCAATCCGGATGCCCTGCGCGTGCTAACGCATGTGGCTGAACAACTCTTGCCTGGACAACATCAGCGGCGCGTGATGGATGGCGGCACCTGCGAAGCCACGGCCGCCACCGCCTGGCGATTACCAGCTATTGGGATTTCAATCCCGCTGGGCAACTACCATAACGAACAAATGGATCAGTCTGGTTCCAGATCCAAACCCGGCAAGAACAGCCGTACAGGAGGGCCCGCTCCGGAGATTGTCCACCTTGATGACATATCCGGACTGCTGAAACTGTGCCATGGGCTGATGCAACCAGGTCTTGCCTGGCGTGATCCCTGGCACTCGTTGAGAGTCACGTTGCGGGCCAATCTGAAACGCTATCAACCCCTCCTGCGATCCCGACAACGCTAAGGAGTCACCGAACTGGGAACGCAGGCACGATGCAGCCTCAGCGTTTCCGGGCCAGCACCAGCAGCACCGGTACGCTCAGCCACAGCCCTTTGTCACCCTGTATTTCTGCCACTTCGGCCAGGTGCCCGGTCCTGAGCTGGCTGCGATCCGCGAAGGACAGTGGTTGCAGCCATACCTGCAGCGGGCTGTTCTCGATGACCTCCCACCACTGTTCCGGGGACGGTAGATGGTAACCCAGTTGCGCTTCCTGAAACGTTACATCTGAATAGCCGGACTCGATGATTATCGATTCAAGCATCGGGATGTCGCTCGTCTGTCGCCAGGGAATTTCAACCTTGTGACCGATGCTGGCCAGTCTTTGCGCCAGCATGCCCAACTGCGGCTGGAACGCCTCCATCCGGAAGCTGGCACAGGCCAGGCGGCCATGCGGGCGCAACACCCGGTGCCACTCCCGAAAAGCCTGTGACAAATCCGGAAAACGGTGCAGGCCGAGCGAGCAAACCACATGGTGAAAATACCCACGCCTGAAATCGGTATGAGCGCCATCCATGCGATGTACATCGACGTTGTCGATCCCGAACTGGCGGATCTTCGCTTCAAGACCTGTCAGCAACTGCTCTGACAAATCTATCGCCGTGATGCGACCGGATGGCTGCATGGCTTGGGCGGCGGCAACTGTGAATATGCCGTTACCGGCAGAGACGTCCAGAAGCCGTTCACCCGGCAATGGCCGCAGCAGATGAAGTAGCCGATCGGCACAAAAGGCCAGAAAGCGCGTGGCTTCTCGATCACTCTGGCTTCCGAATACCTGAAGACCTGATTCGGGAGCTAAATATTCAGGTAATTTACTCAATTCTTTATGTAACCCATTGTAGTGTATTTATTTATTAAAATTTTTGCTGCGCTGTGACACATCGATATCCAAAAATTCAGTGAAAACCGTCTATCGGGGATGTGAGTCCAAATATCGTTAGCGAATGCGTGTTGGGCTGCCTCCTGCTATGCTTTCCGCAGTTTGCATCGATACTTACCCATCAGCACAGCTTGACACTACAGCCTAGGATTATCAACGACTTGCCATGAGTGTGGCCCATAGCATCTTCCAGAAAATCTGCCCGGCGTGCGCCTCCATCATATCGGTGACAACCGAGTGCTGCGAGTGCGGATATGCCTTTGCTTCTCATCAGGGTGAGGGTAGTTCGGACAATTCGCTGGAAGCAACCTTGCGCGACGAAGAACTTTACGAGAATTATCTCGCCGCACGGTCAGCGCAAGCCCACGAAGCAGCACGTACCGCCTTGTCAGAGTTCGCACTTCTTCCGGATGACACCAGAAAGGCGGCTGACGCTGAACTGGCCCAGGAAGTGGCCAAGTCACTGGAGGCGGACCTCAACGAACAGCGCGCCAAGATCCGTGCACTGCAGGCAGCACTGCCCAAGCGGCCGGAGCCGATTCCCAGTCTGCCGGTAGCGGCACCCGTAGCGGCTAAGCCACAACCCATCGCTGTAGATCAGGAAATCAAGCCCGCCCCCGCTTCCATGGTATCCATCAGCGCATCCGTCACCGCAGATAAACCGGTAGCTGCCCCGCCCTCCATGCCACCCGTCGCAGTCGTCAGCCCGGTCATTGAAGCGGAACCTGTCAGGAAGCCAGTTACAAAACCGGACAGCATACCGACTTCGCCCCTGATCAGTGCCGCACGGGCAGCATCCGTTCTCGAATCCATCAAGCAGGCAAAAGCTCGTGAGCGTGCAGACCGTTTTGCGCAGATGGCGCCTCAGGAAGAGCCTGAAACCAAATCGAATACGGGATCCGTTCCGCCGCCGGCTTTCCGTGCGGAACAATCGGCTCGCGCCCAACAGGCCATCTCCAATATCAAGGCGCTTGACGAGAAATGCTGCCCAAACTGCACATCAAGTGTCCCGAACAATACTACGCGCTGCCGCTGCGGTTACGCCTTTGTGGCTGATAGCAACAATCTGCCAACACTCACTCTCTGCACCGGGGATTTCTCGGCGCTGCGTGACAGCCTGAACCTGAACCTGCGCCGCACCTGACCTTCTGGTGCCCCCCCAATCATACGGGCTGCGGTGCTTGTAAGAGGCATTCAACTTCTCTTGTCGTTCATTTTGCTTGCCATCATTGAAATAATGTTTGGCTTTATCGCCTGCAACTGTCAGCAAATTTGATATAATTCACAAATATACCGGCATCAGGAACTGCAGGAGCGCCAGGCCGATGGCCGTTAACACCAATACGGACACTCTCAGCGGCTTTTCGCTGACCATTCGTGACTTTCCGGATTTCTACACCCGGATCTTGTCGCTGCGGTTTCCCATCAGTGTGGCTGAAGTGCTGGAACTGCGCGACCTCATCAAGCACAGCGCGGATATCTACGAGGAACCCCTGGATGCTGCGCACAATCGCGACTTCCAGGAATCCTTGGAAAATGCCATTCACTCGTTTGGAATCGAGAATCCCCACCATTCGGAACGACTGATACGCGTGCTGATCATGCTGCGTGGCATGCACTACCAGCATACGGTTGCCTCGCGAGACGCCGAACAAAAGATCAGGCAGCTGAAGGCGGAAAATCGCAAACGGCGGCGCAACCACCTGCACGCAGGCACTGTGTCGCTGGCCGCACTGGCGGTGAGCGGCGCGCTGTGGCTCACGGTTCCGGAATTCGGCTGGTTTCCAAAGCTCGCGGCACTGGTTTCTGCGATCACGGCCTATGGCTATTTCCGCACCCTGCCACGGCTGGATCATGAAGTGGAGCAGCTGGGTGGTCAGCTAAACGAACTGCTCCGCAAGCGCGTGGACTCACTTAACTGGCGCACCCTGATTCACAAGCTCTCGCTGTTGCTCGGCTACAAGCAGATTCAGGGTATTGAAGTGTTCAGACACGAACAGCACGAGAATCCACAAAAGACCTATCTTGTTCACTGAGCGCCCGGATTCACCTGGTGTTCCAGGTCCGGTTTCCAGTTCGGGATTCGCTTCGGTGTTTTGTATTGCAAGCCAAGGTCGCTGATCACCACCATTGCTGTCAGCCACATGGCGCAGATGATGGCTATAACCACTACCCACCTCCCGACACCGCTCTCCTGATCAAGGGCTGATCCGGGTCCCTCATCCTTCATTCGTCGGTTACGCATCCCTCACTCGCGTTTTTGACATTTTTGATGAACTTGTAGAGTGTGCCACGCATCGCCTTGTAGGGCGGCATGGTCCAGGACACGCGACGCGCGCTTAACTCGGTCTCCGGCAGATCGACATCAAGCGTGTTTCGTTCGGCATCGATGGAAATGATGTCCCCATTCCGGACCAGTGCGATCGGTCCTCCTTCCTGCGCTTCCGGCACAACATGGCCGATGATAAAACCATGCGACCCGCCCGAGAATCGTCCGTCGGTAATCAGGGCGACGTCCTTGCCGAGTCCCGCACCCATAATGACCGATGTCGGAGTGAGCATCTCCGGCATGCCGGGGCCGCCCTTGGGTCCCTCATAGCGGATGACGATCACCTCACCCTTGCGGATCTCGCCGCGCTCCACGCCCTTCAGCATGTCTTCCTCGCTGTCATAGACGCGTGCCGGACCCGAGAACTTCAGGCCTTCCTTGCCGGTGATCTTGGCGACCGCTCCGCCGGGAGCAAAACTGCCCTTGAGAATGCGGATATGACCGGAATCCTTGATCGGCGTTTCCAGCGGGAGGATGACGTCCTGACCGGACTTGAGGGCCGGTACATCACGCAGATTTTCGGCGAGCGTCTTGCCGGTGACCGTCATGCACGAACCATCGAGCAAGCCCTTCTCGAGGAGATACTTCATCACCGCCGGTACGCCGCCCACGTTGTGCAGGTCCTCCATGACGTATTTACCACTCGGCTTGAGATCGGCAATAAACGGGATGCGGTCCGAAACCTTCTGGAAGTCATCGATGGCGAGCGGCACATCGACCGCACGTGCCATGGCAATCAGGTGCAGTACGGCATTGGTCGATCCACCAAGCGCCATCACCACCACCATGGCGTTCTCGAAGGCCGCGCGCGTCATGATGTCACGCGGTTTGAGATCGAGTTCGAGGAGCCTGCGAATGGCCACCCCGGCATTCAGACATTCGGCAAGCTTGCCGGGGTCGACCGCCGGCGTCGAGGAACTGTATGGCAACGACATGCCCAACGCCTCAATGGCGCTGGCCATGGTATTGGCCGTATACATACCGCCACAGGCGCCGGCGCCCGGGCAGGAATGTTCGACGATGCCCTCACGCGATTCTTCGCTGATCTTGCCGGCGATAAACTCACCGTAACTCTGGAAGGCCGAGACAATATCGAGCGTGGCGCCATGCCAGTGCCCTGGCTTGATGGTACCGCCATATATCATGAGTGACGGACGATTGAGGCGACCCATGGCCATCAGGCAGCCAGGCATATTCTTGTCGCAACCCGGGATCGTGACCAGCGCATCGTACCATTGGGCGGCCACCACGCTCTCCACGGAATCGGCGATGATTTCGCGCGACTGCAACGAATACGACATACCGTCGGTGCCCATGGAAATCCCGTCGGAGACTCCGATGGTATTGAATCGCATGCCTACCAGATCGGCCGCTACGACCCCTTCCTTCACCTTGGCGGCAAGATCATTGAGATGCATGTTGCAGGTGTTTCCTTCCCACCAGACCGAGGCGATACCTACCTCGGCTTTACCCATATCTTCATGACTGAGTCCGGTACCGTACAGCATGGCTTGCGAGGCCCCTTGCGATTTGGGCTCAGTGATGCGGGAACTGAATTTATTGAGTTTGCGGGTCATGCCGGTCTCCGGAGACTGCGGGCGCAAAACGTGAATTCTACCGTAAACGCGGCAATCGGCGCCAAACGAGCGTAATCGTCATTTTCTGCGCTTGAAGCTCAATGCCATACGGCCAGCCGACCATTATCCATGGAGGAGCAGTCGCTCCCTTCCCGAAATGGCCCGGCGCACTGAACAGCATCTTGACCATTCGAGATCGATGTCCGGCGTGACTCGGCTAGCCATTGCCGAGAATCTTCCGTGAACGATACCGGGGCGATCACGGCACGTAATCCGCTATACTCTGTCGACTCCCCTGCCGAGAATCGAGCTTGTACCGGCTGATCCGACCGCTGCTGTTCACCCTCGATGCCGAAACGAGCCACCGGCTCACCCTTGGGCTGCTGCATGCCGGCTCGCGGTTCCCCGGTGCCATGGCTCTGGCACGCCGGCTGCTGGCGGCGAAGATTCCGGAACTTCCAGTCAATGTCATGGGCCTGCGGTTTCCCAACCCTGTCGGCCTCGCAGCCGGACTCGACAAGGAGGCCTGCTGCGCCAGCGGCTTCCACGACATCGGTTTTGGTTTTGTCGAGCTCGGTACCGTCACCCCCCGTCCACAGCCGGGTAATCCACGCCCACGCCTGTTTCGGCTGACCACGCACACGGCGATCATCAACCGCATGGGTTTCAACAGTGGCGGGCTCGATACCTTCCTGGTCAACCTTCGGCGCACACAACGTCATGGGCTGATCGGTGTCAATCTGGGCAAGAACAAGGACACCCCGGCTGACCGGGCTATTGATGACTACCTGACCGGGATGCGGGCCGTGTATCCCTATGCGGACTACATCACGATCAATATTTCATCGCCCAACACTCCCGGTCTGCGTGACCTTCAGGAAGCCAATGCGCTCGATGCCTTGCTGGCCGGGCTGCGCGACGAGCAGGAGCGACTGGCGATTTCACATGACCGCCGCGTCCCGCTTGCGCTCAAAATTGCCCCAGATCTGGATGAGGCCTCCATTGATGCGGTTGCCGGTTTGCTGTTGACCCATCAATTCGACGCGGTGATCGCGACAAACACAACCACTCAGCGGCCGGGACTGGATTCCGAGCCGCTGGCCCGCGAAACCGGTGGCCTGTCGGGACTGCCGCTGAAACCGCTCTCCACCCGGGTGATCCGGCGGTTGTACGCCACCCTGCACGGACGGATTCCGATCATCGGCGTTGGCGGAATTTTCACCGCAGAGGATGCCTGGGAGAAGCTGGTGGCCGGCGCCGACCTGATACAAATCTATTCAGCGCTGATCTATCGTGGTCCGGATGTCGTGCACCACATTGTCTCTGGACTGGCAGACAAGATGCACGCTGTCGGTGTGGCGAGTCTCGATGAAGCCATTCAACGAACCCGACACGGATCCGTTGCATGACCGACCGGTTATCAGAACCATTCTCGCAACTGATTGTTGAAGGTCAAACGGAGGATGGCAGTCGTTTCCGTCCCAGTGACTGGATGGAGCGCTTGATCGACACGGTTACTGCATACGGTGCCGACCGTCGGGCCTCAACGCATCGTTTCGCCGGGCAGGACCGCCGACGACGCCAGATTGCGTTTCTGCAAACCCAGTTTATTGAAGGCCACAAGTGCCTGGTGGTGGACGCTCGATTGCAGGATGCCAATCCACAGGCCTATCGCTATCTGCTGGAGTTTATCCGCGATAACCGACTCTGCTTCCGGATTGTTGACTGATCCGCTATCGCCCGAATCGTCGGGTTCACACGCTGGACAGAATCACTTCACACACCCGGGAAATATGCGTATCGGGCATGCGTGGATAAATTGGCAGCGACAGCACTTCGGTGCTGGCCTGTTCGCACACCGGAAGATCACCCGGTTTATAGCCCAGGTGCCGGTAGACATCCTGCAGGTGGAGGCCCTGCGGATAACAAAAACTGGTACCGATGTTCGCCGCGGTCAGTGCCTCGCGAACCGCATCACGTTTCGGCAGGCGCACAGTATAGAGATTGTAGGCATGGGCGTCCGGTGTTTGTGCCACCGGCGACTTGACTGCAGTTCCGGCAAATTGCTTCGTATAGTCGCTCGCCACCGATCGCCGTCCGGCGATATCGCGGTCAATGGTGCGCAGCTTCAGGCGCAATACCGCCGCCTGGATCTCGTCGAGCCGCGAGTTCATGCCGATCTCGGTGTGAATAAAAGGCTTCATCGCGCCATGATTCCTCAGCCGGCGGATATGTTCGTTCAGGTCATCGCGGTTGGTGGTAATCATCCCGCCGTCACCAAAACCACCCAGCACCTTGGTTGGATAGAAACTGAATGAGCCGGTATCGCCGATCGAGCCGGTGACCCGGCCGCCGGCTCGCGCGCCAAATGACTGTGCGCAGTCTTCGATCACCGCCAGCTTGCGGTCTTTGGCGATCTGCATAATCGCCCCCATGTCACAGGCATGGCCGAATATGTGCACGGGCATGATGGCTCTGGTTTTCGATGACAGGCGCCGGGCTATGCTGTCTGCATCAATGCAGTAGGTGTCCGGACGGATATCGGCAAATACCGGGATGGCGCCGACCATGCTGATCGATTCGGCGCTGGCAAAAAAGGTCCACGGTGTGGTAATCACTTCATCACCGGGTCCGATGCCCAGGGCCCGCAGCGAAAGATACAGTGAGTCGGTGCCATTCGCCACGCCAATGGCGTGCTTGACGCCGACGTAGGCGGCAAACTCCTTCTCGAAATCGACGGTGTTCGGCCCGAGAATAAAACTTCCCTTGGCGCCGCTGACGCGGATCATCTCCAGCCATTCGGCTTCCAGGTCTTTGAACTGCGCGCTCAGGTCAAGAAACGGAACAGCGGTCACGGCGGTCATGCGGACATTTTCTCCTTTACCATGAGCGCGACGCGCAGCGCTTCGAGGCCGGTACGGCCATCGACCAGTGGCGGGCGCTGAGCGCGCACAGTATTTATGAAGTCGGCCAGCTCGGCATCGAGTGGCGGGGTCGGGGTAATGGCGAGTTTTTCGGCCTTGATCTCCGGCCGGCCACCGCCCGGATGCGGATGGGCAATGACTTCCTCGACCTGCTGTTCGGCAAAGTCGAGGGCATGGTAACTATTTTTGCCGAACACACGAATACGGCGCTGCTTCTTGGCCGATACGCGACTGGCCGTCACGTTGGCCACGGCGCCGCTTTCGAATTCGAGACGCACATTCGCAATATCCACGTGCTCGGTCAGCACCGGCACTCCGGTCGCACGCAACTCGCGGATCGGCGACTGGACCAGTGCCATGACCAGGTCGAGATCATGAATCATGAGGTCGGTCACCACATCCACGTCGGTGGCACGTTCCGAGAAGCCGCCGATGCGGGTCGCCTCGATAAAACGCGGTCCGGTCACACGCTGCACCAGCGCCATGAAGCCGGCGTTGTAACGCTCGAGGTGCCCGACCTGAAACGTTACACCGGCCTTCTCGGCCAGCTCGACGATCTGCCGTCCTTCTTCATAGCTCGGGGCAATCGGTTTCTCCATGAGCATGTGTACACGGCTTTCAAGAAACGGGCGGGCTACATCGAGGTGATTAATGGTCGGCACCACCACGCTGACCGCATCGACCTTGCCGAGCAGGTCTTCGGGTCTGGCATAGGCGCTGGTGCGATATTCAGCGGCTATTTTTTCAGCGGTATCGGCGTTGGCATCCACCACACCGACGAGCGTGACCCCCGGCAGGGCCGAATAGATCTTGGCATGGAATTTTCCAAGATAGCCGACGCCGACTACCCCGACACGCAATGGTGAGCTCATGGAAGGTTGATCCGGGCCTGCGGGCAATGGCCACATTGTAAACGATTGACCGGGCTTCCGGCAGACCCGCGTGTCGTCAACCGGATTCGCGAATGCTGGGTTAAACTGAACCACCAAAAACCGTGACTCAAGCATGAACCCGCCGAACATCCTGATTACCGGTTGCTCCAGCGGCATCGGCCGCTGCCTGGCCCTGGGACTGAAGGCCCGTGGTTATCGAGTATTTGCCACGGTCCGGCAGCCGCAGGACGTGGCCAGCCTCGAGGCCGAAGGGCTGGAAAGCTATGTGCTCGATCTCGACTCCAGTGAATCGATTCGCGCCGGGGCTGCCGAGACGCTGCGTCGCTGTGACGGGAAGCTGCTGGCGCTCATCAACAACGGCGGCTATGGACAGCCTGGAGCGGTTGAAGACCTGCCACGCGACGCACTGCGGGCCCAGTTCGAGACCATCGTCTTTGGCTGGCAGGAACTCACGAACCTGCTGATACCGGTGTTCCGCGCCCAGGGCAGCGGCCGCATTATCCAGATCAGTTCGGTGCTCGGTTATTCCAGCATTCCCTATCGCGGCGCCTACAGTGCCGCCAAGTACGCCGTCGAGGCGCTGGCCGACACCATGCGCCTGGAGCTGCACGCCACGGGCATCGAGGTGGTGCTGATTGAACCGGGTCCAATTACCAGCCGCTTCCGCGCCAATGCGCAACGGGCATTTGAGCGGTTTATCGATGCCGAACACTCGGCACACCGGGAATATTACAAGCGTGTGCGGTCACGGCTCGGGAGCACCAAACCGCTGCCGTTCACCCTGCCACCGGAGGCAGTGTTGGAAAAAGTGATTCACGCACTGGAAGCGCGTCGCCCACGGCCACGCTATCCGGTCACGGTGCCCTCGCACCTGTTCGCCTGGCTGAAGCGTTTTCTCAGTACCCGCCAGCTGGACCGGATCATGCGCGCCGCCGGCGGTGGCGGTAAACGCTAGCCATCAGTCGAGGACGTGCGACACCAGTCCATCGGCCAGCTTGGGCTCGAACCAGGTGGACTTGGGCGGCATCACCTGGTTGGCGTCGGCGACCGACATCATGTCGTGAATCGAGGTCGGATACATCGAGAAGGCCACAGCCATTTCGCCGGAATCGACGCGCCGCTCCAGCTCCTTGAGACCGCGGATTCCGCCAATGAAGTCGATGCGCTTGTCACGGCGTGGATCACCAATGCCGAGAATCGGCGCCAGCAGGTTCTCTTGCAGCAGACTCACATCAAGCCGCCGCACCGGGTCGCTGACCGGAATCAGGTCAAGGCGGATCCGCAACCGATGCCACTGGCCCTGTAGATACATGCCGAACTCGTGGGCACGTTCCGGCTTCACGGCGGAGGATTCCGGCAACACTTCGAAGGCCTCTGCCACCCGCTGCAGAAAGGCCTCGCGACTGACACCCTGCAGATCCCTGACCACACGGTTGTAGTCCATGATCTGCATCTGGTTGTCCGGGAAAATCACAGATAGAAAATAATTGTACGACTCCCCGTCATTGTGGTTTGAGCTGGCGGCTTTTCGGGCCGCGGCGACACGCGATGCCGCGGCCGAGCGGTGATGACCATCGGCGATGTACAGGCAGTCCATGGCATCGAAAGTCCGCGTGATGGTGTCGATCTGACCGGCGTCGCTCACCACCCACAGGGTATGGCGGACACCATCGTCAGCCGTCACGTCCACCTCGGGGACACCGGCACAGATCGCTTCAACCAGCATGTCGATGACCGCCGAACGCCGGTAGGTTAAAAACACCGGCCCGGTCTGGGCATTGAGGGCATCAATCTGTTGAACACGGTCATCTTCCTTGTCGGGACGGGTAAACTCATGTTTACGGATACGGTTGATGTCGTAATCCGCGACCGAGGCGACCGCCACGAGACCGGTCTGGGCATGTGCGCCCATGACCAGCCGGTAAACGTAATAACCGGGTGCCTTGTCGCGCTGCAATACGCCCTCACGAATCTGGCGCTCGAAATTCTCGCGGCCCTTGGCGTACACCGCCGGACTGTACGGATCGGTCCCGGGTGGCAAATCGATTTCAGGCTTGGAGATATGCAGGAAGCTCCATGGCTTGCCGGCGGCACGGGCACGCGCCTCTTCGGTGTTGAGCACGTCATACGGCGGCGCCAGCACGTCGACGGCGCGGCCGGGTGCCGGGCGCAGGCCAGGAAAGGGACGGATCAACGACATCGGCAAGCTCCTGCAAGTCGAAACAAGGCGCACATTAAAACGGCTCGCGCCGCCAGGGTCAAACCACTTGGTCGCGTTGGCATCGACCGGTATGATGCGCGCCGTCATCTGACGGAACCGCCATGCCCCTACCCGCCTGCCGTACCTATCTGCCTCCTGAATGGGCCGCGCAAAGCGGTGTGATGCTGACCTGGCCGCATGCCGGCAGCGACTGGGCGCCGATGTTGTCCGAGGTCGAGCCGGTATTCGTGTCCATTGCCGTGGCCATTGCCCGCTTCGAAACTGTGCTGATCGCCTGTCACGATGAATCGGTTCGCCGGCAGGTCGAAGGTCAGCTGCGCAGCGCGAACATTCCTCCGGACCGTACCCGGTTGTGGGTGGCATCGGCCAATGACACCTGGGCGCGCGACCACGGTCCGATATCGGTACTGTGCCAGGGGGAAGCGACGCTGCTCGATTTCGATTTTAACGGCTGGGGCGGGAAATTTGCGTACGAGCTCGACAACCGGATTACCCGTCGTCTGCATGCCCAGGGCGCATTTGGCGACACGCCGATCGAACATGTCGACCTGATCCTCGAAGGTGGCTCGATCGAGGTGGACGGCTCCGGCACACTGCTCACCACCGCACAGTGCCTGCTGACCCCGACACGCAATCCGCGGCTGTCGCGCCAGCAGCTCGAACAACAACTGTCCGAGCTGCTCGGCATCACCCGCTTTCTGTGGCTTCAGCACGGTTATCTGGCCGGCGATGACACCGACAGCCACATCGACACCCTCGCGCGCCTGTGCGATCCCGACACGATTGCCTATGTGTCCTGCACTGACCCTCAGGATGAGCACTACAAAGAGCTCAAGAGCATGGAAGCCGAGTTGCAATCATTCCGGACCACGCGCGGGTCACCCTATCGGCTGGTCCCGCTGCCCTGGCCAACCGCCAAGTACGATATTGACGGTGCACGTCTGCCGGCAACCTATGCCAATTTCCTGATTATCAATAACGCCGTGCTGGTGCCGACGTACCGTGACCCGGCCGATGACGAGGCGCTGCGCACACTTCAAACCTGCTTCCCGGATCGTGAGGTCATCGGCATTGACTGCCTGCCGCTGATCTCCCAGCACGGCAGCCTGCATTGCGTCACCATGCAGTTGCCGGCCGTGGTCCCGGTGTCTGATTGAAATCGGCCCGCCAATTGTGGCGGGCCGATTGAGATGAACGCTCCTAGTTATTTTTTCTTCTTGTCGTCTTTGACTTCGATCTTGACGGCGCTCATGGTGTATTCCACGGTCACTTTGGAGCCTTTCTTGAGATCGCCCTTTACGGCAGTACCCGGGGTGCGGGCAATCTCCCACTTCTCTTTGCCTTTCTCGACGACAATCTTGGTATCGGTCACTTCAACTACCGGTCCGGTTACCTGATAGGCCAATACCGGTGTTGTGACCAGGGCCAGGGCAGCCAGCAGGGCGATGCGTTTCATGTTGTTGTGCTCCTATTCTGGGAAATGGATGGGGCCCATGACATTCCGCGAGCACCCGGCGATTGTCAAGCCTGTGACGTGACCGGGACGGAATACCACACGCTCTGCTACCATTAGCCTCCATGACAAGGCACTTGAAAGTCGGACTGGTCCAACAGACCTGCAGCGAAGATCGCGAGGCCAATCTGGCGAGCAGCATCCGCGGCCTGCGCGAAGCCCAGTCACGCGGTGCGCAACTGGTGCTGCTGCAGGAGCTGCATACCGGTGTGTACTTCTGCCAGACCGAAGAGGTCCGGCGTTTCGACCAGGCCGAGCCGATACCGGGTCCGAGCAGCGAACAACTGGGCAAGATCGCGCGCGAACTGGGAATTGTGGTGGTGGCTTCGCTGTTCGAGCGGCGCGCGGCCGGCGTCTACCACAACACCGCCGTGATACTGGATGCCGATGGGACGATCGCCGGCACCTATCGCAAAATGCATATTCCGGACGACCCGGGATTCTACGAGAAATTCTACTTCACACCCGGCGATCTCGGCTTCACCCCGATCCAGACGGCGGTCGGAAAACTGGGAGTACTGGTCTGCTGGGACCAGTGGTATCCGGAAGCGGCGCGCCTCATGGCTCTGCACGGCGCCGAGTTGCTGCTCTACCCCACGGCGATCGGCTGGGACCCACGTGACAACGAAGCGGAAAAAAACCGGCAACGCGATGCCTGGATAACCATCCAGCGCTCCCATGCGATTGCCAACGGACTGCCCCTGGTGGTGGCCAATCGCGTGGGCCACGAGCCGGATCCCTCCGGAACCAGCCCCGGCATTCAATTCTGGGGAACGAGCTTTGTGGCCGGTCCACAGGGTGAACTTCTCGCCGAGGCCGGCAGCGATGCTGCTGTGCTGGTCACCGACGTGGATCTTGGACGAACCGAAGCAGTCCGGCGCGTCTGGCCGTTCCTGCGCGACCGGCGCATCGATGCCTACAACGATCTGCTCAAGCGCTACGGGAAGTAATTTCCTACACAGCCCGCCTCGGTCGTCGCGGCCATGATGATAAGTAATAATCATTTTATTCAGCGACCGGGCATTCGCCCAAATCCATGACCAATCCGTTACTCTTCCAGTCCGCCGCTGAACTGCTTGGTCAGATTGTCGCTGGCCGCTCACCGGCCGATGCCGTCATGGAACGCTACTTTCGCGCCCACTCAAAACTGGGCATGCGCGAGCGCGGTGCCGTGGCCGAAACCGTCTACGCCTGCCTGCGTCGCAAGCGCTCGCTCGCCTTCTGCATCACCGGGAATCACGAAGGCATCCCCTCGGCCGAAGACCTGGTGGCTGCCTGTCTCATCACCTATCAGGGCGTCAGCGCCCGCGCGCTGGCGGCGAGCGGATACCCCAACAATGCCACAACACTGGCGGATCAGATTCGCCGTTGCGCGCTTGAGTCAGCACCGTCAGCGGTTCAACTGGATCTTCCGGATTGGCTGTACACGGCCCTGCTGGATCAATATGGCGCCACGGAGACAGGCGCGCTGGGCCGTGCCCTGCTGGAACCCGCCAGCCTCGATTTGCGCGTCAACACACTCAAGGCTGCGCGCGATGAAGCCGCGACCTGTCTCGCGACAGAGGGCTATCCTGTCGAGACAACACCGTACTCGCCTTCCGGGCTGCGCCGCCCGGAACGCGTGCCGTTATTCAAGACGCGATGCTTCCGGGACGGGCTCTTCGAAGTGCAGGACGAGGGCTCCCAGCTGTTGTCCCTGCTGCTTGAACCGCGCCGCCACGAGATGGTTGTCGACTTCTGTGCCGGTGCCGGTGGCAAGACCCTGCATCTGGCAGCGTTGATGGCGAATAGCGGCTCCGTGTATGCCTTTGATGTCTCCGCCAAGCGTCTGGATCGGCTCAAACCGCGGCTGGCCCGTGCCGGTGTCGATAATGTGCGACGTGTGGTCATCCAGAATGAGCGTGATGTCCGGGTCCAGCGCTTGGCTGGCAAGATCGATCGAGTTTTGGTCGATGCCCCCTGTTCCGGTACCGGAACTCTGCGACGCAGTCCGGACATTAAATGGAAGTCACCCGATCTGGACGCGTTGACGGCGACCCAGCGCTCGATTCTCGCCTCTGCTGCATCACTGGTAAAACCCGGTGGCCGACTGGTGTATGCCACCTGCAGTCTCCTGCAATGTGAGAATGAAGCGGTCATCCGTGACTTTCTGGCGGAACATGCCGATTTCTCGGCTTTGTCGGCAAGGTCAATTTTGGAACGGAGGGGAATCCACTTGCCTCCCGACACGAACGAAACCGTCCCGAAATTCGCGGGGAACTCCCGCGATCACGATTTTTTCCTCCGTCTCCTGCCACATCGACACCATACGGATGGATTTTTTGCCACCGTGCTGGAACGGCAGAAGCCTGACTAAATAACTCTTGGCCTGGGGACAGGCTGCCAATGCTTGGCTCAGGACGGTCCGGACGGCCCCTCCTGGTCTTTTTCTACCGCCGTGGCCTGACTGGTGGCCGTGTTCGCAAGCTGACGTGCCCGCCGTCGATGGCGAATCGTGGTAACCAGCCAGATACCGAGCGCCATCAATACCAGCACGCCGAGCGCATAGATTTCATATTGCTTGAAATCATCGATGAACAACTCGATGGCCTCGCCGGAGAAAAACCCGATGCTGGCAAAGCTGATCGCCCAGATAATGGCGCCGATCAAATTGAGGATAAAGAACCGCAGTCGCGAAACGTGGGCGGACCCGATGACAAACGGGGTGACATTGCGCAGCCCGTAGTAGAACCGGAATGTCAGAATAAGGAAATTCTGGTGACGGTGCAGATGGCGATATGCCTTCTGGGCGCTCTCCTGCCAAGACAGTCGCCGGGCGATAATTTTCGGACCCCAGTGGCGACCAATGTAGTAGTACAGCTGATCCCCGCTGAAACTGCCGGCGATAGCAGAGGCGATAACCCAGGGCAGCTCCAGCAAACCGAGGTGCGCAGCAAATCCGGCCACGATAACAATGGTTTCGCCTTCAATGAAGGTCCACACCAGGATGATGAGATACCCGTACTCCTGGATGAGCTGGATGATTGCGTTGACGTTCACGGCCACATACTCACAGATTACCGCCATGGGCGCCATCACGCCCCGGCCTGATTACGCGAAAAAAAGCCCCGCACACGGCGGGGCCTGATCGATTCGTGCTGCTAAACCTCTTCAGCGCGGAATGACGCGGCTGGCCTGCATCCCTTTGGGGCCCTTGGTGGACTCGAATTCCACATTCTGGCCTTCAGCGAGCGTCTTGTAGCCGTCGGTTTCGATGGACGAATAATGCACGAAAACATCCGGGCTGCCATCACTCGGGGTAATGAATCCATACCCCTTGGAATTGTTGAACCACTTGACGATACCGGTCTGCATAACGTGAAACGCCTCCTCTTCCTCCGGGGGGTTCGGGCAACAACCCTGACCCGCCTCGTGTCATTAGCGACCTACGGCCGGGCTGGCCATGGGTCTTCCCGCATCGTACGTCAAGTCCCAATTCCTGACAACGGAGGTTCCGGGCCCAGACGGGACGGAACTGGTCCGACTGGTGTACCCCGTTCAGTCGTCGTTACGTACCCGACCACGCAGGCGCTTGGTCGCACCCGTCTGGCGTTTGCCTTCCAGACGACGCTTCTTCGCACCCAGCGTCGGACGAGTTTTTTTGCGCGGCTTGGGTACTGCATTGAGCTTGCGCAATCGCGCCGTCAGGCGCTCAAAGGCGATCTCGCGATTCTGATGCTGAGAACGCGTATCGGAAACGGTCACCGTAACGCCGGACGGGTGATGCACCAGCCGCACGGCCGACTCGGTCTTGTGCAGATGCTGGCCACCGGCGCCGCTGGCCCGGAATGACTCGAAGCTGATCTCGCGTTCCAGCGTGGACCGATCGGTGTGATAAGGCGGAGGCCGACGGGCGGCAGGTTTCATGGCCCCAGCTTAATACATGAGGAGCATTCCGGATACGCCGCCCCTCGCACTCCGGTCTGCAAGGGTTACAATAAATCACCACAACGAGCAGGTCGCCCATCATGATCATCATCTTGCGCCCCGAAATCACGCCCCACAGTCCGGAATACCGGATGCTCATGGACTATCTCACCAACAAGCCCGGCATTCAGACTCGCCTGCACCAGGAAACCGGCACCCTGCAGACACTGACTGAAGTGTATTTGATCGGCAATACCGCCGCGCTCGACAAGGATGAGATCGAAAACATGCCGGCCGTGGAGCGTGTAGTCCGGGTCTCGGAGGAATACCGGATTCTCGGTCGCCATCATGATGACCGTCGTCCGACCGGCTTCGATTACAACGGTGTTCTGTTCAGTCAGGATAGCCTGAATGTATTCGCCGGCCTTTGTGCCGTCGATACGCCTGAACATGTGGAACGCATGATGAAGGCGCTGCGCGACCATGGACAGGTCTGCACCCGCATGGGGGCCTACAAACCGCGTACCAACCCCTACTCCTTCCAGGGCCACGGCCGGCAGTGCCTGCCGTGGGTCTTCGAGCTGGCCGGCCGGTATGGAATCAAGGTGATTGCCATGGAGATCACGCACGATTCACATCTGGATGAAATACGCAGCGCGCTTGAGCAAACCGGCCGACCCACCGGCATCCTGATCCAGATCGGTACGCGCAATACCCAGAACTTCGAGCTGCTCAAAATCGTTGGCCGTCAGCGCGAGTTCCCGGTACTGCTGAAACGCGGCTTTGGCATCACCCTGGAAGAGTCCCTCAATGCCGCCGAGTATCTGGCCAGTGAAGGCAACAGCCGGATCATCTTCGGATTGCGCGGCATGAAAACCAACATGGGTGACCCGCATCGCAATTTTGTCGATTTTGCACACGTTCCGGTAATCAAGCGCCTGACCCGCATGCCGATCTGTATTGACCCGTCCCATTCGGTGGGTACGCGCGATCGCGCTCCGGACGGCATGCTGGATCTCATGCACGTCACGGCGCAGGGCGTCGTGGCGGGTGCCAACATGGTGCTGGTGGATTTTCATCCGGAACCGTCCCGGGCCCTGGTGGATGGACCGCAAGCCCTGACCCTGGAAGAACTGCCATGGTTTCTGGAGGACGTTGCCCTGGCGCGTGAGGCGTACGAGAAGCGGCGGCTGTTGTGCGAACGCCATGCCGGGGCACACCGCCTCTAATCGGATTACTTCGGTACAACCCCATACACGATATCGATCACAATGCGGCTGTTACGGTGCAGTAGCACCACGTCGTGGCCAACCTGCAAACGCACGTAGATCGAGGACAGTGGTGACAACCGGGTTTCCAGGTCGCGCGGCAATTCCCGTCCCTGAAGTCCGGCAGGCAGGATTTCGCGCTTGGCCAGCCCTGGAGGCAACTGCTCGCGCTTGGCCAGCCCTGGTGGGATTTTTCGGGCATTGGTCGGGTTGCGGTAGTAGTCAACCATTGTTCTACGGTCCTGATCACTAATACGCATTACTGACTCGGCTTGATCGTCTCGCACGACCACGCGACCCGATGTCACGGCATGCGTGGCACAGCCAGCGATCAGGGTTACCAGCAGGATTCCGGCCATTGGATGGTGCATTGAATATTTACTCCTCGGTCCTTTCACTGAATACTTTCGGACGATCGTATCCGCCGCGGGAGTGACTCAGAACATCTCCTTGGTTCCGGCAAAATACCGGACTTCACCCGTCTCGTAGGCATAGGCGGCATCTACGCGCAAATCGATCTTCACAAAAGATTTTAAACGCAAGCGAAAACCGATTCCGACATCCCAGTTCAAATCGCCCAGATGCATCTCATTGTTACTCGGATAGGTATTGCCGGCATCGACAAACACCACACCGCGGAACATGGGGTATCCGAACAACGGTCGCAGGTATTGTGCATTCACTACAAAGAATGAGTTGCCTGTGAAGCTGCTGCTGCGGAATCCACGCAGGGTCTTGTTACCACCCAGTGCATAGGCATAGGTATCGTTCGGGAACATACCGCCGCTCGATAGGCCCAGTCTGGCTTGTACATCAAGATTCTGGTGGGCAGCCCCTTCCAGCAGGAAATAGCGTCGGTAGTAGAATTCGTGCCGGGTGTAAGCCCCATCGGAACCGAGGGTCCGTGACCCAATCTCGCCGTTGTAGCCATAGTCGATGCCTTTTCGACTGTAGAGAAAATCACGCACATCGATATATTCGGTGATCGCCGTGATACCGACCGCCTGCGCATCCCGGAACAGATCGGTCGACGTGCCAGAAATATAGTCGTACGTATTGCGGCGCCAGACCAAACCACCGCCGAGTTGCCAGCCACGGCTCGGCCCCTGGCGGTTCAACCAGCGTGACAACTGGGCGCTGGCTACCCACCCCACCTGACTGTACAACGATGTCACCAGGCCTGCGGTGACTTGCTCCGCAGGTTGCTGGGTCTGGCTGATTTCGGACCGAAAAAGAAAGGGGGTGCCATAAACGCGCGGGTAACTGTAACTGATCAGATAGGAATCGATTCGTCCGCCACTGAGGCCATCGAACTCCTCGTTTTCATAGCGCAATTTGAGCTGCTGGTTCAGGCCCGCCATGTTGTCGATGGATAATTCGGCACCCAGGCTGAAATTGCCGTCTGCGTCACGATTCAGTTTGGGGATTGGCAGGATGTAATACTTTTCTTTTACGTGGATGCGCAGCACCACACCCGATTCGTGCGGTTCCAGCCAGGCGCGCACCGAAGTGAATAGACCAAGGTCCATGATGGCCTGGCGGGATTGCTCGATACGTGCCGGGTCGGCAAGATCGCCCTCGCGCACCAGCATTTCCTGGAGCAAAATCCGTTCACGCGTGACCTTGTTGCCGCTGAATTCGATGGCCGTGATGAGCTGTAGCGGTTGATTGCCGGCGACACCGTCGGTGGCGCTGGCGGCAATCTCGGCCACGGCAACAGCGCTGCCGGTGAGCCACAGACAGCACAACATCAACAACCGGCTGAATACCGTCGTTGCCTTCAGTCGCGTGACGGGCACATCAGAAGGTCGAGCCGAGCTGCAGGTAAACGTGGTTTCCTCCGTTGTCCGCGAAACCATAGGCATAGCCAAGGCGCAGGTGAAAGGGCAGATCGTAAAAGACGAAGGTTTCAGCATTGATTTCAGCGCCCGCCCCGGTCACCGGCTCGTCCGGATGACGGCCGCTGTACCAGGCATCGCCAGACTCAACAAAGACAGCGCCCGAAAGTTGATGCAACGCCAGGGGTGGCGCCATGACACCGCGCTCTACACGTGCCAGCGGGAAGCGCCACTCCACTGAACCAGTCAACATGCGGCGCCCGGTCAAACCTGCCTGGCCGGAATCATAACCCCGCAAGGCAAAATCGCGCTGATTGAACAGTTCATTCACCAGCACCGGTTCGAGCGGCAACGGCAACGGACCGCCGCTGCGACTGCCCCCCAGCACGAATGGCCGCGGGCTGTCCGTACCCCAGCCATACGTCGCGCGCGCGGCCAGTACGTGCTCGCGGCCCAATGGCAGAAACACCCTCCCGTCAACCGTATACACCTGACCGCGATAGTCGGATCCCTCAATCGCATCACTGGTTTCCGCCGCGATACTCAATTGTGCACCATGCGAGCGGCTGACCGAACGTGGATAACGCCGGGTGGAATCATACGTCAGGGCAACCCCGAGCACGTTATCGCGGCGCTCGACCTGCGGTGGTATCCCCGAAGCAACCCAGCCATCCGCATCCCGAACAGTATAGGCAGCCACTCTCGCCGAGCAGTCGCGGCGCGCCTGCAGCCAGGGCAAGCTGACCTCACCCATGAATGTATCCGAAACGGTGACACGCGCCGGATCGTCGTTGGCATCGAGATACAGCCGGGAACGCCGCGAGGCATGCAGTTTTATCGTCGGCCAATAACGATCATAGATATAGTCTACGGAGCCGGTGAACCATTCGTTGCGAAAATCATAGGCAATGTCCAGATAATAGATGTGCCGCAGCAACGGATCCCAGGCGGACGTGATGAATCCGACTTCCGTACGCTGCGAATCGATCCAGAGGTGAGGAAACCACCAACGCGGGCGCAGACCGGAGTATGGCGAGTAGTCGTCCACCGTAACAGTTGACTCGCGGATGACCGGTTCCGGTGGCGGTGACAGAACCAGCTGGTCGGCACCCGGCATGGGCATGGATGCCGGCGTTGCCAACCGGTACACGTCAAAACCCTTGTTGTGATATCCAACGTAGACAACAGCCTGGCTGTCTTTCGACTGGCTGGGATGAAATGCGCCACCCTCAACATTGGTCAGCGTGACTGTCTTCCGGCTCGCCAGATCCAGTCGGCGCAGGTTGTAGACACCCCCGTGATCGGAGGTGAACAGCAGGGCCTGGCCGTCCGGGGTGTAGTGCGGATGCGCCTTGATCGATGCGTCCTGTGTCAACTGCTCAAAGCGACGCGCCGCCAGCTCGAATTGCTCCAGGTTCCAGCCGGTCTGCGGTCGCCAGACGGCCAGTGCCACATGGCGTCCATCCGGTGACCAGTCTGGCTCACCGTAAACTGCATCTGGTTCCCCGGCCACCAGAATCTCCTGCCTGTGGCCTTCGGCATCCAGCATGTGCAAGGCAAACTGGTCTCCATCATTGTGAACCGCCAGGATCCGGGTGCCCTCCGGATTCCACACGGCAAAGCGGTAACGTCCGCCATGGGTAAGCCGGGTCATGTGCCCGTTTTCCGCATTGACCCGGTACAGGTCATAGAACAGATTGCTGTTACGGTTGATTTCCGGTTGTGCCAGCAGCACTCCGGCAAGGGGATGCACGGTGAAATGTGCCTGGGGACGAACCGAGGCGAGATACTGCGCCGAGCCATCTTGTCGACGACGCATGAGAGCCGGCTCGTTTCGTCCATCGACGCGCAGATAGAGAACATCGCCACCGGGCAAGGCCTGGGCCGGTCCGCCATAATATCCGTTGCGAGTCAGCTGTTCTCCAGTGACAAGACCGGCAGCGCGAATGGCCTTCAACCGCGTTCCATGCCGTTGTTCAAGGTAGGCTTCAAACTGTGGCCATAATTCATCCAGGTTCCCGCCCAGCACCTGTTGGCTGTTCGAATTGATTCGGAACGGTATGAGGTTGTCGCTGTACTGGTCGATCAGGGCACGGACACGTTCTTCGCCATGCTGCGCAACTGTAAAATCGAAAAAAGCGACTCCATACAGATAAGGTGTCTGGCCCGCTGGCCAACTGGCGATCCACTGATTGACCTGGCGCACCGGCTTGATGCCCTGCGCCACTTCCATGCGCATGAGCATGTCATAATAACTACTCTGGCCACGGCCAATGCCCCGCTCCCTGTCTGTTTCATGCCATGTGGCCAGCCCTTCGATCAGCCAGCGCGGCTGCAAGGCGTTGGGAAACAGCCAGACATTACGTCCGAAGAACCTGCGCACCGTGCCGGGGAGACCGTCTGCGCGGTCGAGGTGCAGGATATGCGTATATTCGTGCGTCAGCAGCAGGTCCAGCCATCCGTCATGGTCCTCAAGACCATCGATCCCGTCGGGAGGTGATACGTAGATCGTGAGCCGGTCCTCGGGAAATACCGAGGCGAAACCGTTGGCGATATCCTTGCGGTCGTCGACTACAATGTCGACCGGTTCGGCAGGAGTCCAGCCGATCAGGGGGGCCAGACGCTGGTGCACGCGTTCCGCCAGCGCCGCCGTTCGACGTGCCAGACGCTCACCGTCGTCATGAAAGTGCACTCGAAAGTGCTCGGTATGCAGCGTTTTCCAGCGCAATGCCGGATCGTGTGTGACCGCCGCCTGGACCGGCAGAACTCCAAGAAGCCACAACCCGCAACACAGCCTGAGCAAACGCCCCAACATTCCCCCTCCCCGGGTCCAACCATCAGCCATCCATCGGGGACAGCCGTCAGAACGTAGCAGTTCTATTTTTTTGTCGGCAACTTCCGTTTTGCCTTGCCCACGTACAACTGCCGCGGACGATCGATCCCGTGCGACTCCTGTTGCAACTCCAGCCAGTGCGAAACCCATCCGGCCGTACGGGCGAGGGCAAAGATGGCGGTAAACATGTTCATGGGAAATCCCATGGCACGCAACAGGATGCCCGAGTAAAAGTCGACATTCGGATACAGCTTGCGCTCAACGAAATAATCATCCTTGAGCGCAATTTCTTCCAGTCGCATGGCAATCTCGAGAAGCGGATCATGGATACCGAGATGGCTGAGCACCTCATGGGTGCTTTTCTGAATGACGCGCGAGCGCGGATCGAAGTTCTTGTAGATACGATGGCCGAAACCCATCAGCCGGAAGCTGTCATTCTTGTCCTTGGCCCGTGCAATGGCCTTGGGAATATTGTCGACCGATCCGATTTCCATGAGCATCTTCAGGACCGCTTCGTTGGCGCCACCATGTGCGGGACCCCAGAGCGAAGCAATACCGGCCGAAATGCAGGCAAACGGATTGGCGCCGGAGGAGGCCGCCAGACGCACCGTTGATGTCGAGGCATTCTGTTCGTGATCGGCATGCAGGATGAGTATGCGATCGAGTGCGCGCGCCACGACCGGATCGACCGGATAGTCGTCATTCGGCTGCCCGAACATCATCTGCAGCACATTCGATGAGTAGTCGAGCCGGTTGTTTGGATAGCGTTGTGGGCGTCCGGTGGAATAGGTATAGCTGGCGGCTGCAATCATCGGCATCTTGGCAATCAACCGGACTGCGGCAAGCATTCGATCTTCCGGGTTCCGAATGTCCATGACATCGTGGTAAAACGCCGACAGGGCCCCAACCACGCCGACCATGACCGCCATGGGATGGGCATCGCGACGAAAGCCACGAAAGAAATTCATGATCTGTTCGTGCAGCAGGTTGCTCTGCCCAATCAGCAAGTCAAAAGTCTTGCGCTGTTCGGGCGTGGGCAGCTCACCGTTCATCAGCAGGTAGGCGACCTCGACGAAGTCCGAGTGCTCAGCCAGCTCCTCGATCGGATAGCCACGGTACAGCAATACCCCGTTATCACCATCGACAAAGGTGATGGCGCTCTTGCACGAGGCCGTGGAACGGAAGCCAGGATCATAGGCCAGCAAACCGTACCGCGCATAGAGGGTCTGGATATCCACGGCAGATGGGCCCAGCGCTCCCTCCAGTACCGGCAGCGCTGCTTCGTCGGGGGTATCCGAAATAACCGCTTTCACGTATTTCTGCGTCATACCTGTCCTGTCCTGCAAAAATGGCGCTCTGGGGCTGAAATCTAAGCTATTCCGGCCGGACTCGCCAGCGGCGCCCGGACCTGTTCCATATCTCCATTGCCCTCCCACCAGGCGGCGATCGCACGCGCGACATGTTGCTCGACCAGATAACCGTAGGAGCGGTGCTCATTGAGCCCTTGTTCATTCCTGAAATAATTAAATACTCCGCGATGCCGGTCCTCGATGGATTCGGCACAGCCCTGTTCCACCATCGGCAGAAAATCATTGCGAATTTCCGGATCGAGCGCTGTCAGGTCTCCATGGGCGGCGATATTGACCCAGCGACGGATATTGCACGGAAATCGATGCTCTTGCTGTCGAAATCCCAATATTCGTTTCTGGATAAAACGCATACCCAACGGACTGCCAATGGTCAGAAACAGGTCGACTTTGCCGGGAAACCTGTCGACATGCGTGAGCTCCCACAAGGCGTCATAGGCAATTACCGAGCCGAGGCTATGGCCAATGACCAGTACACGATCGCCGTCATCAAGCATGCGCCGGAGCGGGTCCTTGATCAGCGCCCGCACGCGCGTGGCAATCCTATTTTGATTCTGGAAATAACGTTCGGTTTCAAGCACGGCGCTTTTCACCGCCGGGTCCGGTAACAAGGGAATAAGTGCCGGAAACAGGTCGGCCAGGCCATAGAACAATCGCGCCGGCCGGTGGCGCCAGGACAGCGCCTCCCTGACGTCCCGGGCATCCGGACCGGTCTTCTGGCAGAGCAGATCAATCCACGGAATGTCTTCTTCGATGGGCTTGATCTCACCATAATAAATGGAATTCCAGCCCACCAGCTCAAGACAATCAGGATTGGCCGCCAGATTGTGTGCGAGTACGGGATTGACCAGCTCGACACCGCGCAGCAGACAACGCCACAGCAACGCACGATGCGCTTCCGGCTGAGGTTTTGGATTCTTGCCTGGAACGAGCAGAATCTTGTTTTTGGTAGAGGCGTCTGTCACATTCCGAACCTGACGATGTCATGGATCTCTTGAGTTTAACCGCCCGAGGCGTATTCCGTTGAATGGTAATGATCGCTTCAGGGTGCTGATCCTGGGCTACGGCGAAATGGGCCACGCCATGGAACACCTCCTGGCCGCTCGCCACCGGGTGCATATCTGGCAACGCCACCCGCCCGCAGGCACGCAGCCGCTCTCCCTCGAACAGGCCGTTCCGGACAGCGACTTTATCGTTTTCTGCCTTCCGGCCACGGCTCACCCCGAGGTTTCAGCGCGTATTGCCTCCCCGCTCGCTCAATCAGATGCCTTGTGCCTGACCATCGCCAAAGGACTCGATCATCAATCCCGTTTCCCGGCAGAAGTCCTGGGCGACACATGCGGCTCAGCTCGCGTCGCCGTCCTGTATGGACCGATGATCTCGGAAGAGATCCTGACCGGAAAACCGGCATTCGCGCAGTGCGGTGCGTCAACGGCCCCGGTGAGCCAGCGTGTCGCGGACCTGTTCTCCAGCACCTCGCTAATGGTTGAGACGGCCCAGGATATTATCGGCCTTTCCTGGTCGGCCATTCTCAAGAATGTCTATGCCCTGGTCTTCGGGATGGCCGATGCGCTCAGGCTTGGTGACAACGTGCGCGGTTTCCTGGCCGCCGCGGCCCTGCATGAGCTTTCTACTATGGTTCAGCTGCAGGGCGGTCGCACCGAAACACCCTACCGACTGGCCGGTCTGGGTGACCTGATCACCACGGCCACCAGTGCCGGATCACATCATCACGAGTTGGGTGGCAGAGTCGCACGTGGTGATTACAGTGCATTGACCGGCGAGGGGATTCACACACTGGCCATGCTGCGCGCCCGACCGCGTTTCGATGCCGGACAATTTCCGCTTTTTACACTGATCGATGATTGCATGCACACGCCACAGGATGTGCGGGTGCGTCTGGATGCGTTCTTGAAAATCCCCTGCTCATCACCGTGATCGTCGCATGCTGATAACTGTCGTTGATGCCTTTACCCGGGAACCCTTCCGAGGAAACCCCGCCGCCACTGTCCGCCTGTCGGCATTTCCGGATGACGCTCGCATGCAGGCTATCGCACGCGAAATGAACCTGTCGGAAACCGCGTTCGCCGTACCGCTCGCGCCCAACCGGTTTCAGTTGCGCTGGTTCACGCCTACCCGCGAAGTACCCATGTGTGGCCATGCAACGCTGGCGATGGCCCATTCGCTTCATGACATGGGCGATGTCGATGCGGCACAGCCGCTTGTCTTCGAGACCCTCAGCGGTGAACTGACCGTTCGCCTTAATGGCGAAGACCTGGAGATGGATTTCCCCGCCATGTTCCCGGTGCCGGATGGGCAAGCGGCAGTGGTACGCACGATTCTTGGAGACCGGCCGCATGAATACCTGGGTTGCGTGCCGATGAATGCCACAGTCGTCCTGAACTCTCAGCGCGAGGTGGCCCGGTTCACGCCAGACCTGCCATTGATTGCCACACTGACTGCTGCAGGTTTCTGCATCACTGCCCCGGCCGACCCCGGTCGTGATTACGATTTTGTGGCACGTTTTTTTGCCCCGCAGAGTGGCATCAATGAGGATCCGGTCACCGGCTCGGCCTATTGCACGCTTGCACCGTACTGGGCAAAACGACTGGGCCGTCTGACATTGCGCGCCCGGCAACTGTCAGCACGCGGCGGTGAGCTGACCGTATCCCATGCTGACGACCGCGTACTGCTCCGGGGACAGGCCGTGACCACAATGCGCGGCCACATTGTGGTGTGATGTCATCAACATTCCGATCATCTTCTATACTGATACTAATAGAATCAATCAAACGATATGAATTTCTTGCCGGCCTGGCCCCTGCATTTCAATGAACTGCTGCTCTTCAGCCTGCTGCTGGCCGCCGGCATTCTCGGTGGTCACCTGGCCGGCCGCACCCGATTCCTGCCGCGCATCACTGGCTACATTGCTGCCGGCTTTCTTCTCGGGCCCGGTCTCACCGGCCTGCTGACTCCAGAGTTGCTCGACAACGCGCGTCTGTTTACCGACATCGCGCTGGGCTTGATTCTTTACGACCTGGGACGTCAGCTGGATATATACCGCTTGCGGCGTGATCCATGGCTGCTGTCAACTGCGGCCCTTGAAGCCGTACTGACGTTCTTCCTGATATTCGCGGCGCTGCGATTTGCCGGCGTGATGCCGCTCACTGCCGGACTCGCGGCGGCGATCGGCATCTCCTCATCGCCAGCCGTGATTCTGCTGGTCGTGCGCCAGTTGAATGCGCAAGGTCCAGTGACCCAGAATGCCCTCAACCTCGTTGCACTCAACAATGTTATTGCCTTTCTGGTCTTTCTCACCGTCCTCCCCCTGCTGCACATCGAGCAGAAAGCCAGTGTGCTGACCATCATCCTGCAACCGCTCTACCAGCTGTCCGTGTCACTGGGCATCGCCTGGCTGATTGGTCAGCTGATGCTCTGGGCTGCAGCCCATGTTGGTCGGCGCGAGAACGTCCAGTTTGCGTTGACAATCGGTGCCATCATTGGTGCGATTGGATTGGCGCGCATGCTCAAAGTATCGCCGGTGCTGGCATTACTGGCGCTTGGCATTCTCGTCAACGTCCTCGACCGCGATGCACGCTTGCTGCCGGTTGAATTCGGCTATGGAGGGGAACTGTTCTTCCTGATTCTGTTCGTGGTGGCCGGAGCCAACCTGCACCTTGCGTATCTCACAAGTATCGGTCTACTGGCCATATTGTTTGTACTGGCCCGCCAAGCAGCCAAGTCTCTGGCTATATATGGCTTCATGCGCCTGACCGGCATGGCGTCTCGCCAAACCATACTGCTCGGCTTCACGCTCATGCCGATGGCCGGGCTCGCCATCGGCCTGAGCCAGCTCACCAGCGACCTTTACCCGCAAATCGGCCGGCAACTGGCTCCTTTGATTCTGGCGGCCGTGGCCATTCTCGAAACCCTCGGACCGATCGTCACCGAGTTCGCGCTTAAAAAAGCCGGTGAAGTTCCCGCCGATTCACCTCTCGAACACTGACAATTAGGCCGTTTTTCTTGTCCATCCCGCTCCTGGATGGCATACTGTCGATGAAGTTTGTTTCCGGCAAAAGATTTGCCTGGAAACGACACGTGCGCAGGCTCGCGAAACTCATGAGCGGCGCACCGTGCGTGGCGCGACCGACATCGCGTGGCGCGCTGCAACCCTTCAACTTGTGAGCAGCCGCTAATGATGCTAGACACGCGTTCCGGCTATTGGTGCCGGCAAGCTTTTTCATGGACCCGGATATCCCGGTTCATGCTGACGTGCGGCAGAATCCGCCGATGTCCTCGCGGATGACATCCATCCCGGCGCACCAATCCGATAACCGACTGGACCCCTTTTTCGAGCAGCTCGGGCATGCGTCGCACGCACTCCTGATACTGGACTACGACGGTACACTGGCCCCCTTCCAGAACGACCCGCAGAAAGCCGTGCCCTATCCCGGCGTCCGTCAGATACTAGATCGTGTCATGGATGAAACCGACACCCGGGTCGTCATCGTCAGTGGCCGCTGGTCTCGTGACCTGGTTCCGCTATTGGGACTGAAACGAATTCCTGAACTCTGGGGTATTCATGGGTGGGAACGCTGTCTGCCCGATGGACATTGCGAAACAGCCCAGCCGCCCGTGACAGCATTGCAGGCCCTGGCCGAGGCCGATACATGGGTGAATGATATCCGGGCACGTGGCGGGCGTGCAGAGCTCAAGCCGGTCAGTCTCGCCATCCACTGGCGAGGACTTGATCCAGAAACCGCTGAAGAGATCCGCTCGCTGGTCACGTCGAACTGGGCCATGTCCGCTCGCGATCGCGGGCTGGAATTGCACCCCTTTGACGGCGGCCTGGAGCTACGCGTCCCGGGGCGCAACAAGGGAGATGCCGTCCGCACGCTGCAGAGCGAAATGCCGGATGCCATCACGGCCTACCTTGGCGACGATTTTACCGACGAAGACGCCTTCACAGCCTTGCGCGGCAATGCCATGGGAATCCTCGTTCGCCCCCAGTTACGTGCAAGCGCCGCACAAGTCTGGTTGCAGCCGCCTGTTGGCCTCCTGGATTTTCTCAACCGCTGGCTTGTTGTTCGCAAGGATCGTCATGCGACTGCTTGATAAACTGCTCGCCGAGAACACAACCAGCGACTGGCTCGTAGCCAGCGGTATCCTGATTACGGGTGTAATCATTCTCTTCGTGCTCAGGCGGGTTGGCCTGCGCCGTCTGCGCATTACCGCACACCGCACTGCAACCATCATCGATGATCTGCTGGTTGATGCCTTGCGGGCTACACATGTATGGCTACTGGCTCCCATGGTGCTGTATCTGGCCTCCGAAGCCCTCACCCTGCCGTCACGCCCGGCCACCGTGCTGACCCGGGCGGCGATCATCGCCCTGCTTTTCCAGGTAGCGCTGTGGGGCAACCGGGGCATCGCGGTCTGGATGCGTTACTCACTGCGCACCAAGGCCATGGAAGATCCGGCGAGCGTCTCCGCCCATAACGTCCTCGGCTACATTGCGCGCGCCGCCTTGTGGGCGCTGGTAGTACTGGCCGCGCTCGATAACCTCGGCTTCAACATCACCGCCCTGCTGGCCGGTCTTGGTATTGGCGGTGTCGCCGTGGCGTTGGCTGCACAGAGCGTCCTCGGTGACCTTTTTGCCTCGCTGTCGATCATTTTTGACCGGCCTTTTGTGATCGGCGATTTCATTGTGACCGGTGAACAGATGGGCACCGTCGAGTACATCGGCCTGAAGACCACACGCATCCGCAGCCTGTCCGGCGAGCAGATCGTGTTCTCGAATTCCGACCTGCTCAAGAGCCGCATCCACAACTACAAGCGCATGAATGAACGGCGTGTACTATTCCGATTCGGCGTGGTCTACCAGACGCCGCCGGATGTACTGGAGACCATTCCGTCACTGGTTCGCAGCGTCATTGAACAAATCCCTCGCACCCGCTTCGACCGCGCCCATTTTCACAACTATGGCGATTCTTCTCTGGATTTCGAAGTCGTGTATTACATTCTCGACCGCGACTACAACATCTATATGGATGTGCAGCAGGATATATTGTTTGCGTTGTACCGGCGTCTTCAGGAACGTGGGATCGAGATTGCCTACCCGACCCGCACGCTCTATCTCAACACGGTCAGCGCCACTCCATGAACATGGAACACCCGCAAGGTCGCCTCGTGGTGGTCTCGAACCGTCTGCCGGTCGTGCTCGAGCAGAATGCCCATCATGGCTGGCGTGCCAAGCCTGGTTCGGGCGGACTGGTGACAGCCCTGCTGCCGGTGCTACGGGATCGCGGCGGCATGTGGATCGGTTGGCCGGGCACCAGCGTCGAAGATCCCGACGGCATCAAGACAGCCCTCGATTCAGCTTCAAAAGATGCCGGTTACACGTTACACAGCGTCCCGCTCAACAAAGAGGAAGTGCATAAGTTCTACCAGGGGTTCTCCAACGAGATCATCTGGCCACTGTTCCACGACTTGCAGTCTCACTGCTCCTTCGACCCTTCCTACTGGCGGACCTATATCGAGGTGAACCGCCGTTATGCCGAGACGGTAGCGCGCCACAGCCGTGAACATGATTTTGTATGGGTTCATGATTATCACCTCATCCACGTGGCCAGCGAGCTGCGCCAGCTGAACGTGCATACTCAACTGGCCTTCTTCCTGCACATCCCGTTTCCGTCGCTCGATATCTTCACCAAGCTGCCGTGGCGCTTCCAGCTGTTGCGTGCGCTGCTTGAATATGACCTGGTGGGCTTCCAGACACTGCGTGACCGGCGTAATTTCATTCAGTGTGCACGCACACTGCTTGACGACGTCACCGTCCAGGGCAAGGGCCAGGTGGTGACCATGCATGCCGGCGGCCGCACATTGCGTCTCGGCAGCTTTCCGATCAGCATCGACTATAACGCCTTCATGAAGCACGCCGCCTCGCCCGAGATTGCGGCGCTCGCGTCCGACCTGCGAACGCGACTGCCGAATCGTCAACTCATACTGGGTGTCGACCGGCTCGATTACACCAAAGGGATTCCCGAACGACTCGAAGCATTTCGCAATGCCTTGCTCCGATATCCGGACCTGCTTGAGCGAGTCAGGCTGGTGCAGGTCGTGGTTCCAAGCCGGGAAGATATTCCGCAGTATTCCGAACTCAAGACTCGCATCGAGCGATTGGTCGGCGAGATCAATGGCCAGTTCACCCGGCCGAGTGGCTGGGTGCCGATCCATTATGTGTTCCGCAGCCTCACGCGCTCCGAACTGCTCGCCTACTACCGAGCCGCGGAAATTGCCCTGGTAACCCCGCTCAAGGACGGCATGAATCTGGTGGCGAAGGAATTCTGCGCCTGCTCAATCGAAGAGGAGAGCGTGCTAATCCTGAGCGAATTTGCCGGGGCAGCCGCACAGCTGCAGAACGGCGCCTTGCTGGTGAATCCATATGATCGCGACGGAGTCGCGGATGCCATCTACACCGCCTTCGGTCTGCCGCCAGCGGCACGGCGTACACGCATGCGCCGCCTGCGGCGCACAATCCGCGAACATGACATTTTCTGGTGGGTAGACAGTTTCCTGCGTGCCGCCATTGCCAAGGATTTGTCCGCCTTTCCACTGCCACCGGATTATGTACCGCAGGACAGCTTCACCGAAACCGTGTCCTGATCCAGCGAACAAAATCAAGTCTTGGCGCTACCGGCACAGACGCTAGAATGTCCGGACGTTTTACCGGATGCGGCTGTGGCTGATCTCAATCCCCGTCAGAAAGAAGCAGTCCGCCATATTGATGGTCCTTTGCTTGTTCTCGCCGGCGCCGGGAGTGGCAAGACCTCGGTCATCACCCGCAAGATAGCCTGGCTGATCCGCGAACAAGCTCTTGAGCCGGCGCGCATCGCCGCCGTGACCTTCACCAACAAGGCCGCACGCGAGATGAAGACCCGCGTTGCCGAACTGCTCAAGGGCAGCGACGCCAAGGGCCTTTCCATCTCGACCTTCCATACCCTCGGACTCAACCTGTTGCGCAAGGAGCTGGCCGCCAGCGGCTACAAGCCCGGCTTCTCGATTCACGATGCCGAGGATGCCCAGAATCTGTTACGCGAACTGGTTCGCGGTCAGAAAGGCATCGAGCCGGAACGTGTGCAGTGGCAGATCTCGGCCTGGAAGAACGCCCTGCTCCAACCTGACCAGGCGGCCACCGAATCAGCGGGCGACAGCTTCCGGATGTGCGCCGCCCGCGCCTATGCCGATTACCAGCGTGCCCTCAAGGCCTATAACGCGCTCGATTTTGACGACCTCATCTTCCAACCGGTTGAGCTGCTTCGTCGGCATCCCGACATCCGCGCGCGCTGGCAACAGCAAATCCGCTATCTGCTGATCGACGAATACCAGGACACCAATGCCGCCCAGTTCGAGCTGGTCAAGTTGCTGGCCGGCCAGGACGGCAACTTTACCGTGGTCGGCGATGACGACCAGTCAATTTACGCCTGGCGCGGCGCGCAGCCGGAAAACCTGAAGCAGCTCAAGATTGACTACCCGGATCTGAAGGTGGTCAAGCTGGAGCAGAATTATCGCTGCTCCGGCCGTATCCTCAAGGCCGCCAATGCGGTAATCGCCAACAATCCACATGTGTTCGAGAAAAAACTATGGAGCGAGCTTGGCTTCGGGGATCCGTTGCGGGTACTGTCCTGCCGCGACGAGGAACACGAAGCCGAACGGGTGGTGTCGGAACTCATGCATCACAAATTTCTGCATCGCACCGAGCATCGCGACTACGCCGTGCTTTACCGCGGCAACCATCAGGCACGGGTATTTGAGCGGGTGTTACGCGAGCAGCGCATTCCTTACTATTTATCCGGCGGGCTGTCGTTCTTCGAACGCACCGAGGTACGCGATATCATGGCCTACCTCAAGCTGGTCGCCAATCCGGACGACGACACCAGTTTTCTGCGCGTGGTCAACACGCCACGTCGCGAAATCGGGCCATCCACTCTCGAAAAGCTTTCGGCCTATGCCCAGGGTCGCGGCCTCAGTCTCCATGCCGCCACTTTCGAGCTCGGGCTCACGCAATCACTGGGTGATCGGCAACTGGCGGCACTCCGGCGCTTCAGTGTGTGGCTATCGAATCTGCGCGACCAGGCACAAACGGCGGACACGGCCACCGTCGTCAAGGAACTGTTGGCGGACATCGCCTACGATGCCTGGCTCAAGGAAAGCTGCGACAGTCTCGACGCCGCCGAAAAACGTATGGAAAACGTGCTCGACCTTACCGGTTGGCTGACACGCCTCGCCAAACAAGATTCCGACGATACTCCGACCTTCGCTGAATTGGTCGCCAAACTCGCACTGATCGGCATGCTCGACAACGACGAAGATGACCGCAGCGATCAGGTGTCGCTCATGACCCTGCACGCCGCCAAAGGCCTGGAATTTCCACACGTCTTCCTCGTCGGCATGGAGGAAGGCCTGCTGCCGCACCGCGTGAGCCTCGAGGGCGAAAACAACCAGACCGCTATCGAGGAAGAACGAAGGCTCACCTACGTCGGCATTACCCGCGCCAAAAAGACCCTGACCTTCACCTACGCCAAACAGCGCAAGCGCTACGGCGAGATTGTGCAGTGTGAACCGAGCCGCTTCCTGAATGAACTTCCGGTTGATGACGTTCAATGGGAAGGGAAAAGTACCACCACTCCTGAACAGAAACAGGAGCGTGGCAGTGCGCACCTGGCCCATCTGCGAAATCTGTTGGGTTAGACGGCAATCGCTTCCGGCTCCGGCCGGAATACCGGCATAATGCCGCCCATGCATCGTGACAATCTTCCGCGCGGTGCGGCGTTCATGCTGGCCGCTGCCCTGCTCTTCGCCGCCACCGGCGCCATCATTAAATATGTTTCGGCCACGCTGTCGAACGAAATGGTGGTGTTCTTTCGCAATCTGTTCGGACTGGCCGCCCTGGCGCCCTGGATCTTTCGTCACGGGCCACGCTATTACGCAACCCACCATCTGCGCTTTCACCTGATGCGTGCCCTGGCCGGACTGGCCGCCATGTATTGCTACTTCTACGCCATCTCCAGGCTGCCACTGGCCGAGGCAGTATTGCTCAATTATTCCGCACCATTGTTTATTCCGCTCGCCGCACTGCTCTGGATTGGCGAACGATTCAACCCGCGGTTGTGGTGGCCAATCGGGATCGGCTTTGCCGGGATCGGCCTGATCCTGAAACCCGGTCTGTCGCTGCTCGCGCCCATTGCGCTGATTGGTGCGTCGGCCGGCATCTTCTCGGCGCTGGCCATGGCCGGCATCCGCAAACTGACCCACACTGAACCGGCAACAAGGGTCGTCTTCTATTTCAGCCTGTTCGCCACACTCGGTTCGGCGGTGCCGCTCCTGTGGGCATGGCAGACGCCACCGACCGGACTTTGGTTCATGTTGTTCCTGATTGGCGTCGTCTCGACCGCCGCACAGTTGTTGCTGACCCGTGCCTACGCGTACGCCCCGGCCGCGCAGGTCGGACCGTTCAGCTATGGCACGGTGGTGTTTGCAGCGCTGTTCGGTTGGGCACTTTGGAGTGAAATCCCGGATACGTTGTCGGCGGTTGGTGCGCTGCTGGTAGTTGCCGCGGGAATTCTGACTATCCGCATAGGTGGCCGCACCGCGGCTCCGGTGGCCGAGGCGCCGGATCCGCCACCGGTCGTTCCCCAATAATCTGGACTTACGATGCGCGCGTGGCTAACGAGGCTGCTGCAGCTGGAACGTCGTGAAGCGACTGCCGTCGGCTGGGCGTTTATGTATTTCTTTCTCCTGCTCGCCAGCTACTACATCCTGCGACCGCTGCGCGACGAGATGGGCATCGCCGGCGGACTGGCCCAGTTGCCTTGGGTATTTACCGGAACCTTCCTGGCCATGCTGGCGGCGGTGCCGCTGTTTGGTTTTATCACCACGAGACTGCCGCGCCGGCGTTTTTTACCATTGGTGTACGGATTCTTCATCTTTAACCTGCTGCTGTTCTATGGTGCCTTTCAAGTCGAGTCGTGGCACGCGATTACGGCAAGAGTATTCTTTGTCTGGGTGAGCGTGTTCAACCTGTTCGTGATCTCGGTGTTCTGGAGCTTCATGGTCGACCTGTTCGAGAGCAGCCAGGGCAAGCGGCTGTTCGGTCTGATCGCCGCCGGCGGTACCGCCGGCGCCATCACCGGTCCGCTGCTCACTGCACTGCTCGTGGCACCGGTCGGCCCGGTAAACCTGCTGCCATTGTCGGCGCTACTGCTCGCCGGCACGGTACTGTGCATCGTTCAACTCGGACGATGGGCCGATCGGGAATTGGTCGCCGCCTCACCGCAGTCCAATGAACCACTGGGCGGTTCGATCCTGGCCGGGCTGACGCTGATCGTGCGATCGCCGTATCTGCTCGGCATCGCACTGTTCATGCTGTTGTTCACAACGCTGGCCACATTCGTCTATTTCGAGCAGGCGCATATCGTGGCGCAGTCCTTCACGGACTCGGCTGAACGCACACGCTTCTTCGCCCTGCTTGATCTGGCTGTAAACACGCTCACGGTGCTCACCCAGCTCCTGGTGACCTCGCGTCTGCTCACACGCCTGGGCACAGCTGGCTCACTGGCGCTGTTGCCGGTCCTCTCGGGTCTTGGCTTCATGCTGCTGGCCCTGACGCCGGTGCTCGCGGTGCTGGCCGGATTTCAGGTGCTGCGGCGCGCCGGCGAATATGCTATTACCCGTCCAGCGCGCGAGCTGTTGTACACGGTGGTAGACCGCGAGACCAAGTACAAGGCCAAGAACGCCCTCGACACCGTGGTGTATCGCGGTGGCGACGCGCTGGCCGGCTGGCTGTTTACCGGTCTGAAGGCGCTGGGCGCCGGACTCACGCTCATAGCCGTGATCGCCGTACCCCTGGCGCTGGCCTGGGCCGTTGTCGCCTACTGGCTCGGGTACCGACAGGCGGCTCTTTCGCGTCCGGAGCACTGAGCGTTATGCTCATGTCATGCCGAAATCCATGTATCCGTCACGCCGTGATGTCTTACGCCTGGCTGCTGGCACGGCAGCAGCCGCGTTGATCCCGGCTGCATTCGCCGCTGCTTCGGCCCAGCACATGCGCAACATCCCCAGGACCGGCGAGGCGATCCCGGCCATCGGCCTTGGTTCGTGGCAGACCTTCGATGTCGGTGACGCTGCCGGCGAGCGTAGTGCCCAACATGAAGTTCTGAAACTGTTTGCCGAACAGGGTGGCCGAGTGGTGGATTCCTCGCCCATGTATGGCGAATCGGAAAGTGTCATTGGTGATCTCGCGGCTGAACTCGGCATTACCCGCAAGCTCTTTCTCGCCACCAAGGTCTGGACCTCGGGGCGTGAGTCCGGCATTCGTCAAATGGAGGAATCATTCCGGCGGCTGCGCACCGAGCAGATGGATCTAATGCAAGTACATAACCTCGTGGACTGGAAAACGCACCTTGTGACCCTGCGTGACTGGAAAGCCAAGGGCCGGCTTCGTTACATCGGCATCACCCACTACACCGAGGGCGCCTATGACGACCTGGCGCGGGTCATGGCCTCCGAGGATATTGACTTCGTGCAGTTCAACTATTCCATAGTGTCGCGCGCCGCCGAGCGGCGGCTGCTGCCATTGGCACAGGAGCGAAAGATAGCGGTGCTGGTTAACAAGCCGTTCGAGAAGGCCGGGCTTTTCGACAAGGTGCGCGGCAAGCAACTGCCGGTCTGGGCCCGTGACATCGACTGCACCTCGTGGGCACAATTCTTTCTCAAGTTCATCCTCGGCCATCCCGCCGTGACCTGTGTAATCCCGGCCACCAGCAAGCCCAGGCACCTGATCGACAACATGCAGGCCGGCCACGGTCGCCTGCCGGATGCTGCCGCCCGTGAGCGTATGGCGCAATTCGTGAGACAGCTGTAATTCGTCTTCGCGACAAGACTAGTCGGATACCGCCCGGTCTTGTTATTCTAACTACTTCGCGACTCGGACCCGGCACCCGGCTGCCCTGCTTCTCATGGATTCTGCTGACCACAGCTATACCTGGAATAACCTTTCCCGCCTCTTCTTCGTCGCTGCCCTGTTGCTAGCCGGCCTGGCCGCCTGGCTCTACTGGAGTTATGGCGAGAAGCTCCGGGAAGAAAATTCCGGCATCGATGACAAGAACCGGGAACTGGTACTCGAAAACGAGCGCCTCAAGGAACATGTTGGGTATCTGACCCAACGCCTGGACGAAGAAATCACCAAAGTCTCGCGCGAGAAGGAAGAGGAAATGGCACGGGTCAAGGCCACGCACGACGACATGGTGAAAACCCTGCAAAAAGAAATTGAACAGGGCCAGGTCAAGGTTACCCAGCTCGCCGACCGGCTTTCATTGAACATCGTCGACAAGATTCTTTTCCCTTCCGGCGAAGACCAGATCACCGAGGCCGGGAAGGGTGTACTGCTGCGTGTTGGCGAAGTCCTGGCACAGGCCAAGGACAAGATCATCCGCATCGAGGGTCACACAGACAACGTGCCCACCGGCAAGCCGCTGCGCGAACGTTTTCCAACCAATTGGGAGCTTTCAACGGCACGCGCCACCAATGTCGTGCGGTTTCTGCAGGAAGAGTCAAAAATCGATCCCAATTCACTGGAGGCGGTCGGCATGGGTCAATATCGCCCGATCGCCAGCAACAAGACCTCGGCCGGTCGCAGCCAGAATCGCCGGATAGAAATCGTGCTATACCCTAAGGTACGTGCGCTCGCCAAGGATCTGGCGCCGGCGAAACCGGTAAACGAGAATAAATCCCAGCAACCCAATTCAGTCCCGAAATCTAAAAAAGGAGCGGAGAAAAAATGAAACGTATCTACCTGCCGATCACCGGCCTGCTCGCCATCGCTCTGCTGTTGACCGCCTGTGGCGGAAAGATTTCTTCCCAGGCCGGCCAGCAATGCAGCCGCGAGGTGCATCTGGCCAACCAGGAACTGGAAGATGCCAAGGTCAATGGGTTGAGCGGTACTGTCCAGTGGACCAAGGCCGCGGGGCTCATTACGGCGGCTAACGCCAAAATGCAGCTGGAAAAGTTTGAGTCCTGTATCGACAAGGCACAACGGGCGCGCACCTATCTGCGTGAAGCCGGCAAATAACATTGGCATCAGCCCTTTGATTCCGGCCGCCCCACTTCCCTGACAGCTTCGGCAGGGTTGCTGATATTCGCCCAAATGGCCGGTTTCCTTCTGCAAAGTGCGCGAAATCCACCCGAAACAACCGACTTTTCATCGTCTCTAGCCTGACCTGCCGTAACCACGTACAGTCTTACAAGGGGCCATGACGGCCCTGCTCCACAAACCGATTTGACACCTAGACCGACTGTTGGAGCATAATAGCCGGCTGTTTGATCATTATTCAGTTACGCTTTGAGGATTATTCATGTTCGGTCTGCACCGCACCAAGCCTGAAACCACAGAGGATCCGTTTCTGACCGCCTTTCGCGGGTCATTCACAAGCCTCATGCAATGGCCCCATCTGGATTCTTTCTGGAATGCGGTGCGCGAACGGGCCAATGCCGGCTGGTATGTATACTGCATCGGCGAGAGCGTGCCGTCCAAACCGCTGACGCGCGAGCAAGTGGAAAAATTCATCTATGAGGTGGATGCCCTGCTTCGCCGCGATCACGATGAAGACTACTGCGGCATCGTGTATACCGACAGCAAGACCGATCCCACCTTCATCAAGATATTCGACCCCAACAACCTTGGCGTTTCCTGTGGCTCCAGCAAGAATCCGCCACTCCCCGGTTGGACCATGACCCTGATCCCACCCAGCCCGCTTGAGTCGAAGCGCCCACTGCCCGAGGGTCGACGCCGCTGGTGGCGCGGACTCTGGGCCTGAATCTCGCACATTCATTTTCGGGAGCACGCCTCCTGGCCGATTTAAACCGGCATGCCTGAACCGTTTCGCCCGGCGTGGTGGTGTCGCAATCCGCATCTCCAGACACTCTGGCCGGTCCTGTTCCGCCGCCACCTGCGTCCAACGCTGCGTCGGGAACGCCTCGAAATCCCTGACGGTGACTTCATCGACCTTGACTGGACGATGAATGAATCTGGACCGATTGTCATTCTGCTGCATGGCCTGGAAGGCAGCAGTCGATCGCACTATGCCCGCAGTATGCTCGCCACACTGCCGCGCCACGGATTTCGTGCGGTCTTGATGCACTTTCGCGGTTGCAGTGGCGAATCCAACCGCCTGGCACGCGCCTACCATTCCGGTGAAACCGGCGATTTCGATTTTCTGGTCAGCACCCTGCGAGCGCGCGCGCCCGACACACCATTGGCCGCTATTGGTTACTCGCTCGGCGGCAACGTACTCCTCAAGTGGCTCGGTGAACAGGGGGCGCAGGCTCCGCTCCGGGCGGCGGCGGCGGTCTCCGTACCGTTCTTGTTGCACGAATCCGTGGACCGCATGAGCCACGGGTTTTCACGCTTGTACCAATGGCATTTACTGAAGAGTCTGAAGAGGAATGTCCACCGCAAATCCGACCAACATCCCGCACCGGTGCCACTGCCCGAGCTGGAGAAGATTAAGAACTTTTATGAATTTGACGACCGCGTTACCGCTCCGCTCCACGGATATCATGGTGCGATGCACTATTACACGACTGCCAGTTCCCGGCAGTACCTGAACCGCATCCACATCCCGACACTGATCGTGCATGCCAAGGATGATCCGTTTATGCGGGAATCCGTTGTCCCGCAACCGGATGAATTGTCTCCTGCCATCGAATTTCACATGCACCGGCATGGCGGCCATGTCGGATTTGTCGGTGGAACCCGGCCTTGGCGTCCGCACTACTGGCTGGAGAATGAGATCCCGAACTGGCTGGCGCATCACCTACACGGCTGATCCCCTGTCGGGTTATGATGCAATCAAAAGCTCCTCCAGACACTGACCTGCCATGAAAATCATTGAAGTCATTGCCGACGCCGGGAACGCCGATACGGTCGCAGGCATTGCCGACCATTATTCCGCCCGGGATTTTCGTCTCGGTTACAAGGGCGAGGACGGACGCCAGGCCATGCGCCTGCTGGTCTCCGACGAGAAAGCCCAATCCATCCTGGACGCCCTGCAGGGCGCACTTGCCGCCCAACCGGGCACGCAGATAATGCTGATTCCGGTTGAGGCCGCACTGCCGCGCCCTCCGGAAGCAGAGGAGAAAGCTGAGGACAAAGCGGCCGCCACCCGCGAAGCACTGTATGAGAGCATTGAGAAAAATGCCCGCCTTGACATGAACTACATGATCCTGGTCGTGCTCTCCACAATCGTTGCGGCCATTGGATTGATCGAGAACAACATTGCCGTGGTGATTGGCGCCATGGTTATCGCGCCACTGCTCGGCCCGAACCTGGCATTGGCTCTCGGTACATCACTTGGCGATGGACCATTGATCTGGAAGGCCCTGCAATCCAATCTGGCGGGTCTGGTGGTGGCGGTGGCCCTGTCCTTTGTCATTGGCCTCGTCAGTCCGATTGCGCTCGACAGCCCGGAACTGCTGGCCCGTACCAACGTCGGGCTCGATTCGGTGGCGCTGGCGCTGGCCTCGGGTGCCGCCGCCGTACTGTCGATCACCACCGGACTGCCAAGCGTACTGGTAGGGGTGATGGTGGCCGTAGCCCTATTGCCACCGGCCGCGGCCCTCGGCCTGATGCTGTCTAGTTCACAATTCACTCTTGCCACCGGCGCCGGGTTACTGCTGGCGGTAAACATTGTCTGTTTGAACCTTTCTGCCAAGCTGGTGTTCCTGCTTCGCGGTGTCGGGCCACGTACGTGGTGGGAAAAAGCCAAGGCCCGGCGCGCCACCATCGCCTACATTCTTGTTTGGGTCGTATCGCTGATCATTCTTCTGATTGCGGTCTATACCTGGCATGAAATGCCTGCAGCACCTTGAATACCAGATCAACCTTGCTTGATGCACCACACATGCGCGTCCGCATGCGCCGCTTGCGCTGGACCACATTCGTGCTGGTGGTGCTGGCTTATGCCCTGTCGTTCTTTCACCGCATGGCGCCGGCGACTATTGCCGCCGACCTGCAACAGGCCTTTGCCACCAGTGGCGCCGTGCTGGGCGCTATCAGCGCAACTTACTTCTATGTCTATACCGTGATGCAAATTCCAACCGGGGTGCTGGCCGACACCCTTGGGCCGCGACGCATTCTGACCCTCGGCGGCATCATCGCCGGGGTCGGCTCACTCATGTTCGGTCTGGCGGAATCGGTCACCATGTTGGCCAGCGGACGGCTTCTGGTGGGACTCGGCGTCTCCGTGACCTTCATTGCCATGCTCAAGCTGCATGCCGCCTGGTTTCATGACCGTCACTTCGGCACCTTCACCGGGCTCTCAATTCTGCTCGGCAACCTGGGTGCCGTGGCTGCCGCCGCACCGCTCGCCTGGGTGCTGGTCACCAGCTCCTGGCGCACGGTATTCGAGGTGATCGGCGTGCTGTCACTGGCCCTCGGTGTGCTGAGCTGGTACCTGGTACGCAATACACCCAGCGAGGCGGGTCTGCCGAGCATGCGCGAGCTGGACGGCCACGAGGCCCACCCGGTTCATCGCGGCCATTGGCTTGCCGGACTTAAGCAGGTGATGCGCAACCGGGCGACCTGGCCAGCCTTCTGGATCAACTTTGGCCTCTGCGGCTCCTATTTTGCCTTCGCCGGCCTGTGGGCCGTGCCATTCCTGACCACTACCTATGGGTTGAGCCGTAGCGAGGCAACCACCCACACGACGCTTTTACTGGCCGGGTTTGCGCTTGGTGCACTCATAATTGGTACCCTGTCCGACAGCCTCGGCCGGCGCCGTCCGGTCATCCTCGGCTTTGCGCTGCTGAATCTGGTTTGCTGGATACCCTTGCTCGCCGGTGTACAGATGTCGCAGGGCGCTCTGCTTCTGCTCTTCTTGCTGATGGGTCTCGGTGCCTCGTGCTTCACCCTGAGCTGGGCCTGCGTCAAGGAAGTCAATCCGCACGCCCTCTCCGGCATGGCCACCAGCGTGGCCAACACCGGTGCCTTCCTCGGCACCGGCATTTTGCAGCCGCTGGTGGGGCGCTCCATCGATCTGACCGGAGTTTTTACCATAGGCCTATGGATACTATTCGGTTTCGCCGTGCTGGGATTGTTTGGTGCCTACCGGATTCGCGAGACCTATTGTCGTTATGTGCACGAGAGCGCTCATCATTAAGACCCGCGTGAACAATGTTTTGGGCAACAAAAAAGGAGCCAATGGCTCCTTTTTTGATCTTGACCTGATGCCGAAGGCCTATTCGACACGCTCTTCCAGGGCCTTCATCGACAGACGGATACGACCCTGCTTGTCGACTTCCAGCACCTTGACCTTGACGCTGTCGCCTTCCGCCAGCTTGTCGCCGACGCGTTCAACGCGTTCGTGCGAAATTTGCGAGATGTGCACGAGGCCATCGCGGCCCGGCAGGATGGTGACGAAGGCACCGAAGTCCATCAGCTTGGCCACCTTGCCCTGGTAGATGCGACCAACTTCGACGTCGGCAGTGATCTCCTCGATGCGACGGCGGGCTTCCTGGGCCGCGGCGTTGTCAGCCGACGCCACTTTGACGGTACCGTCGTCATCGATGTCGATGGTGGCGCCAGTTTCCTCGCACAGCGCCCGGATCACGGCGCCGCCCTTGCCGATCACATCGCGGATTTTCTCCGGATTGATCTTGAAACTGATGATGCGCGGCGCGAACTCGGACATTTCGCTACGCGGCGCCGGAATTGCCTCGTGCATGATCTTGAGCAGGTGCAGACGGGCCTCGCGGGCCTGCTTGAGCGCCGTGTCCATGATCTCGCGGTTGATGCCTTCGATCNNCGGCCGTGGCCGATCTCGCGGCGCTTCGGCGAACCGACGCGGCCGGTTTCACCCGTGCAGGACGGCGGGAAGTTGTAGTGCAGCATGAACGGCTCTTTGCGCTCGCCCTCGAGGGCATCAATGATCTGCGCATCGCGACCGGTGCCGAGGGTGGTGACCACCAGCGCCTGGGTCTCGCCACGGGTAAACAGTGCCGAGCCATGGGTGCGCGGCAGCACACCCGTACGGATGGTGATTGGGCGCACCGTGCGGGTATCGCGACCATCGATGCGCGGCTCGCCGGCAAGAATCCGGCCGCGCACAACCTTCTTTTCAATGTCCTTCATGTATCCCTTGATGCGCTCGACCTGGTCGGGATCGGTCGAATCGTCCGTCAAGGCTGCCAATACCTTGGTCTTGGCCTCGGCGACCTTGTCCTGACGGGCAGCTTTTTCCTTGATGCGATAGGCATCGGCGATATCGGTCTCGCACAGCGCCTTGACCTTGTCGATCAACGCGGTGTCCTTCTCCGGGGCCTTCCAGTCCCACGGTGTGACACCGACTTCCTTGGCGAGCTCGCGGATGGCATTGATGGCGGTGCGCATCTGTTCGTGACCAAACAGCACGGCGCCGAGCATCACTTCTTCCGACAGAACCTTGGCTTCGGATTCAACCATGAGCACGGCGGCTTCGGTACCGGCCACGACCAGATCAAGCTGCGAGGTCTTGAGGGCCTTCATGCCCGGGTTGAGCAGATACTGGCCGTTCTCGTAACCGACGCGCGCCGCGCCGATCGGACCCTTGAACGGAATGCCCGAGACCGAGAGTGCTGCCGAGGTGCCGAGCATGGCGACGATATCCGGATCGATATCCGGGTCCACGGACATGACCGTGGCGATGACCTGCACTTCGTTGGTGAAACCCTTTGGAAACAGCGGACGGATCGGGCGATCGATGAGACGCGAGGTGAGAATTTCCTTCTCGGACGGACGGCCTTCGCGCTTGAAGAAGCCACCCGGGATACGGCCGGCAGCGTAGGTGCGCTCCTGATAGTCGACGGTCAGCGGGAAGAAATCCTGGCCGGGCTTGCTCTCGGTGCGTCCCACCACGGTGACATGCACCAGGGTGTCGCCCATGCGCGCCATCACGGCGCCGCCGGCCTGACGGGCAATTTCGCCGGTTTCGATTGTGACCGTGTGGTCGCCGTACTGGAACGTTTTGACAACTTTCTTCAAGGCTTGATCCTCGGTCCCGATGGCTGGAGTAATTGGAATTCTGGCGCAAGAATACTTGCGCAGGGATTACTTGCGCAGGCCGAGTTTCTCGACCAGGGCGACGTAACGCTTGGCGTCTTTGTTCTTGAGGTAGTCGAGCAGCTTGCGGCGTTTGCTGACCATACGCAGCAGACCCATACGCGAATGGTTGTCCTTCTTGTGCGCCTGGAAGTGGCCACTGAGTTCGTTGATGCGCGCCGAGAGCAGGGCGACCTGCACCTCTGGCGAGCCGGTGTCATTCTTGCCGGTCTGGAAATCTTTCATCACACCGGCCTTCTGTTCAGCCTTGAGGGTCATGGGATCAGCCTCGGATAAATCCGTAAAAAGGGGTTCGTTTGAGGGGCGGTATTCTAACCGCCACCGGGGCCGGCCTCAACCGGTTTTTTGCGCCGAATCAGACCCTTCCGTGCTATGTAAAAGCCGGCGCGGGGCTGCTCGGCCGTCGTCATCGACCTCAGCCAGGCCCAGAAACCGCCCCCCCTCTTCGTAGATACGCAACCACCCTGCCGGTGGCAGCGGCTGGGCCATGACCGCCTGACCCTGGCAGAAGTAATAGGCGGCGTGGCGGGAGATGGTAATGGCCGGTATGGCCCGCAGGGCCTCGTCAGCCGGCACCAGGCGCGCCGCCCGGGCCTGCGGGTCCGGAAGGGCCTCGAAATCGGCCAGAGTCAGGGCTTCTTCAACCCGAAATCCGCCCATTTCGGTGCGCCGCAGTTCGGCCACATGGGCCCCACAACCCAGTATCTCGCCTAAATCGTGGGCCAGGGCGCGAATATAAGTGCCCTTGGAACAACGGATATCGACCGTCAGGCGCTCGCCCTCCAGGCCTAACACCGTGTACTCGTAAACCGTAACCGAGCGCGGGGCACGCTCTGTGGTAATCCCGGCCCGCGCCAGCTTGTACAGCGGCTGACCGCCCTGTTTGATCGCCGAGTACATGGGCGGGATCTGCTCGATCATGCCGGTAAATCGCTCTATGGCGCGCTCGATGTCGCGCCGACTGGCAGTGACCGGCCGGGATTCGATGACTTCGCCTTCGGCATCGCCGGTGGCCGTAGACTGACCGAGCCTGAACACGGCCAGGTAACGCTTGTCGGCCTCGAGCAGAAATCGTGACACCTTGGTGGCCTCACCGAAGCACAGTGGCAATAGCCCTGAGGCCAGCGGGTCGAGGCTTCCGGTGTGGCCGGCCTTGCGTGCCTTGAGCAGGCGCTTGGCCTGTTGCAGAGCCTGATTGGAAGTCAGACCCACCGGCTTGTCGAGCAGCAGGATGCCGTGAACGTCAAACAGTTCGCGATGGGCGCGGGACACGATGAACCTCGGGAAAGGATGTTGTTACTGGGTACGCTCGGAACGCGCCTTGGCCAACAGGCGCTCGATGGTGTCGCCACGTTCGATGGAGGCGTCGTAGTGAAAGCGCAGCTCCGGGACATGTCGCAGAATCACCCGCTCGCGCAGGCGGTGGCGCAGGAAACCAGCGGCGTGATTGAGCGCCGCGACTGCGGCCTTGCCCTGTTCCTCCCCACCGAGGTGGGTGACGAACACCTTGGCATTCGACAGATCAGGCGCGACGTCCACGGCGGTCAGCGTGGTCTGGGCGGCGCGCGGATCACCTACCTCGCGCGGAATGATGACGGCCAGCTCACGTTGTATCAGTTCGCCGATCTTGCGGGTTCGGCCGGTGTCTTTGCGCATGGATAGTCAACCTCAATCAGACCGTTTCGGAATTGGACCCCGAAGCGGGCTGTGTTACAGCGTGCGCTGCACCTGAACCTTCTCAAATACCTCGACCTGGTCACCGACACGAATGTCGTTGTAATTCTTGATACCGATACCGCATTCCAGGCCCGCCTTGACCTCGGACGCATCGTCCTTGAAGCGCTTGAGCGAGTCAATTTCACCTTCAAAGATCACGACGTTGTCGCGCAGCACCCGTACCGGGCGATTTCGCTTGATCGAACCTTCCGAAACATAGCAACCGGCGATCGAACCGATTTTCGGCGCGCGGAAGACTTCGCGCACTTCCGCCAGGCCTACGATTTCTTCCTTGAACTGGGGGGCCAACATACCGACCAGCGCGGACTTCACTTCCTCGACAGCGTCATAGATGACGTTGTAGTAGTGCACATCCACCCCTTCGTTCTCAATCAAGCGGCGGGCACCGGCATCGGCACGCACGTTAAAACCGATGATCACGGCGTTCGAAGCGCGCGCCAGGTTGACGTCTGATTCATTGATGCCGCCGACCATGCCATGAATCACCCGGACGCTGGCCTCGTCAGTCCGAATGTCCTCAAGCGCCTTGGTGAGCGCCTCGACCGAGCCCTGCACGTCTGCCTTGATGATGAGCACGAGGGTCTTGGTCTCGCCTTCCTTCATCTGGCTCAGGGCGTCCGAGAGCTTGACCGAAGCCTTGGCGGCCAGCTGGGTATCCTTGTACTTGCCCTGGCGATAGAGGGCAATTTCGCGCGCCTTGCGCTCGCTTTCCACCACGATCACGTCATCGCCGGCTGCCGGAACGCCGGAAAGACCAAGGATCTCAACCGGAATCGACGGTCCCGCCGTGTCCGCAGACTTACCCTTCTCATCCAGCATGGCGCGTACGCGCCCAAACTCGCGCCCGGCCAGAACCACGTCGCCCTTCTTGAGGGTGCCCTTCTGCACCAGGATCGATGCGATTGGTCCGCGACCCTTGTCAAGGCGCGCTTCGATCACCAAACCCGTGGCCGGGCCGGTTTTCGGTGCCTTGAATTCCAGCACTTCGGCCTGCAGCAACAACGCTTCGAGAAGGTCATCAATGCCCTGACCCGTCTTGGCCGAAACATTTACGAAAATGTCCTTGCCACCCCACTCTTCCGGAACCACCTCGTGCTTGGTCAGTTCCTGACGGACTCGATCCGGCTGCGCTTCAGGCTTGTCGATTTTGTTGACCGCCACCACGATCGGTACGCCAGCGGTGCGCGCATGATGGATGGCTTCGATAGTCTGCGGCATGACGCCGTCATCGGCAGCCACCACCAGAATCACGATGTCTGTGGCCTTGGCTCCACGCGCGCGCATGGCGGTGAACGCCTGATGGCCCGGGGTGTCGAGGAAAGTCACGACTCCGCGTGGCGTCTCCACATGGTAGGCGCCAATATGCTGTGTGATGCCACCGGCTTCACCGGAGGCCACCTTGGCTTCGCGGATGTAATCGAGCAGCGAGGTCTTGCCGTGGTCAACATGGCCCATAACCGTCACGACGGGTGGGCGCGGTTCCGGTTCGCCATATTTCGCACCGCCGCTCTCCAGCAACGCCTCAGGATCGGTGGCCTTCGCGGCCTTGGCCACGTGACCCATTTCTTCGACGACAATGGTAGCGGTATCGCGGTCGATGACCTGGTTGATGGTCACCATCATGCCAAGCTTCATCAGGGTCTTGATGACCTCGGCGCCCTTGATCGACATTTTCTGGGCCAGTTCGGCAACCGTGATTGTTTCAGGCAACAACACTTCGTGCACAATCTTTTCGGTCGGCATGGTAAACCCATGCTCATCTTCACCGCGCCCACGCCGCAGCCGGCGCAGATCCGCTTCTTCTTCCTCGCGTTCGCGCCGGTCTTTCCAGCTGCCTTTTCTGGGCTTGCCCAGGCTGGGACGCGATCCCGGAGCCGGACGCTTGACCTCGCCGGGCTTCGACGCCGGTATCCGGTCTTCGGCTACCGACGCTCCGACGGTGGCCTGCACCACCACGGGTTCTGCCGGTTTGGGTTCATGGTGCACAATTTCCGGCGGACGCGGTGCCTCGACCGGTGCCTCGGCCGTGGTCTCGACGGGAACCTCGGCCGCTGCCTGCGCCGCGGCCTGTTCATCCTCGATGGTGCTGCGTTTCACGAAGGTGCGCTTCTTTCGCACCTCCACCTGAACCGTGCGCGCCGGACCCGTGCGGCTGGCCTGTTTGATCTGGCTGACTGATTTGTGCTTCAGGGTGATCTTGGTCGCGCCACCCTCACCGCCGTGATGCGTGCGCAGGTAGCCAAGCAGGGTCATTTTTTCTTCGTCGGTGAGCGAATCATCGACGCCCTTGCCGGCAATGCCAGCGGACACGAGCTGCTGCAGCAGCCGTTCCGGTGGAACGCCAATCTGGGTGCTAAATGCCTTGATGCTTGTCTCGGCCATAATATCGATTCAGTCTCGCCGTTATCCTTCTGCCGTATTGCTGAACCAGGGTGCGCGCGCTGTCATGATCAGCTGCTTGGCGCGCTCCTCGTCCATGCCTTCGATCTCCAGGAGATCGTCTACCGCCTGCTCAGCGAGCTCTTCCATGGTTTTGATGCCATGGCTGGCCAGCAGTCGCGCGGTATGTTCATCCATGCCCTCCATTCCGAGCAGATCCGCAGCCGGTTCGGCCATGTCGATTTTTTCCTCCAGTGCGATGGCCTTGGTCAACAGCACATCCCGGGCGCGTGAACGCAGCGCTTCGACGATCTCTTCGTCAAATTCCTCGATCTCGGCCATTTCCTGCTTGGGGACATAGGCCACTTCGTCGAGCGTGGTGAATCCCTCGCGTACGAGAATCTCCGCGACGTCTTCCTCCACGCCCAGCTGATCAATGAACAGTTGTTTGGCGGCTTCCGCCTCGCCTTCGCCTTTTTCCATGGCGGCCTGCTCGGTCATGATATTGAGCTCCCAGCCGGACAACTCCGAAGCCAGGCGCACGTTCTGACCACCGCGACCGATGGCTTGCGACAGCTGTGCCTCGTCCACGATCACGTCCATGGCGTGCAGTTCTTCGTCTACGACGATCGACTTCACCTCGGCCGGGGCCAAAGAGTTGATCACGAACTGCGCCGGGTCCGGGGAAAAGTGAATAATGTCGACGCGCTCACCCGCCAGTTCGTTGGAAACGCTCTGCACGCGCATGCCGCGCATGCCAACGCAGGCACCGATCGGATCGATGCGCGGATCTTTCGAGCTCACGGCAATCTTGGCACGCAACCCCGGATCACGGGCCGCACCATGAATCAGCACCAGCCCTTCGCCGGCTTCGGGAACTTCCAGCTTGAACAGTTCGATGACCAGTTGCGGCGCCGTACGTGACAGAAACAGCTGCGGGCCACGTGGAGTGGAGTGCACGTCCTCCAGGTAGGCGCGAATACGGTCACCCGGACGCAGGCCTTCGTGTGGAATCATGGCTGTTTTCGGTAGCAACGCCTCGGCACTGCCAAGATCAATGATTACATCGCCGCGCTCCATGCGCTTCACGACACCGGTCACCAGCGTGCCCTTGCGATCCTTGAATTGGCTGACTACCTGCTCGCGCTCGGCCTCACGAACTTTCTGGACGATGACCTGCTTGGCCGCCTGCGCGGCAATCCGGCCGAATTCGACTGGTTCGATTGGCTCTTCAATGTATTCGCCGATCTGAATATCGGGGTTCTTCTGGTGCGCGTAACTGAGCAGAATCTGACGGCTCGGGAATTCGAAATTCTCGGCTTCGTCGTCCAGGACTTCCCAGCGGCGAAAAGTGTCATACTCGCCGGTGTCACGGTGGATGGAGACACGCACATCAATATCTTCCTTGTGACGCTTGCGTGTGGCCGTGGCCAACGCCGCCTCCAGCGCACCGAAGATTACTTCACGCTCCACGCCCTTCTCGCGCGAAACGGCGTCCACCACCATCAGAATTTCGTTCGTCATTCAAGCCTCCAAAACCACTCACCACCGTGGCACGAGCCGCGCTCGCTCGATACCCTGAATCGGCAGGCGGTGACGTTCCTGATCCACATCCACCAGCACGACATCATTTTCCACACCGACCAGCGTGCCCTTGAAATTCTTGCGCCCGAGCACTGCTTCCCGCATCCTGACCTTGATCGTCTCACCGGCATAGCGCGCAAAGTCGTCACGCTTGACCAGCGGCCGGTCCAGACCCGGAGACGACACTTCGAGGACATAGGCCTCGGGTATCGGATCCTCCACATCCAGCACGGCACTCACTTGCCGGCTCACAGCAGCACAGTGGTCAACCGTGATGCCTTGCGGATGGTCGATATAGATCCGCAGCACATTCTGTCCACCGACTCGCGTGTACTCCACATCAACCAACTCAAACCCGAGGGCCCGGATCCCCGGCTCGAGCATGTCGCGCAATCCGGCCAAGGTGACCCGCATCTTTCCAGCCCCAGAAACGCAAAAGTGGGCACGCGGCCCACTTCTCGAAAAACAGCCAAACCTTCGCTAACCGGCCGTCTTTTAACATAAAATCAACGAAGCGGCAAGCCTGCCCAGAAACGACACAGCCTCGCACCGGGCGAGGCTGGTTAAAAATAATTGGTAGCGGGGGCAGGATTTGAACCTGCGACCTTCGGGTTATGAGCCCGACGAGCTGCCAGACTGCTCCACCCCGCAACAGAGCGGCGCACTATACCGGCTGGTCAGGGCGAGTTCAAGGTCGATCAGGGGCTTATATAAAGTATTGGTGATCGGGCAATCAAACAATTGCACGGATGGCACGGACACACAGGTCCATGAGGCTGCCCACCCACGGGATGATGGCTAGCAGTGCGAGCGCGTTGAGGCTGAACATCACCCGCACATCAGTCCCGGCCGTGATCGGCGCGCTGTCGGTCGGTTTGTCAAAATACATGAGCTTGACGACACGCAGGTAGTAATACGCCCCGATGACCGAAAACATCACGGCCACGGCAGCCAGCCATACCAGCCCACCGTCGATCAGCGACTGGATGACCAGCAACTTGGCATAGAAACCGGCAGTGGGTGGCACTCCGGCCATCGAAAACATGGTGATTAGCATCAGGAAGGCGAGCCACGGGTGCCGCTGATTCAGTCCCTTATAGTCTTCGAGCTGGTCTGCCTCAAAGCCAGGACGTGATAGCAAGCTCACCAGCCCGAACGCCCCGAGGCTCATGACGACATAGATCAGGATGTAGAACATGGCCGAACCGTATCCATTCGGACCGGCCGTCAGAATCGCGAGCAGGAAAAAACCCATATGGGCGATGGCGGAATAGGCCAGCATCCGTTTGAGATTGGTCTGGGCAATGGCAATGATGTTGCCGACTGCCAGCGATAATAGCGCCAGAATCGTCAATATCGGCTGCCAGGATTCGGCCAGCCCTTCAAGCCCACCCACCAGCAGCCGCATGAACATGGCGAACGCCGCCAGCTTGGGGGCCGTGGACAGATACAGAGTGACCGAGGTGGGCGCACCGTGATACACATCCGGCACCCACATGTGGAACGGCACCGCACCCAACTTGAAGGACAATCCGACGATCACGAACACCAGACCGAAAATCAGGATCATGTTGTCCGGTTTCATGGCGCCAATGGTCTTGCGCACTGCCGCCAGATCCAGCGAACCGGTCGCCCCGTAAACCATGGACAGGCCATAGAGCAGCATGCCGGAGGCCAGGGCGCCGAGCACGAAGTATTTCATGGCCGCTTCCGTGGCCGGAACGGAATCGCGCTGCATGGCCACCATGGCATACAGGCTGAGCGACAGCAGCTCCAGACCCAGGTAGAGGGTCAGCATGTGGCCGGCCGAGATCATGATCATCATGCCAGTCACGCCGAACAGCGCGAGCACGAAATACTCACCCCGGTACATGCCGCGCGATCCAAGGTAGTCGCGCGAATACACCAGCACGAAAAACAGGACCGTGTACATGGCCAGCTTGAGGGTATCGGCCATCAAGTCATCCACAAACATGCCGCCGTACAGACTGCCGGCGGCACCGAAGTTCTGCAGAGTCAGTGCAGCCGCACCCACCAGTGTCAGCAGCGACAATCCGCAGGTGATAAACCGGCGTTGCTCGCTCAGAAACAGATCGAGCATAAGGATCACGCACGCCATCGAGAAAACAAACAGCTCCGGATAGGCGGGAGCAAGGCTGGTCAGATACGGTGTCATGGCCTTCCTCGGTTCAGCGTGCAGTCAACAGTGGAATCTTGGTGGTGGTCGCCTGACGCAACAACTCATCCACCGACGTGTGCATGACATCCAGGAACGGTGCCGGCCAGACTCCCATGACCAGTACCGCCGCCGCCAGGATCGCCAGAAACAACCCCTCCCGTCCATTAATGTCATTCAGCTCAGCAACATGATCATTGGCCACCTTGCCGAAGATGACGCGCTTGACCATCCACAGGGTATAGGCGGCACCGAAGATAAGCGTCGTGGCCGCCAGGAAGGCAATCCAGAAGTTCGCCTGGAAAGCGCCGAGAATAACCAGAAACTCGCCGACAAACCCGGAGGTCCCCGGCAATCCGGCATTGGCCATGGCAAACAGCATCATCAACGCGGCGAACACCGGCATGCGGTTCACGACGCCGCCATAGTCCTTGATCATCCGCGAGTGCATCCGGTCATACAGGACGCCCACGCACAGAAACAAGGCGCCAGACACGAAGCCGTGCGAGATCATCTGGATCAATGCACCTTCCACGCCCTGGGCATTGAAGACGAAGAAACCGAGTGTCACGAACCCCATGTGCGCGATCGACGAGTACGCGATCAGCTTCTTCATGTCTTCCTGCACCAGTGCCACCAGTCCGATGTAGACAATGGCGACCAGTGACAACGCAATCATGAACCACGCCAACTCGTGCGAGGCATCCGGCAGAATCGGCAACGTAAACCGGATGAAGCCGTAAGCACCCATCTTGAGCATGATCGCCGCCAGCACCACCGAGCCTCCGGTCGGGGCCTCAACATGGGCATCAGGAAGCCAGGTATGCACCGGCCACATCGGTACCTTGACCGCAAAGGCGGCAAAGAATGCAAAGAAAATGAGCACCTGTTCAGTGAGTGTCAGCTTGAGAGCGTAATAGGTCTGGATGTCGAAGCTTTTGCCAGCCTTGAAGTACATATACAGAAGTGCGACCAGCATCAACACCGAACCAAGCAAGGTATACAGGAAGAACTTGATGGTGGCGTAGACCCGATTCGGTCCACCCCACATACCGATGATGATGAACATCGGAATCAGCATGGCTTCCCAGAACACATAGAACAGGATGGCGTCGAGCGCGCTGAACACGCCGATCATCAGCCCTTCCATGACCAGGAATGCCGCCAGGTACTGGGCCACCTTTTCCTGAATCACCTGCCAGCCGGCGATGACCACGAGGATGGACGTGAAGCTTGTCAGCAACACCAGCAACAGCGAGATTCCGTCTACGCCCAGGTGGTAATTGACATTGAACTGCGGGATCCATTCACGCATTTCGACATACTGCATGGCCGATGTGTGCAGATTGAAATGCTGGTAGAGCGGTAACGTGACCAGGAACGTGAGCACTGCTACCACCAGGCTGATCAGCCGGGCAACCGGTGCACGGTCGTCGCCGCCAGTGGCCAGGACGACCAGCCCGCCGATGATCGGTAGCCAGATCGCTATGCTCAGGAGATTCTGGGTCAGCATGGTCGGCGTCCGTCAGCGGTGCAGGAAAAAGGTGATGAGCAGGAACAACCCGAGAATCATGGCAAATGCGTAGTGATAGATATAGCCGGACTGCACATGCCGGGCGACGGAAGCAATCCAGCCGATCAGCCGGGCGGTACCGTTGACCACGGTGCCATCAATCGCCTTAACATCGCCATATCGCCAGAACAGGCTGCCCAGACGGCGGGCACCGCCAGCGAATACGGCCTGATAGAAGTCATCGAACCCGTATTTTCGCTGCAGCACGCTATAGATAACTTGCAGGCGCGAGCGTGCCATGTCCGCCAGACGCGGATCGCGAATATAGAAGAGCCAGGCGAGGCCAAACCCGCCGAGCAGCAACAGGAACGGTATGGTCTGGAAACCATGGAACATCATGCGTAACTCGGCGAAGCCTTCATTCTTGTGAAACTCGACCCCGAGCGTCTTGAGCGCATCGTGCGCCGGATCGACATGGATCGCGCCGGCAAAGAATTTCCCGAACAACATCGGGTCAATGTACAACCACCCAGCCACCAGTGACGGTACCGCCAACAGCAGTAACGGAATCACCACCACGGCGGGAGATTCGTGCAGATGCTGACGGGTGTGCTCATCCATGCGCGGCTGCCCGTAATACGTCAAGAACAGCAACCGGAAACTGTAGAACGAGGTAACAAACACGCCACAGAGCACCAGCACGTAGGCAAACGTGGCGCCCGGCCGGTGTGCATGATGGACCGCCTCGATAATCATGTCCTTGGAAAAGAAACCAGCCGCTCCGGGGAACCCGACCAGCGCCAGCGTGCCCACCCAGGCCGTGATGAAAGTGAATGGCATGTACTTCTTCAGGCCACCCATTTTTGTCATGTCCTGCTCATGGTGCATGGCCATGATCACGGAACCTGCACCGAGGAAGAGCAGTGCCTTGAAAAACGCGTGGGTCATCAAATGAAAGATTGCGGCCGAATAGGCTGAAGCCCCAAGGGCTACGGTCATATAACCCAGCTGGGAAAGTGTCGAATAGGCCACTACCCGCTTTATATCGTTCTGCACAATGCCGATCAGACCCATAAAGAACGCGGTCAGGGCCCCGATCACGAGAATGACAGACAGCGCGGTCTCGGACAGTTCGTACAACGGTGACATGCGCGCCACCATGAANNTTGCCCATGGCGCCGACGAACAGCAGCAGGCAGATGACCGTCATCAGGCTCCAGTCCACCCCTGGAATGATCTGTACTGTCTTTGCCGCCAGTTGCGGAGCCGGCGCCATGCCAAATACTGCGCCGTAATCAAGCGTACCGAAGTGGTAATAGATGGCAGCGATGCCCAGCAGGAATCCAAAGTCACCGACCCGGTTGACCAGGAATGCCTTGAGGTTGGCAAAGATGGCTGTTTCCCGCGTATACCAGAAGCCGATCAACAGGTAGGAAACGAGACCGACCGCTTCCCAGCCGAAGAACAGCTGCAGGAAGTTGTTGGACATCACCAGCATCAGCATGGCGAAAGTAAATAGCGCGATGTAGCTGAAGAAGCGCTGGTAGCCCGGATCGTCGTGCATGTAACCGATCGTATAGATGTGCACCATCAACGAGACAAATGTCACGACCACCATCATCATCGCGGACAATGGATCGATCAGAAATCCGATTTCCATCGGAATGCCACCCGACTGACCCCAGGCATACACCGGCCCGTTAAACACATGTCCGTGGAGAACGGTGTCATTGAACACCAGCACCGACAGCGCGAAAGAGGTGGCCACACCCAGGATGGTGACGGTGTGAGCGCCGACTCTCCCGATCCATTTTCCGAACAGGCCGGCCAGCAGCGCCCCGCCCAGACAGACGAGCGGAATCGCGAGATAGACATTCTGCATGTTGGCAACCATGGTCAGCCCTTCAATGCGTCGAGGTCATCGACGTTGATGGTCCGGCGATTGCGGAACAGCGCCACCAGGATCGCCAGGCCAATGGCCGCCTCGGCCGCCGCCACCGTCAGAATGAAGAACACGAACACCTGGCCAGCGCTATCGCCGAGGTAACGTGAGAAAGCAATGAAATTCATGTTCACGGCCAGCAGGTTCAGCTCGATGGCCATCAGCAGAATCACGAGATTCTTGCGGTTGAGAAAGATACCCACCACGCTGATCGCGAACAGCATCGCGCTCAGGATCAGGTAATTGGAAAGTGGCATGAGTCTCCTCCCCCTCAACTTTTCTTTTCGGAAGCCATCTTCACGAGGCGCACGCGCTCGTGTCGACTGACGCGCACCTGTTGTGCAGGGTTCTGGTACTTGGTATCCGGGCGTCGGCGCAAGGTCAGCGCGATCGCGGCCACGATGGCCGCCAGCAGAATGGCCGCAGCGATCTCGAACGGATACACATACACGGTGTACAGAATGCGGCCAAGTTCGCGGGTATTGCTGTAACCGGCCGCGTGTGCCGCCGGGGGCAACTGCGTGCCGTAACCGACGCTCAGAATGATCCCCATCTCGATCACCAGCAAAATCGCCACCAGACCGCCGAACGGCAGATACTCGCCAAAACCCTCGCGCAGGCGCACCAGGTTGATGTCGAGCATCATCACCACGAACAGGAACAGCACCATCACCGCACCGACATAGACGAGCACCAGCGCAATGGCGAGGAATTCGGCCTCCAGCAGCATCCACAATCCGGCGGCACTAAAGAAGGACAGCACCAGGAACATCGCGGCCTTCACCGGGTTGCGGATTGTGATCACCATGAATGCTGCAAACACCAGCACCGTGGCAAAGAAATAGAAGACGATTTGATCGAAACCCATGATTGACTGATCTCAGCGGTATTTGGCGTCGGCCGCCTTCATGGCCGCAATTTGTTTTTCGTTCCGGTCACCGACACCCAGCAACATGGTCTTGGTGTAGTGCAGATCACCGCGCTTCTCGCCATGGTATTCGAAGATCGGTGTTTCGACGATCGAATCGACCGGGCAGGACTCCTCGCAGAAACCGCAGAAGATGCANNACCGCCTCGCACAGCTTGCAGGCAATGCAGCGTTCTTCTCCGTTGGCATAACGGCGCAGTGCGTGCAGGCCGCGAAACCGCGGGCTGAGCGGCGTCTTCTCTTCCGGGTATTGCACAGTGATCTTGCGCGCAAACAGGTGCCGACCCGTTACCATCATGCCGCGCAGCAGCTCGAGGAGTAAAAACGTTTTCAGGTAGCGTTTAATCGTATTCATGGCATCTCCTCAGTGGAACAAATAGCCCCACGGGGTGAGAAACATGGCGGCGCCCATGACTCCGATCCACACGAGCGTGATCGGAATCAGCACCTTCCAGCCAAGGCGCATGATCTGGTCGTATCGGTAGCGCGGGAACGTGGCACGGAACCAGAGGAAACAGAACAAGAGCGCGCTCGTCTTGAACAGCAGCCAGTGAACGCCATTGCCGAGCACGAGCCCCAGGCCAGGAATGGCCAGTATGTTCTGCGGGAGCAGGCCATCGAGCGGAGACAGCCAACCGCCGAGGAACATCAGCACTGTCAGGGTCGCTACCAGAATCATGTTGGCATACTCGGCCAGGAAAAACAGGGCGAAACCCATTCCCGAGTACTCGACGTGAAACCCGGCGACGATTTCCGATTCACCTTCAGCCACATCGAACGGGGCACGATTGGTTTCCGCCACGCCGGCCACCAGATAAACCATAAACAGCGGGAACAACGGCAGGAAATACCACTGATGCAGTCCACCCTGCTGGTGCAGCACGATCTCGCGCAGGTTCAGCGTATTGGCCGCCATCAACACACCTACCAGCGCGAAACCCATCGCGATTTCGTAAGCAACGATCTGCGCGGCCGAGCGCATGCTTCCCAGAAAGGCATACTTCGAGTTAGCGGCCCAACCGGCAAGAATGATTCCGTACACGCCCATCGACGTGAGCGCCAGAATATACAGCAGGCTGGCGTCGATGTTGGCCAGCACCAGGGTGTCCGCAAACGGCACCACAGCCCAGGCGGCAAAGGCCGGGCCCAGGGCCAGCAGCGGCGCCAGGATAAACAGAAACTTGTTCGACTTCTGCGGGATGATGATTTCCTTGAACAACAGCTTGACGGCATCGGCGATCGGCTGCAGCCAGCCCTTGGGTCCAACCCGGTTCGGGCCAATACGCACCTGCATGTATCCGATGATCTTGCGCTCGGCATACGGCAGCCACGCCACCGCCAACAACAGTGGGACCAGCACCAGCGCGATCTTGCCGATGTTGAACAGCAGGACTTGCAACCATTCCGGCAGTGCGGTCCAGAGATTGATGAGGGCTGCCGTCACTTGGCAGCCTCCACATGAACAGTCTGCGGATCACCAATGGCGGTCACTTCCGGGTAGCCGGCCGGAATGTAGACACAGCCATCCGGAATGCGCCGGTCGAGCAGGAAATCCAGCGTAACCAGCGCGCCGCCCGCGATGACGCGTACCCGGGCAGAACCGCCAACATTATGCTTTTGCGCTTCGCGCGGATTCATGCAGGCGACCGGTCCGATATTATCGCGGGTCTTCAGCAGCGCCGGAGCACGGCGTGTGAACGCATCCACCCGATATAACGGCACTTCACCGATACGCTGCAGGCCGCTGACCGGTGAAACCGCCCGGAACGACCGGGCCTGCAATCGTGCCGATGCCGCTACGGCATTGCCAACGGCACTGCGCACGGCCTCGGCCGAGACAAAGTCGAAACCGCCGAGACCCAATTGATTCCCGAGCACCCGCAGGATCTTCCAGCCCGGTCGCGCCTCACCAGCCGGGGTCACGGCGGCACCGAACGACTGGAAGCGGCCTTCGCCATTCACACGCGTTCCATCTGTTTCGGTAAACGGCGCCAGCGGCAGCAGCACATGGGCAAAATCGCTGGCGGCGGATTTGAAACTTGAGAAACTGACAACAAACTCGGCCTGGCGAAGCGCCTCGAGGGCCTGCCGGCCATCGGCGCAATCGAACTCCGGCTCGGCACCGAACAACAGATAACCCTTGAGCGGCCGTTTCAGCATGTCGCCGGCGTGGCGACCACTGGCGGCCAAGGGTGACCCGTTCTCGCCGCGCATGGGAACACAACCGGCCAACCAGGCTGCGGCACTGTTGGCTTCCGCCAGCACGCCCAGTCGCACTCCGGTCATTTCCGCCAACAGGTCGGCCAGTGCGCGCAGCGTAGCCGCCTGCGCATGGTGCAGGGCCAGCTGCCCCAGCAGCAGCACGCCCTGCTTGGCGTCGATCAACGCTGCGGCAATTGCCTGCTCGGCATCATTCGAGCTGCCCTCGGCCAATACCTCCGCTTCCGGTGGCATCGACAATTGGCGGCGCGCGGCCACCTCGCGCACAATGCGCGCCAGTGATGCGATCATGCCGGCCGGATCGGAAATGGATTTGGCGCGCAGATCGAAATTGAAGGCAAAGTCCACAGGATTCACCGCATACAGTGCGGCGCCGCGGCGAAACGCCTTGCGCAGCTTAAGGCCCAGCAGTGGCTGTTCCTTGCGGATGTTGGATCCGATCAGTAATGCGCAATCGACATTTTCCAGATCGCGGATCGGAAGCCCCATGTACGGGAACAGCGCGGTATCCGTATCGTCGCGGAAATCCCGCTGCCGCAACCGGTGATCGACATTGGTGCTGCCGAGCGCACGCATCAGCTTTTGCAGCAGGTAGAACTCTTCGAGTGTCGATCCGGGAGCAGCGAGCCCGCCCAATTGCCCGGCACCGTGACGATCAATCACCTTGCGCAGGCCCGTCACCACGGTTTGCAGGGCGGTATTCCAGTCAGTCTCGCGCCAGGTCTGGCCGTCGCGCAACATGGGCTTGAGCAAGCGTTCCGGGCTGTTGACCGCTTCGTAACTGTAGCGGTCGCGGTCTGCGAGCCAGACCTCATTGATCTCTTCATTCGCATGCGGCAGCACGCGCATGACCTGGTTGCGTCGCACCTGCACGGCCAGGTTGCTGCCCACGCAATCGTGCGGGCTGACTGAAAGCTGATCATTCAGTTCCCACGAACGTGCGCTGTAACGGAACGGCTTGGAGGTGAGCGCGCCGACCGGACACAGGTCAATCATGTTGCCGGACAGTTCCGAATCCACGCTCTGCTCTACATAGGTGCCGACGCGCGCATGTTCACCGCGGCCGGTGGCGCCAAGTTCCATGAGGCCCGCCAGTTCCTCGCCGAACCGCACGCAACGCATGCAATGAATGCAGCGCGTCATATCGGTGGCGATCAGCGGGCCAATGTCCTTGTCCTTCACAATGCGCTTGGCTTCCTGGTAGCGCGATACATCCCCGCCGTATCCGACAGCGAGATCCTGCAGCTCGCATTCGCCGCCCTGGTCGCACACCGGGCAATCGAGCGGATGATTGATCAGCAGCAGTTCCATCACGCCCTTCTGGGCATTGATGGCCCGGGTCGAGCGGGTCGCGACCTTCATGCCATCGGTGACCGGTGTGGCACAGGCCGGCATTGGCTTCGGCGCCTTCTCGACATCCACCAGGCACATGCGGCAGTTGGCGGCGATGGACAGCTTCTCGTGATAGCAGAAGCGCGGGATCGGGATACCGGCCGCGTCCGCGGCCTCGATAACCGTGGTGCCCGGTTCCACTTCGAGCAATTGGCCGTCGATTTCGATCTTGATCTTGCTCACCGTCGTCCCCGACTCACGCTGCCACCGGGCAGCGTTTGTGCTGAATGTGATATTCGAACTCGTCACGGAAATGACGGATAAAACTGGTCACCGGCATGGCCGCCGCGTCGCCGAGCGCGCAGATGGTTCGTCCCTCGATCTTGCCGGCGGTCTGGACCAGCAAATCGAGATCTTCGGGTCGACCCTCGCCGTGGGCAATGCGATGGATGACTCGTGCCAGCCAGCCGGTCCCTTCGCGACACGGCGTGCACTGCCCGCAGGACTCCTCATAATAGAAGTGGGCAATGCGCGCCAGAACACTGACCATACAGGTGGTGTCATCCATGATGATGACCGACCCGGCACCGAGCATCGACCCGGCCTTGGCGATCGAATCGTAATCCATGCTGAGCTCCATCATCACTTCGCCGCGCACCACCGGAGTGGACGAGCCGCCCGGAATCACCGCCTTGAGCTTGCGGCCACCGCGCACCCCGCCGGCCATCTTGAGCAGTTCGGCAAATGGTGTACCGAGCGGAATCTCGTAGTTTCCGGGCTTGTTCACATGACCCGAAACCGAAAACAGCTTGGAGCCGCCATTGTTCGGTTTGCCGAGACCGAGGAACCAGTCGCCACCGTTCTTCAGGATCACCGGCACCGAAGCCAGGGTTTCCGTGTTGTTAATGGTGGTTGGACGCCCGAACAGACCGTAGCTGGCCGGGAACGGCGGCTTGAAGCGCGGCTGGCCCTTTTTGCCCTCAATCGATTCGAGCAGCGCGGTTTCCTCGCCACAGATATAGGCACCCGCTCCGCGGTGCACATACAGATCGAAATCGATGCCACTTCCAAGGATGTTCTTGCCCAGCAGGCCGGCGGCACGCGCCTCGTCGAGCGCTGCCTCGAACCGCTCGATCGGCTCAATGAATTCACCGCGAATGTAGTTGTATCCGACGGTGGCACCGATGCAATAACCGGCGATCGCCATGCCTTCGATGAGCTGGTGCGGGTTGTAGCGCAGAATATCGCGATCCTTGAAGGTGCCCGGCTCGCCTTCATCCGAGTTGCATACAATATATTTCTGGCCCGGTGCCGTGCGCGGCATGAACGACCACTTGAGCCCGGTAGGAAAACCGGCGCCGCCGCGGCCGCGCAGCACGCTTTTCTTCAGTTCAGCGATGATATTCTCGGCCGGCGTCTGGTCCTTGAGGATCTGGCGCCACATCTCGTAGCCGCCGGCACCCTGGTAGGTCGCGAGCGTCCAGGGCCTGTCGAGATGCAATGTGCGGAAGCAGATTTCGTTAGCCATGGTTTACCCGAGACTCGCCAGTATCTCATCCACTTTCTGGGGCGTGAGATGCTCATAATAGGTATCGCCAATCTGGAACATGGGAGCACCACCACAGGCGGCGAGACACTCTACTTCCTTGAGTGTGAACTTGCCGTCCGGCGTGGTTTGGCCAAGCTTGATGCCAAGCCGCTGTTCCAGATGCCTGACGATCTGGTCGGAACCGCACAACATGCACGAGACGTTGGTGCACACACTGATCTTGTGCCTGCCAACGGGCTTCAGGTCGTACATGGAATAGAACGTGGCGACTTCGTACACCTGAATCGGCCGCATCTCGAGCAATTCGGCGATGTAATCCATCAGCGGCACCGACAACCAGCCATGCTCAGCCTGGGCGATGCGCAGCACTGCCATGACCGCCGACGCTTTGCGTTCGGACGGGTATTTGGCGATCTCGCCTTGGACCTGGGTTATGGATTCGCGGGAGAGCATGCCATCCTCATCAACGATCAATTTCACCGAACACGATATCCATCGTGCCGATGACCGCGACCACGTCGGCAAGCATATGGCCTTGGACAAGCTCATTCATCGCAGACAGGTGCGCAAAGCCTGGTGCGCGGATCTTGAGGCGGTACGGTTTGTTGGCGCCGTCAGAAATCAGGTAGACGCCAAACTCGCCCTTGGGATGCTCCACGGCGGCATAGGCTTCGCCTTCCGGAATGCAAAATCCTTCCGTGAACAGTTTGAAATGGTGAATGAGGGATTCCATGTCGCCTTTCATCGTCTCTCGTGACGGTGGCGCAATCTTGTGGTCGTCGACAATCACAGGCCCGGGGTTGCGACGCAACCATTCAACACACTGGCGGATAATCCGATTGGACTGGCGCATCTCTTCCATGCGGACCAGGTAGCGGTCATAACAATCCCCGTTGACCCCGACCGGGATATCGAAATCCAGGCGGTCGTAGACTTCGTACGGCTGCTTCTTGCGCAGATCCCACTCAACCCCGCTGCCGCGCAGCATCGGTCCGGTAAAGCCAAGTGCCAGCGCCCGTTCCGGGGACACCACGCCAATGCCCACCGTCCGCTGTTTCCAGATGCGATTATCGGTAAGCAGGGTTTCGTATTCATCCACTCGACCCGGGAACCGTTCGGTGAAGTCCCAGACGAAATCCAGTAGCGTCCCCTGACGATTGGCGTTGCGGCGCGCAGCGTCCTTGGCCTCGTAACCGGCGGCCATGGTGTATTGCGGCATGCTGTCCGGCAGGTCGCGGTAGACACCGCC
>DKBE01000050.1 GCA_002451085.1 Proteobacteria bacterium UBA6908 | reverse complement strand
TCGTGCACCATGAAGTACAACCCGCGCGCCTGTAACAGTCTCGCCATGCTGCCCGGTTTTCTCGGCCGCCACCCGGCCGCGCCCGCGTCCACCGGCCAGGGATTCCTGGCCTGCATGTACGAGCTGCAGGAGATGTTGAAGGAGGTCACGGGCATGAAGGCGGTGTCGCTGACCCCGGCAGCCGGGGCACAGGGCGAGTTTGCCGGCGTCGCCATGATCCGCGCTTATCACGATGCGCGCGGCGATACGGCGCGTACCGAGATGCTGGTGCCGGACGCCGCGCATGGCACCAATCCGGCGACTGCGGTGATGTGCGGATACAGCGTCAAGGAGATCCCGACCGACAGTCAGGGCGACGTCGATCTCGAAGCCCTCAAGGCTGCGGTCGGTCCGCACACGGCCGGGATCATGCTCACCAACCCGTCGACACTCGGCGTGTTCGAACGCCGCATCAAGGAGATTGCGGCGATCGTGCACCAGGCCGGCGGCCTGCTGTACTACGACGGCGCCAACCTCAACGCGATTCTCGGGAAGGTGAAACCCGGTGACATGGGATTCGACGTCATTCACATGAACCTGCACAAGACGTTCTCGACTCCGCACGGCGGCGGCGGCCCGGGTGCCGGTCCGGTCGGCGTCAACGAGCGATTGGTGCCGTTCCTGCCGGTGCCAATGGTCGAGCGCGCCAAGGACGGCAGCTTCCAGCTGCTGACGGAAGTCAGCCGGCCGCAGACCATTGGCCGGTTGTCGGCCAACCTGGGGAATGCCGGCGTGCTGCTGCGTGCCTACATCTATGCGCGCCTGCTTGGGCGCGAGGGCATGCACCGTGTTGCCGAGTTCTCGACGCTCAATGCCAACTACATGCTGGCCGAGTTAAAAAAGCGCGGCTTCGATCTGGCCTTCCCGAAGCGCCGCGCCACCCACGAGTTCATCGTGACGCTCAAGAAGCTCAAGGACGAAAGCGGCGTGTCAGCGATGGACATCGCCAAGCGCCTGCTCGACAAGGGTTATCACGCGCCGACGACCTACTTCCCGCTGCTGGTACCGGAATGCTTCCTGATCGAACCGACCGAGACTGAAACCAAGGAAGAGCTGGACGGGTTCATCCGGGCCATGGATGAAATTGCCCAGGAAGCGCGCAGCACTCCCGATGTCGTCAAGGGCGCCCCGCACACGCTGCCGGTCAAGCGGCTGGATGACGTGCGCGCCGCGCGCGAACTCGATCTCACCTGGAAGCAACCAGCCGTTTTATAGACGGACCACCAAGTGCGTCGAAGCGCAGGGATTCCCCCCGGCCGGCAGTCCCTGCCATGCGTTCAGGGCAGGGGGGCCGGCCGGGTGAAAACGTAGTCCTGTGACTTCACCGGGGTGTGGCAGGCCACGCATTCCTGTGCGACGTTGGCATCATTGCCATAGGGCTTCAGTTCCGCACCTTTCCAGCGCGCATAACCCCAGCCACCGGTGGCCGCAAACTTCGCGGCATCCTTGACCATAAACTCGACGTGCACAAACTCCCCCGGGACAGTCGCCTTGTCCCAGTGCTTGTCGATGACGGCCTTCCAGACAATCTTGCCGAGCACGGCGCCGTTCGGCCAGGGATTGGTATGTCCCTGGCGCGCGGCCGTAACGGCCGCCTCGTTCCCGACAATGGCGCGCATGGTGTTGTTGTCAGTGCGGTGCGCGACACTGATGACCTTCCAGTCTTTATAGTCAGCCGGCAGTTCGATGCCGTTCGGAGCTGGTGCGATTTTGCCGCCGGCGATGGCACTACCTGACATCAGGGCCAGTACAAAACCAACTCGTGCAATGCGAGCGTGTGACATAGCAAACAGTTCTCCCGGTGGAATGTTCGTGGCGGCTGGCTCATCGTCAACCTTGACGGATAAACAGTGCGACGCGCGCCGTATTCCACCTGCAGAAAAAATAATTTTATTGGCACACTGCCAGTGGCGTTGAAGTCGCATAGCTGATGGATGAAGCGCCGGGAATATTCGATGCAGCTCCGTGTTCACCAGATGCCGTCTGCAGAACGCGACGGCCAACTCCAATAACTTGACTGATGAGGAACACCCATGCAATTCATAGGACGAGTGGTACTGGCAGGCCTGCTGCTAATGACCGTTGGTGCCGTGGTGGCGGATGACGATGAGCATCGCGTCAAACTGAAGATCTTTGCACCCGCCGAGGACGACATTTCGGGTGTGGCCTCGAGTGGTTCGCTGGTCGACCTCGCCGTTGAATTCCCCGGCGATTTGGCCAGCACGGGCGCCTCGACTGAACTCACCGGTCCCGGTGTGCATCAGAATGCTCCGCCCTTTCCCGGCACGTTCAGCCCGGGTGCCAACAAGGATCATTTTCCGGGACTGGTGGTGCTGATGTCATCAACCCGAATCGGTGCCGGTGCGGGACAGAACCTGTCCAATCTTTTCAACATCATCGCCGTGACCAATCGGACACCGACCAGTACCGAAATCTGGGCAACCTGGATCATCGGCGCCAAGAATGCCTTCGGTGTCGAAGGCCAAATGACACCGTCCCGGTTGTTTGTGACGGTCGTCGACGGTGTGGCCCCGGATGTGGTGCAGGACATGAATGGCGACGGGATTCTCGACAACAAGGATTTGAGATTGATGGGTTATCGAACGCTGTCGAAAGGACGGAAGGTGGATTTCACCATTAACGGCTTATAAGCGTCAGTATCCTGAGCAGGACAGACCGGAATCGGTCTGTCCTGCCATGATGATGAGGCTGGGCCCACAGACTGCGCCTAACCCCCACGTGTGGTGGGTTGTGTGGAAGGTTTGCGCATCAGACGCCCGAAGTAGGCGTAGGTGATTCCAATGGCAATACCGGCGCGCTTCTCGACATACGCTCCTTCGAGTCGGTAATTCTGAAACAAACCGGACATGCGGGTGTCGTTCTCAAAGCGTGTGAGATACCAGGCCATGCCCTTCTCTGTGGAATGCCGTGATTCTTGCCATAGTACGTACTGGGCGCCGGAACCGGCTTCGCTTGGTGCTTCGGTGTGCGGGCGATCCGCAAGATAGAACGCGAGGAGGCTGGCCAGCCGATAGTTGTCGGCCAGCACCGCTGCCGATTGTTTGCGCTCTGATTGCGAGCGGAGTGAATCCAGCCAGTTCGCGAGGCTCCGTTTCTCCTGCAGCTTGTCGAAAACACTGCTGCGAACGGGCAACGATGGAAATGCCGCCTCAACATGCGCATAGGTGGTGAGCAGCATGGCCAGTCCAACGGCAGTCCACGTCAGGGTTTTACCGGTGCCACGAGTTCCGGTCCAGCTCGCCATCAAATACCCGAGAACCACACTGAGGGTCGTATACGCTGCTGCCGGCCAGTTGGTCTGTGATTTGGAAAAGAAGCTGGCTAGCGCGAAAACCAGCAACGTGAGTGCAGCCGGAACTACGATCAGCCACAGCATCATTTCCGATGCGGCACCATGAGGGTGCCGCATTCCATAAAATTTGATCAACACGATGGCAGCGAGTGTGATCGTCCACAGAAACAGCATAAAGAGCGGTGGACTGATGACCCCCGCCTGCCCCGCCACAAATTGAATAAATGTGTTCCATCCATAGGAGTGCTGGCCACCGGTTACGATAGAGCCGAGACCATGGCCCAATTGGAATTGGATGGAGACAAAATCATGTTGTGACAACCACAGGAAATGCGGGGCGCACACGAACAGTGCAGCGCTTGCGGCCATCCATGGTCCACGTGTCAGCAGCAGACGGCGGCCGTGATGGGTAACGGCAAAGGCCACGAGGAGAGCGACTGGCAGAACGACCATTGAATATTTGCTGATCAGTCCAAAGCCGATGGACAGACCAACGAGTATCCAGTTCAGCGTCGTCGGGTCCTGAATTGCACGCCACGTCAGCGCAATAGACAGCGTCCAGAAGAAAATCATCGGGATATCCGGAGTCGCCAGAAAACCGCCGATTCCGAACAGCGGTGCGGCGATCAGCGAGATCACGGCCCACAATCCCGCGGTAGCCGGATCTGGTCTGGAGAAGGATCCGAGCGGCGGAGCAATGGCAGCAAACGACGTTGCCAGACGATAGACCAACCAGAGGGTAGCGGATGAAAGCAGTACGGACATGAAACGCACGCCAAGTTCGCCCGGACCCGCGACGAACTGACCCAGCGATATGAGGTAGGCGATCATCGGTGGGTGATCGTAGTACCCCCAGTCCAGCTGCCTGGACCACTGCCAGTAGTATGCTTCGTCTCCCGCCAGACCGACTAATGAAGAATAAAACAGATGAAAGATTCCATAGCTGACGATCAGGCCCAACGCCCAGGTCCGGGCATTCTCTATAGTGCGTGTGTCAGGCAACGACTGGAGTGTGTTGCAAAACGATGGATCATCTGAAGCCGATGACTGTGAAGTTGCATATGACATCGCCATGGCTTGGTGTTGGTCGGCATCATGTCTGCGGCGACTGGGATAGGGGATGGGGGGTGAATTCATGGGACCCGGTTCCAGAGAGGGTGGTATCTGACGAAAGTGGAATTATCAGGAGAGAGGCAACGTCAACCGTTGATGTTGGTCAAGTTCTTGGTCAATCGAGATCAAAATTTTGCGATTCGAGACCTTGTTGGGTGCATGTGGCCGTTACGGCATCTCCAGAATGTTGTGCCTTATACAGAATTTTTCACACGCCGTCATGACCGCGTACTTCCGTCCGATGGCTGGATACCACAAGGATCTTATGGGTAATTCACCGATAGATGCCCGGCTGGCCTGGTGAGCAAGCGAGCCCTAGGCTGACCCGACTCCTAGTTGCGTCGTAGCTCGTCGCGAACCGCGATCGGTGTCGGGTAGCGCAAGACGATCAGGTACATTGATACCATCATGGTGAGGATGGTGGTCAGTTCCAGCAGATACGCCGCCTGGTCGCGGATCACGCCGGTCTCCAGCGCCAGCACGGCGATCAGCAGCGCAAATTCGCTGTTCTGACCGAGGCGCACGCCGATTTCGGTGGCGCGCGGTGCGGTTTCGCCGTTGTGCATCAGGAGCATCCGGAACATCCACGGTTTCGCGGCCAGCAGCAGTGCTGCCAGCAGCAACGCCGGGACCAGCACATCGGCCAGCAGCCGGATATCGAGTGCGGCGCCGAGCGTGAAGAAGAAGATGATCAGGAAGAAATCGCGCAGTGGCTTGAGACTCTCGGCAATGAACAGCGCGATTTTGCTGGAGGCCAGGGCCACACCGGCAATGAAGGCGCCCATTTCGCGCGAGAGGCCCAGCCAGACCGACAATTCGGCCAGACCCAGACACCAGCCGATCGCCAGCAGGAAGATGTATTCCTGTATCACATCAAAGCGCGCGATCAGAGGCACCAGCACATAACGCTCCACCAGCCAGGCCAGTACGCTGATACCCACCAGCGCCAGTACCAGACCGCCGATGTTGGCGAGCAGGATGCGTTCGCCGCCACCGGCCTGCAGGAACAGCATCATCACGATGGCGATGACATCCTGCAGCAGCAGGATGCTGATCATGATCTCACCGGTGTGGCGGTGATGCAGTACCGTAGTCGGCAGCAGTTTCAGGCCGACGATGGTGCTCGAGAACATCAGCCCGCCGCCGATGACCAGCGATTCGATCGCGCTGTAGCCGAGCAGCTGGCCGGCGGCAACACCGATGGCGCCAAAAGCCAGCGAACTGAACGCGGTCAACAGGGTGATCGATCCGAGCAGCCGGAACAGTTTCTGCGGGTGCATGTTGAGGCCGAGCAGGAACAGCAGAAACATGATGCCGATATCGGCGACGCCCTTGATCAGCGAGGCATCGGTGACCCAGCCAAGCAGCGACGGCCCCATGACCACGCCAAGGACTATGTACGACACGATCAGTGCCTGGCGGGCATACAGTGCGATCGTGGCTACCACCGCGGCACCGGTGAAGATCAGAAACACGATAAACAGCAACGAGTCGCTATGCATGGTGCCGATGTCGGGTCAGTTAGGGCGACTCTAACACAGCCACACAGCGATGGACCGGCATACCATCGGGTCCGAACGTGAATCACCTGGCTCAGGGTCCCTGCATGGCCGGCCAACGATCTGCGCGTGACGTTGCCGGGAAACTTTGGTGAAATGGGGGCGTTTCGCTGCCGGTGTCGGCGACATTCGGGAATCTGGCCATGAAAGCGATGTTGCAAAGTCTGTTCGATCTCGCCCGCGTCAGACGCGCCTTCGGCTATTCCCTCAAGGGGTTGTGCGCTGCCTATAGTAAGGAATCAGCATTCCGTCAGGAATTAATCCTGGCGGTGGCGCTTGTGCCGCTTGGACTGTGGCTGGGTCGAAGCGGTGTTGAGCGCTCCCTGTTGATCGGCAGCGTGTTGCTCGTGCTGATCGTGGAGTTGCTCAACTCGGCGATTGAGGCAACCGTGGATCGTGGCGGTAAGGATTGGGACGAGCTCGCCGGCCGCGCCAAGGACATGGGATCGGCCGCCGTGCTGATCGCGCTACTGCTGGTGGTCGTAACCTGGGGCCTGGTGCTCTGGGAGCGATACGGTCGCTGACGGTGAATGCCGTCAGCGTGTCGACTCACTGACCGGGGTGCGTTCCGGTGGGACGATGCGATTGCGCAGCAGCAGGGTGTAGGCCACCTGATACATGGCCAGCAGTCGCGTTTCCATCGCCGAAAGATCGCCTTCGCGGGCCCCGGGGCTGGAAGCCACCCGACGCTGCAGGTCATGGGCAACCCAGCCGTTCTCCTCGATGCGCTCAATGATGTTGCCGCGCACCGTGAAGGCACCGCGCGGTGCTGTGGAGCGCGTATCAAGCAGTGAATGACCAATGCTCGCCAGCGGGGCGTGCCACCCGGCCAGTTCGGCGATTGTCGGAACGATGTCAACCTGAGAACCGATGCGTTCGATGACATCCGGTTGAAGTCCGGGCGCAATAACCAGCAGCGGAATGTGGTGCAGGCTGGGTGCGTCCTGGGACTTGCTGAAAAATCCACTGACATGGTCGGCGGTCAGGATGAAAATCGTGTTGTCATACCAGCCGGCCTGTTTTGCACTTTTGATAAATTCCCCAAGCGCCCAGTCGGCGTAGTAGAGCGCGTTCAGGTACCGATTCTCCAGCGAGTCCGGCGTGAGTCGCATCCATTGTTCCCCGGGTGACTGGAATGGCAAGTGTGTCGAGGCGGTGAAGATAAAGCCGGCGAACGGTTTCCTGGCTTGCGCAAACAGCTGGCTGGCCTGCTGGAAGGTGTCGTGATCCCAGGCGCCACGCTCGGTGGTGTTGCGGCTGTGGCCAGTCGCCGGAATGTCCTCGGCGCCGAGGTACGAATGGAAACCGGCCATGGCGGCGATTGAATCGACATGAAAGGACTGACGCAGGCTGCTCTGCAGGAAAATCGTGTCGTAACCCTGTTGTTGCGCCATGCGGCCGAGATAGGCCATGCGATTCTGCTCCATGCCCATGCCCAGGTAGGCCGTTCCGGGCAGCGTCGGGATACCGGCCAGGATCGACGCTAACCCGTCCATGCTGCGTTCGCCATTCGCATAGAAACGGGTAAACAGCAGGCCCTGGCGACTCAGGGCATCGAAGTTCGGCGTGGCGCCGATGGGCTGTTGCCCCGCCCGGCGGCGCAGTACATCGATATGCGCCGCGTCCCAGCTCTCGAGCATCAGCACCACGATGTTCGGTTTGCGTTTGTGCCCGGGTTCGCGCGCGCGCAACAGCGGGTAGTCGTCGCCGCCGACGAATCGTTCGCCCGGCGCCAGCACCAGCTCGCGAGTACGGCGCACCGCCTCGTCCCACGCGAAGAAATCCGCTTTGACCTTGCGCGCATTGATGAGCGAGCGACTCATGGCAAATGGACCATTGAGGGTCAGGTAGGCGGCCGCCGGGTGACTGCCCACAAACGCATCGACAATGTCGAGCGGCTTCTTGCCAAAGCCGCCGCGAATCAGCACTGCCATGGCGAGTACTGCCACAACCAGCACCACGAGTCGCGGCAGGAACCGACCGACCTCACCATCCACGTGGCGGAACAGCCGCCGCCACAATACGAACAGGCCGACGCAGGCCAGGCCGAACCCCAGCAGCGCCCACCAATAGGTGCCAAAGGCCATGTCGAACAGCAGCCCGACATCGCCGCCGAGTGCCGTGATCTCCGGGCCGGTGTGCCGGTGTACAAATCCGAAATACACCAGATCGCCGGCCAGCAACAGCAGGAACAGCGCCAGCAGTACGAAATTTGTCCAGGTCCAGAAGCTCAGCCAGCGGCGATGGTGGGCAAAGCGAAACGGCAACAACATCATCACCAACGGTCCACCGGTGATGAGTGTGATGATCGACGCATCGAACAGCAGGCCACGGGCGAACGACCGCAGTACTTCAAGGAACGTCAGGGGCGCGAAATCCTCGAGGTATACCAGGAACAGGCCGAGCCGGGCGACCAGAAATACCAGCAGGTTCAGGGATAGGATCGCGAGAACACGACGATGAGGCTTGCGCAAGACGGGCTCCGGCAGAGGTTACGGCCCAACCATTATAAGGATTCGCCCCCGGGGGTCCACGTGCATGGCATCAACCGCAGGCGTTCAGGCGGGGAAAATCGGTTATCATCGCGCCACGATTCCCAGCCACGACCTTGACCCGGCCCCATGAGCACACTGATCTGCGGTTCCTTCGCCTACGACACCATCATGGTCTTCAATGACCAGTTCAAGAATCACATCCTGCCCGAGCAGGTGCATATCCTGAACGTTTCCTTTCTGGTGCCGAAATTGCGACGCGAATTCGGCGGTTGTGCCGGCAACATTGCCTATAACCTCAAGCTGCTGGGCGGCGAACCGCAGCCGATGGGCACAGTCGGCGAGGATTTCGCGCCCTATGCCAAATGGATGGACTTGCACAAGATCCCGCGCGACTTCGTAACCGAAGTGCCCGGCACCTACACCGCGCAGGCGTTCATCACCACCGATCTTGACGATAACCAGATCACTGCGTTTCATCCCGGAGCCATGAGCCATTCGCACACCAACAGTGTTTCGCGCGCTCTCGGAGCGAAACTCGGCATTGTCTCTCCGGACGGACGTGACGGTATGCTGCAGCACGCCGCCGATCTCGCCGAGCTCGATATCCCGTTCATCTTCGACCCCGGCCAGGGCCTGCCGATGTTCAATGGCAAGGAGCTGACCGCGTTTCTCGAACAGGCCAGTTACCTGGCACTCAATGACTATGAGTCGCGCCTGTTCCAGGAGCGAACCAGCCTGACGATCCGGCAGATCAGCGAGCGAGTGAAGGCCGTCATCGTTACCAAGGGCGGCGAGGGCTCGGAGATCCACGGTAACGGCACGATCTACAACATTCCAGTCGCCAAGACCGCACAGCTCAACGACCCGACGGGTTGCGGCGACGCCTACCGCGCCGGCCTGCTGCACGGCATCGTCAGCGGCATGGACTGGGAAACCACCGGCCGGCTGGCAGCGGTGATGGGCGCGATCAAGATCGAACAGCCCGGCACCCAGAATCATTCACCGGATTTCGACGCCATCGGGGCGCGCTTCAAGACCAGTTTTGGTTACAGCCTCGCGTAAGGAGTTTTGTTCCACACGGCTTGCAGGCATCGGACTCTCTCGGCTGTTGAAGGCCAGTTGGCGGCCTTGGTTGCGGCCCATCAAACGGCTGCTATCCTTTTCGAGGTTCACGGGCTCGATTTACTCTTCGCGTGGTTGGTGCAGAATGGTCTGCACAATACCTGGAGGCAGCATATGAATACGCCGGCAGCGGGCGGCACGACCTGGCTCACGGCCTTTCCCGGCCTCGCGAGTGTCAAGGATGCTTCCGGCATGGCGGCCCTGCAGGCCGCCCATGTGCATCAATTTCCAGCTGGTGCCGAGATCGTGCATTCCGGCGACCCCTGCCAGTCATTCATACTATTGTCTCGCGGCGTGTTGCGCGTCTATGAGGCCGGTGAAAGCGGGCGTGAGATCGTGCTCTACCGGGTACGCGCCGGGGAATTGTGCGTGTTGACGCTGACCAACCTGATGGCCTCCACAGCCTATTCGGCCGGTGCCAAGGCCGAAGAGGATATCGAGGTGGTGATGATCCCGATGTCCCACTTCCAGGACGCGTTGTCCAACTCCGATACCTTCCGTACCTTTGTGATTTCCACCTTGTCGCGCCGCATGGGCGAGGTCATGGCGCTGGTTGAGCAGGTTGCCTTTCAGCGGCTCGATCTGCGGTTGGCCTGCTTGCTCGGTGATCTGTTCAGCCGCAGTCAGGGCGCGCCCCTGGTGGTCACCCATCAGGCGCTGGCGCTGGAACTGGGCTCCACCCGCGAAGTGGTCAGTCGCATGCTCAAGGAATTCGAGCGCAGCGGTTGTATCCGGTTGCGGCGTGGCCAAATCGAGTTGCTGTCCCACGAGACCCTCGCGCGCCTGACCTGCCCCCCGGCAGCGTGATTTCGGTCGCACAGGTCGGCGGCAACCTGAAACCGCGCACTGTGTAACCCAGATCACATACCCACCGTGACCTTCCTGAGCATACTTCCGGTGCGCTGTCATGGCGTACCCATGGAGAGTCGACCAGGAAGCCGTCTATAAACCTGGCATCACAATAAAGTCGTTGCGTTGGGCTTGAGAGGAGTTGTTACGGGTGCTGGGGGCGGATGCGCAGCCCCCGGTATTCTGTTTTTCCCACCTCCGTCCCGGGATGGGCGAATTCAACTATTCGACTTGGCTTGAGTAGATTGCAAAATCCGTCACGGGCGCCTCGCAGGCATGGCCGCTGCACACATAGGCGGTCACACCATCCCTCGTTGTGCGCTGCGCCAGGATACCCGGTAAATCTTTCGCTTCGCCTGGAATCGCCACAGTGATACGGCGCGGAGCATAGCGGCGCCCACCGTGGTCGATCCAGGATTGCATCGCCTGCAGTGTGCCGCGCAGCACAATGGTCTGGGTCGGATGGACCGTTTCCTCGACCGCTGCGAGCAATGCATTGTGGTAGGCCGGTGCACGTTCGATCTCGCCCCACAGGGCGATCAGGGTGTTGTGCGCGGCGTCGAGAAAATTCGTATCCCCGAGCAGGTGCCCGAGACGAATTAGCGCCTGTGCGGCCACCCCGTTGCCGGACGGAATGGCCTCGTCGCTCGTCGGCTTGGGGCGATGAATGAGCTGTTCGTGATCATCGGAAGTAAAAAAGAATCCACCGCCGGCCTTGTCTTCGTAGTGATCAAGCAGGGTCTCGGCCAGTTCGATGAGAAACGCCAGGTCGCCATCGCGCCATCGGGCCTGCAGCAGTTCCAGGCCGCCGTCGAGCAGGAAGGCATAGTCGTCAAGATAGGCGTTGAGGTGGGCACGACCATCCTTATACGAAGCGAGCAGGCGGTCATCTTTCCATAAAGTTGTACGAATGAAATCAAACGCGCGCTCCGCCGAGGCGACGAAGTCCGGCCGATCAAGCAACCGCCCGGCGCGCGCCATGCCCTTGATCATGAGTCCGTTCCACGATGTCAGCACCTTGTCGTCGCGTCCCGGGCGAACCCGGGCATCACGCACTGCCAGCAGCTTGCGGCGCGCCTCGGTGAGTAGCCGCGCCGCGTGTTCACCGTCAAGACCGAGCTTGTTGGCGACCGTGGCCGGTGACTGGAACATATGCAGGTTCCAGGCATGGTCTTCAAAGTTGGGTGGGCGATCCAGTCCATAGACCGGCGCCAGCACCGAATACTCCTCGGCCGTCAACAGAGTTTTCACCTCGTCCGGCTGCCACACGTAAAATCTTCCTTCCTCACCCTCGGAGTCGGCATCAAGCGCAGCGCAATAACCGCCCTCGGGCGATTGCATCTCACGCATCACCCATTCGCCGGTTTCGTTGGCAATGCGCCGGAACACCGTGTCATCCATCGCCACGGCGGCATCGGCGTATAGCGCCAGCAGCTGGCCGTTGTCGTAGAGCATCTTCTCGAAGTGCGGAATCATCCAGGCCTCGTCCACCGAGTAGCGACAGAATCCGCCGCCGAGCTGGTCATAGACGCCGCCCGAGGCCATGGCATGCAGCGTGAAGCGCGCCATGTGCAGGGCATCGTCGTCATCCGGTTTCCCTGCCCAGTGTCGCAGCAACCGTTCAAGGGTGGTCGGGTGCGGAAACTTGGGGGCATGGCCGAAGCCGCCGTGTTCCGGCTCGAATTGTCCGGCAATCTCGCCGCGCGCTGTTGTCAGCACCGACTCACTGACCTGTACGCCGTGGTCCGGCCCCGTCGACCCGAGACGTTGAAAGGTTTCACGTACCGACGCGTTCTGGGCCTCGATTTCACCGTGATGTTTGCGAAAGTACGCCTCCACCCGCCGACACAGGTCGGAGAACGCCGGCATGCCGTAGCGCGGTTCCTTGGGGAAATACGTCCCGCCGAAGAACGGCGTCTGGTCATCGGGGCTGAGGAACATGGTCAGTGGCCAGCCACCGGGGCGTTGCGCCAGCATCTGGTGTGCGGTCTGGTAGATGCGGTCGAGGTCAGGGCGCTCCTCGCGATCGACCTTGATGTTCACGAATAGCTCGTTCATCACCCGCGCGGTCGCTTCATCCTCAAATGACTCGTGCGCCATCACGTGACACCAGTGGCAGGCCGAATAGCCGATCGACAACAGGATCGGCTTGTTCTCGCGTTTAGCCCGCGCCAGTGCCTCCGGTCCCCATGGCTGCCAGTCCACCGGATTGTGGGCGTGCTGCAGCAGGTACGGGCTGGTTTCGCTGGCGAGTGAGTTGGTGTGGCCAATGGCGGTCATGGTGAAACCGGGCGGTCAGGATCACCCACCATAATATTGGGTGACCCCGCGGCTGTCGTCCGCGCGATTCGTAGGCCTATGCCAGGCGCGGGATTTCGGCGCGATGTCGGTACATCAGTGCGTGCAGCACATATGCCGTCAGATACACGACGATGCCGCAGAAGATCACGTCACTGAGAAAATGGCCGCCCTGGATGATGCGCACCAGACCGATCACAAGTCCGGCACCCGTGCCGACGGCAAGCCACAGCCGGCGGCGACGGACAAAGACAAACGCCGGGGCGAGAAAAAAGAAACCGGCCGAGGCATGGCCGCTGACGAACGAACAGTTTTTGGCGCACTGATCGGTCGGCACGGCGGCGCGCGTGAAGGTCTTGGTGCCGCCAAATTCGACGACCTGCGAGGGGCGCGCACGCCCCCAGTGGTCCTTGAAGACGCTGTTTACCAGAAACAGCGGGCCAACCAGCGCGACCAGCAGGAGATAGAGCGCCGCCTTGCGATGAGCGACAACAAATGGATGATGGCGGCGTACGGTCCGGGCCAGCACGAGAAACACCAGCAGACCGGCCAGCACCGCGCGCGACACCCACGGCACCAGATCATAGATAAAGCGAATCAGCCACTGATCCTTGAGCCAGAAACCGGTGGTCGGGTCGTAGAACCGAGAAGCGACCGTCAGATCAATCTGCGGGAAGGCGACCAGCAGCACACCGAGCGCGGTGAGCAGGACCAGGTCGAAATGACGGCGGAGGTTGGCGAGCACGCGCACATGATAGCACTGCACGATGCGCTCCAGGCGCGTGTGATATAGTCCGCGCCCATGTCTTCTAACTCGTCGAACTGTGCTCCACTGCGCCGCCGCCTGTGGCTGGTACTGGGCGGGTTCGGACTGCTGCTGCTCGCCGGGTTGATCGTCACACTATGGCTCGGCGACGGGGAGGGTGTGACCCGGGTGCACTTCAGCAGCTGGGTGCAGCGTCACTATTCCCAACTGCAGGTGGCCACCAACTACGGTTTGTATCCGTTTTATGCCCTGTTCCTCGGACTGTTCATCTATGGGCACACCCGTGGCGAGACTGGCCTCAAGCTGTTCGCGCAGGCGTATTTGCTTGCACAGCTGGTCGGCGCGATGCTCGGGGTACGGATTCTGAAAATGCTGCTCGGCCGCGCCCGACCGGATGCCACGCCCTTGCCGGGATTCGAAAGCGAATGGGCGGGTTTCAGCTGGGATGCCGCCCACCATTCCTTTCCATCCGGGCACACCGCCGACATCGTCACCAGTGCGGTGTTCATGACACTATTGATCCGCAATCCCTGGGCGGCCGCCGTGTTCATGGCCTGGGCCGTTGCGCTGGCACTCAGTCGCCTGGCGCTGGCCAAGCACTACCCGAGCGATGCCCTGGCCGGCGCCGTGATCGCGCTGGTGGCGAGCTACATACTGGTACGTTATTGGCTATTGCCGCGCCTCGAACGGCAACCGCCTGTCCCTGCTCCGCGCTGGTGGCGGCAAAGCTGATTGCCGGAACCCGGTTGTGCGGGTATAACACGCGCCATGCTCTCGCAGATTCGAACCGACAAGTTCCGTGCCCTGTGGCTGGTCATCCTGCTGCTTGTCGGGCAGGCTTTGTTCCTGCAGCATCAGACCGATCTGGCCCAACACAGCGGCAATGATCACTGTGAATGGTGCCTGACCCATGCTCCGCTGTCCGGGTTCCTGCCGGGTACCGGACTGACGCTACCCGTCGTAACCGGGCTGGTCTTGCCGGATTCCATCGAATTCGTCCCGTTCTTCCACACCGTCTCACCGCACTACGCCCCACGAGCTCCGCCCGCCGCACTCTCGTCATGACCGATGCGTGCCTGCGGCACGCCTGATCATGCCACGGCCCTGTGCCGTGGCCGTTGTGGAGAGCCATCATGCGTTATCACTATTTCGTGTTGCTGTTGATGTTGCCCGGCGCCGTTCTGGCCGAGGAAATGGTTTCTGGCGCCCGGCCCGGATTCAATCCGGACATTTCGATGATACTGTCCGGTCAGTTCGCCTCACTGAGTAACGATCCGGATACCTACGCCATTCCCGGTTTTCCGCTCGGTGCCGAGAGCAGTCCCGGGCTGCGCGGCCTGGCGCTAGCCGAGTCGGAGCTGATTCTGAGCGCCAATGTGGACGATCTGTTCTACGGCCAGTTCACGGCCGCTGTGTCGCCGCAGAATGAAATTGCCGTGGAAGAGGCCTACATCCAGACGCTGGGACTGGCCTCCGGCCTGACGGTGCGGGCCGGACGATTCCTCTCCGGCATCGGTTATCTCAATAGCCAGCATCCGCACACCTGGGATTTTGTCGACACGGCGTTGCCATACCGCGCGCTGCTCGCCAACCGCTATGCCGACGATGGCGCGCGCGTGACCTGGGTGGCGCCGACCGATCTGTTTCTGGAAATCGGCGGTGAGTGGTTGCGCGGCGCGAACTATCCGGCTGGCGGCGACGCCAACGATGGTCAGGGAGCCGCCACGTTGTTTGCACATGTGGGTGGTGACATCGGCACGAGCCATGCGTGGCGAGCCGGGCTATCGTTCCTGCGTGCGCAGGCCGCCGGTCGCCAGTCCGGGAATATCGATCTGGCCCCGGACGCCTTCAGTGGCGACAGCCGGGTGGCGATTGTCGATGTCGTCTGGAAATGGTCTCCTCACGGCAATCCAAGGCAGCAGAATTTCAAGTTCCAGGCCGAGTATTTGCGCCGCAGCGAAGACGGTCAGTTCACTGCCGATGTGAACGGCATCCTCGGCGCACCGGTCACGGACACCTATCGTGCTACCCATTCCGGCTGGTATGCACAGGCTGTCTGGCAATTCATGCCGCAATGGCGTATCGGCACGCGTTATGATCAGGTCCGCGCCGACGATCTTCAGGCCGGCGCCAACGCGGCACTGCTGGACACGCTCGGACACACGCCGCGGCGGGCAAGCGTGATGATCGACTGGTCACACAGCGAGTTCAGCCGTGTGCGAGTGCAGTACACCCGTGACCACTCGCAACCGGCTTCCGGAAATGAATTGTTCGTGCAGTACGTCATGAGCCTTGGCGCGCACGGCGCGCATGCGTTCTGAAGTTCTGTGGTCAGGTTATACGCGCAGCGTCCCGATGGGTCGCCAGCGGTTCCAGGAGAATTGAGATGAAAGTACTGAAATGGTTGTCGATGTTGTTTCTGCTGCTGGCCGCTGTGCCTGCGCACGCCGCGCTCCGCGTCTTTACCTGCGAGCCGGAATGGAAAGCGCTCGTTGACGAGCTGGGAGGCAACACCGTTGACGCGTACAGTGCCACGACGGCCCTGCAGGACCCGCATCGCATCGAGGCGCGTCCGAGCCTGATCGCCAAGTTGCGGCGCGCCGATTTGCTGGTCTGTACCGGTGCCGGACTGGAAATCGGCTGGTTGCCGGCGTTGTTGCGCAGTGCCGGCAATGGCCAGGTGCAGCCCGGCCAGCCTGGTTACTTTGAAGCGGCCAGCGCGGTGACGTTGCTGGAAGTGCCGAAGCGGGTCGATCGCGCGCAAGGCGATGTGCACCCGGAAGGTAACCCGCACTTACACCTGGACCCGCGCAATATCGCGCGCGTGGCGGAGTCGCTGGCCGCGCGGCTGGCCGCGCTCGACCCGTCACACGCGGCACACTATCAGCAGGGCCTCACGCAGTTTGCCGCGCGCTGGAACGAGGCACTGGTTCGCTGGCAACGCGAGGCGGCGCCGCTCAAGGGCCTGCCGGTGGTGTATCACCACCGCAGCTTTGTGTATCTCGAACACTGGCTGGGACTGAAGGAGGCCGGTGTGCTCGAACCCAAACCGGGTCTTCCCCCGACCGCGGCGCACCTTGCCCAGCTGCTGGAGCGGCTTGCCAGCCAGCCGGCGCGCGCTGTGCTGCGCACACCGTACGAGGATGCACGTGCCAGCGAGTGGTTGAGCGAACGCGCACGCCTGCCGGCACTCGTCCTGCCGTACACCGTTGGCGCCGAGGGGGCCACCGACCTGTTCAGTCTCTTCGATGTCACGCTGGCACGGCTGCGAAAGGTGGTGCCATGACAATTGAGCTGGAGGTGCTGATGCCGGCGCTCCTCGCCGCGCTCATCGTGCTGGCCACGCACGTACCGCTCGGTCAGGAGGTATTGAAGCGCGGCATCGTGTTCATCGACCTGGCGCTGGCGCAGGTCGCCGTGCTGGGTGTGATCGTGGCCGAAACCATCGGGTTCGAGGCACATGGCCTGCTGGTGCAGGGCGTCGCTGTCGGCGCCGCGCTGGCCGGCGCCGCGCTGCTCGCGTGGCTGGAACGGCGCTTTCCCGACCAGCAGGAGCCGTTGATCGGGTCTTTGTTTGTGCTGGCCGCGAGCCTCGCGTTATTGCTGCTGAACAAGAATCCGCATGGTGCCGAACATTTGCGCGACATTCTCGAAGGCCAGATCCTGTGGGTGGCCCCGGCACAGCTCGTGCCAGCGGCCATCGTGGCGGCCGTGGTGCTGGCGCTGTGGTTCGGTATGCGCGTCCGTCTGGGGCGTGCCGGTTTCTATCCGTTGTTTGCCCTCAGTGTCACGCTGTCGGTGCAGATGGTCGGTGTCTACCTGGTGTTCGCCAGCCTGATCTTGCCGGCACTGGCGGTCAGCCGCGTGCGGCCACCTTGGCGACTGCCGGCCGGATACGTACTGGGAGCGGCGTCTTACACAATCGGCCTGGGTCTGTCGTTTATCGCCGATTTGCCGGCCGCACCGGTAATTGTTTGCCTGTTGTCCGCCGGCACGGCTGCAGTCTGGTGGTTTGTGCCACCGGTCCGGCCATGAAGTGCGGCGGTAATGCGCAGGTGTCCCGCCCGGTGCTACTGTAATAAGGATCACATGCTGTTGACCCTTTGTTCATGACCAAAGACCGTCGCCACGACCCGAAAAAACCGCCTCGCGCGGATCGGTCGACCGCGCGCCCAACCGACTCGACCTTGCGCAACCTGAAGGATTTCGTGGTCGAGGAAATCGAGTTGGGTGGGGTGACACCGGTCGGGCCGTCCGTGCACAAGCAGAAGAAACCGCTGGCGGCCATGCCCTGGTGGCGAAATTTCATGTTGCGTGTTGCGGTTACCGGGCTGGCCCTGCTGGCAGTTGTCGCGGCACTGGCCACGCGCACGGCATGGCCGACCGACGAGACCCGGTTTCTGGCGATTGCCTGGGAAATGTGGGCGCGGCACGATCTGCTGGTGCCGCACCTGAACGGTTCCCCCACGTCGGTGGCGCCGATGTTCTTCTGGCTGGTGCAACTGGGCTGGTCGGCTGCCGGTGTGCAGGAGTGGTGGCCGCGCCTGATCCCGGCGCTGTTCATGCTGGCCAGCCTGTTCATTGCGCCGCGCGTCGCGGCATTGCTGTGGCCGAGCGAGGAACCCTGGGCGCGGCGCGTGCCATTCGTGCTGCTCGGCAGTTTCTACTGGCTGGCCTCAACCACGTTGCTGACGCCGGATTTCCTGACAGTGTTTTTCACGCTGCTGGCCGTGCACGCCTTGCTGTGGATGTGGCGCACCCGCGACCAGCGGGTGTGGCTGCTGCTTGGCCTGGAGCTCGGGCTTGGGTTGCTGGCCAGTGGCAGCCTGATCCTGCTGTATGTGCTGCCGATAGCGTTGCTGGCCCCGCTGTGGACCGGCGGCACGCGCACCATGCCGTGGTCGTACTGGTACGCCGATCTGTTCAAGGCGGTGGTGCTGGCCTTCGGGATCTTCGCGCTCTGGTTTGTGCCGGCCGCCGCCCGCGTCAAGGTCGCGACTCTGGCGCCGTTGCTCAGCGCACCGTTCGCCAGCCATGCGCTTGATCTCTACGACGGCGCGCGTCCGTGGTGGTGGTTGCTGGTACTGCTACCGGCGGTGGCGTTCCCCTGGTCGCTGTGGCCGCTGCCGTGGGTGCGCCTGTGGGACATCCGCCGCGAGCCGATCAGCAACGGCCTGACGTTTTGCATGCTGTGGGGAACGGTGACCGTGGCCGTATTTCTGTTGTCACCGGTGCGCCAACCGCAGTTGCTGTTGCCGCTGGCCCCGGCGTTTTTCCTGGCCGCGGCATGGCTGGTGCTGGACGACAGGCTCGAAAAGCATGACCACAGCCGCCTGGCGACGAGCATGGTCTTTCCGCTCATGTTGCTCGGTGGCGTGCTGGCGGTGTTGCCCAAGCTGCCGCGCGTCGAATTCCTGCCGGACGTCCTGTGGCAGCTGTCGCCGTTTGTGGGCGCGGCTATCATTGTCGTTGGCGTGGCGGCTGGATCGTTGCCACTGCCATCCCTGTCGCAACGGGTGACCAACATGACGGTCACGGTCTCGGTGCTCACCACGCTGGCGTTGCTGGCGCTCGGTTGGCAGTTCAATGATCGTCATCACGTGCAGGCCGCGGCGCAAAAAATCGCCAGCGCCCAGCAGCAGGGCCAGACCGTCGCCCATGTGGGTCCGTATACCGGGCAGTTTCATTTCCACGGCCGCCTGTCTCACCCGCTGGTACAGGTATCGGCCAGCGAGGCGGAGACGTGGGTCATCGCGCACCCGGACGCGATCGTCGTCACGACCGTTGAAAATTGGCAACCACGCACCGCCGGGACCACGCCGCTGTTCGATCAGGAATATACCGACACTCGCCTGCGACTCTGGTCGACAACCGGGCTGGCGGATGCCGCGGCGGCGGCCAGCCACCTTCCGGCTTCGCCCTGATCCGCCTGCGGATCAGTTATACTGCGCCTTCCTCCGAAGGCGCCTCCATGCTCAAGCCCCTGCGACTCAAAAAGCACGAAGACCGGCGCCTGCATGCCGGGCACACCTGGGTGTTCAGCAATGAAGTGGACACGAAGGCGACGCCGCTCGAGCAGTTCGAGCCGGGCGAGCCTTGCCTGCTCGAAGAAGCCAACGGCAAGCCGCTGGGCACTGGTTACGTCAATCCGCATACATTGATTTGCGCGCGCCTGGTGTCGCGCGACCCGGCCTATCAACTGGACCAATCGCTGCTCACCCATCGCCTGAAGATTGCCCTCAGCCTGCGCGAACGGTTGTTTGACCGGCCGTACTACCGGTTGGCGTTCGGCGACAGCGATCTGCTACCCGGCCTGGTGGTGGATCGCTACGGTGACGACCTGGTCGCGCAGTTCACCACCGCCGGCATGGAGCGGGAGCGGCCTGCGGTGATCGCCGCACTCGAAAAGGTGCTGAAACCGCGCAGCATTCTGTTGCGCAACGATACCTCGATGCGTGCACTCGAACAGTTGCCGAGCTATGTCGAAGCCGCGCTTGGCGCGCCGCCGGAGTGGGTGGCCCTGGAGGAGAATGGCTGTCGTTTCGAGGCTCCGTTGGCGCTCGGCCAGAAGACCGGCTGGTTCTACGATCATCGCCTGAACCGTGCGCGACTCGCGCCGTATGTGAAGGGCCGGCGCGTGCTCGACGTATTCAGTTATATCGGTGGCTGGGGTGTGCAGGCGGCGGTCGCCGGCGCCGACGCGGTGTTGTGCGTCGACAGCTCGGCACTGGCCCTGGAAGGGGTGGTACGCAATGCTGCCCACAACGGGGTGTCCGCGCGCGTGATGACCCGCGAAGGCGATGCCTTTGAGGTGCTCAAGGCCTTGCGTGACGAACGCGAAAAATTTGATGTCGTGGTGCTGGACCCGCCGGCGCTCATCAAGCGACGCAAGGATACGAAGGCAGGAACCGAGGCCTACCGGCGCCTCAACCAGATGGCCATGCAGCTGCTGACGAAGGACGGGATTCTGGTTTCCTGCTCGTGTTCCTATCATCTGGAGCGCGACACGTTGCTCGAACTGCTGCTGAAGACCAGCCGCCATCTCGATCGCAGTCTGCAGATTGTCGAGGAAGGTCACCAGGGTCCGGACCATCCGGTGCACCCGGCGATTCCCGAGACTGCCTATCTCAAGGCGTTTTTCTCACGCGTATTGCCGAACTGAAGGAGTCAATCATGCTGGCCCCGAACATCGATCCCGTCGCCATCCAGCTGGGTCCGCTCAAGATCCACTGGTATGGCCTCATGTATGTCATCGGGTTGGTGGCGCTGTGGTATCTCGCCTCCCGCCGTGCCCGCCAGCCGGGTTCCGGCTGGAAGCCGGAAGAGGTCGGCGACTTCGTGTTTTACGGCGCGCTCGGTGTGATTCTCGGCGGTCGTATCGGCTACATGTTGTTCTACAACCTGCCGCATTACGCCAATCATCCGCTCGATGCCCTCAAGGTCTGGGAAGGCGGCATGTCGTTCCACGGCGGGCTGATCGGCGTATTGCTGGCCATGTATTACTTTGGGCGCAAGACCGGTCGCACATTCTTTACGGTCGCCGACTTTTTCGCGCCATGGGTGCCGATCGGACTGGGGCTCGGCCGACTCGGCAATTTCATCAATCACGAGCTGTGGGGCAAGGTCAGCGATGTGCCGTGGGCGATGGTGTTCCGCACCGGCGGGCCGCTGCCGCGCCATCCCTCGCAGTTGTATGAACTGGCGCTCGAAGGCGTGGCGCTGTTTGCGCTGCTGTGGTGGTTCAGCCGCAAACCGCGCGCCACCGGCAGTGTCTCCGGGATGTTCCTCATCGGCTACGGCCTGGCACGGTTCGTGGTCGAGTTCGTGCGCGAACCCGATATGCAACTCGGCTATCTGGCGTTCGGCTGGGTGACCATGGGCCAGGTGTTGAGTCTGCCGATGATTCTGGCTGGAATCGGTCTGTTGGTCTGGGCCACGAAAAGGCCAACGCCGTCGTCGAGCTGATCGTTTCGGACGGGCTAAACGCCGCACGCCGCCGCGTATTGATCGCGCAGCAGGTTCTTCTGCACCTTGCCCATGGTGTTGCGCGGCAGGGCATCGACAAAGAACACGCGCTTTGGCACCTTGAAGCCGGCGATCTGTGACTTGAGCGCGGTGATCACGGAGGCCTCGGTGAGCGCCGCGCCATCCGGCTTGCGCACAATCACCGCGACCACCGCTTCGCCGAAATCCGGATGCGCTGCGCCAACGACGGCGGATTCCAGCACGCCATCCAGCTTGTCGAGATAGCCTTCGATTTCCTTCGGGTAGATGTTGAAGCCGCCGGAGATGATCAGGTCCTTGGCACGCCCAACGATGGCGATATAACCGTCGGGGTCCATGCGCGCCAGATCTCCAGTACGGAAATAACCATCGTTGGTGAATTCCTCGGCGGTCTTGTCCGGCAGCCGCCAGTAGCCCTTGAACACATTCTGGCCCTTCACCAGCAGCTGGCCGGTGTCACCGGCCGGCACCTCGTGATCCTGCCGGTCCACGATGCGCACGTCCACCCCGGTCAGCGGCAGGCCGACGGTTCCCGGTCGGCGTGGTCCGTCGAGCGGGTTGGACGTGTTCATCCCGGTTTCGGTCATGCCGTAGCGTTCGAGGATGGTGTGGCCGGTGCGCTGCTCAAACTCATGGAACGTTTGTGGCAGCAACGGTGCCGAGCCGCAGGTAAAGAGCCGCATCGTCCGGCAGGTTACTTTGCCGAAGGCCGGATCCGCCAGCAGGCGCGTGTAGAAGGTTGGCACCCCCATGAATACTGTGGCGCGCGGTAACAGGGTGATGACGGTTTTGGCGTCGAACTTTGGCAGGAACAGCATGGTACTGGCATTGAGCAGCGCCGTGTGACAGGCGACGAACAGGCCGTGAATATGGAAGATCGGCAGCGCATGCAACAACACGTCGCCATCGCGAAAGCCCCAGGCCTGGTGCAGGGCAAGGGCATTGGATGCCAGGTTGGCATGCGAAATCATCGCGCCCTTGGGACGACCGGTGGTGCCGGAGGTGTAGAGAATCACCGCGATGGTATCGCCGTCGACCGCGACCGGCGGGCCGTCGGCGCTGGCTCCACGGGCAGCCTCCGCCAGGCTGCCGCGACCTTCGGCATCGAGGGTATA
>DKBE01000105.1 GCA_002451085.1 Proteobacteria bacterium UBA6908 | reverse complement strand
TGCTCGAGGAACGGGATCAGCGAGGCCGCCACTGACACGATCTGCGACGGGGCGACGTCGATGTATTCGACCTTATCCGGCGTGGACAGGGTGAACTCGTTCTTGAAGCGGCACGACACCAGCTCGTCGGTCAGGCGCCCGTGGTTGTCGAGCGTCGCGTTGGCCTGGGCAATCACGAACTTGCTTTCTTCAATCGCCGACAGGTAATGCACGGTGTCCGTCACCTTGCCGCTATCGACCTTGCGATACGGGGTTTCGAGGAAACCGTACTCGTTGGTGCGGGCGTACACGGCCAGAGAATTGATCAGGCCGATGTTCGGGNNCATGAACTGCGACAGCTGCGAGGAACCGAAGAATTCCTTGATCACGGCTGACACCGGCTTGGCGTTGATCAGCTCCTGCGGCATCAGGCCTTCGCTTTCCGCAAGGCTCAGACGCTCCTTCACGGCGCGCTCGACTCGAACCAGGCCGACGCGGAACTGGTTCTCGGCCAGCTCGCCGACAGAACGTACGCGGCGGTTGCCGAGGTGATCGATATCGTCGATTTCACCACGACCGTTCTTGAGGTCGATCAGCACCTTCATGACATCGACGATGTCTTCCCGGCTGAGCGTACCCGGACCCTCGTCGCTGCCACGGCTCAGGCGACGATTGAACTTCATGCGACCGACTGCCGACAGGTCATAGCGGTCGAGCGAGAAGAACAGGCCGTTGAACAGGTTCTGGGCGGCGTCCCGTGTCGGCGGTTCACCCGGGCGCATCATGCGATAAATTTCGATCTGCGCCTCGAGTGCATCACGCGTCGAGTCAAGTCGCAGTGTGTCCGACATGTACGGACCGTGATCGAGGTCGTTGGTGTACAGGGTCTTGAGCTCGGTGACACCGGCGGCCACCAGCTTGTCGAGCAGCTCCTTGACCACCACATCGTTGGCGCTGGCAATCACTTCGCCCGTGGCCTTGTCGACATAGTCTTCGGCCAGCGAGCGCCCGAACAGGAAGGTTTCGGGCACATCCAGATGCTTGAGCTTGAGTTTGTCCAGCTCGCGCACGTGGCGCGCGGTGATGCGCCGGCCGGCCTCGACAATGACTTCGCCTTTTGGCGTCTTGATCTCGAAATCCACCTGCTCGCCGCGCAGTCGCGACGGCACCAGTTCGATGCGGATGCTCTCCGGACCAATCTGCCACTGGTCGTTTTCAAAGAAAGTGGTCAGCATTTCCTGGGTGGTCATGCCCAGGGCGCGCAGCAGGATCGATGCCGGCAGCTTGCGACGCCGGTCGATGCGCACGTACAGGAAATCCTTTGGATCAAATTCAAAGTCGAGCCACGAGCCGCGGTACGGAATGACGCGCGCACTGAACAACAGCTTGCCCGAGGAATGGGTCTTGCCGTAGTCATGGTCGAAAAACACGCCCGGCGAGCGGTGCAGCTGAGACACCACGACGCGCTCGGTGCCGTTAATAATGAACGTACCGTTGTCGGTCATGAGCGGGATTTCGCCCATGTACACTTCCTGTTCCTTGATATCGCGCACGGTCTTGGTGCCAGTGGAATCGTCCTTGTTGAAGGACACCAGCCGCAGCACCACGCGCAGCGGCGCGGCGAAAATCAGGCCACGCTGCATGCATTCCTTGACGTCAAACGGCGGAATACCGAGACGGTAGCTGACGAATTCCAGCGCCACGGTGCCGTCGTAACTCTCGATCGGAAACACCGATTTGAATGCGGCCTGCAGACCCTGGTCGATTCGCTGTTCGGCCGGGAGTTCAGCCTGCAGGAACCGGCGATAGGAGTCCTTCTGGGTGGCCAGCAGGTTGGGCACGCGCAGGATGCTCGGGCGCTTGCCGAAACTCTTGCGGATCCGCTTCTTCTCGGTAAATGAATACGTCATCGTCTTCCTCTATCTTGAGAGTTGCACGGTCACCCGTTCCGGACTGCGGACCGGATGGATGTGACCAACGCAGAAAACGGAACGGGGCCGGTGACATTCGCCACCAGCCCAATCCCGCGATCCTGCTCCAGCGGGCACCGTGTCAGCCCGCCGGCATACCACTGAAAGCAACGTGCGATTACTTCAGCTCGACCTTCGCACCGGCGGCTTCCAGCTCCTTCTTCATCTTGTCGGCCTCGTCCTTCGTGGCGCCTTCCTTCACAGTTGCCGGAGCGGACTCGACCAGATCCTTGGCTTCCTTCAGGCCCAGGCTGGTCACCGCGCGCACCGCCTTGATGACTTCAACCTTCTTGTCACCGGCGGCAGCCAGCACCACGGTGAATTCGGTCTTGGCTTCAGCGGCCGGGGCAGCACCACCGCCGGCGGCCGGGGCAGCCACGGCCACCGCGGCGGCGGCGGACACGCCAAACTTCTCTTCCATCGCCTTGATCATCTCGGACAGGTCGAGCACCGACATGGCGGCAACGGCGTCAAGAATCTGTTCTTTGGTAATAGCGGACATGTTTGAATCTCCTGAATACGTATACGTGAATGTTTAATAATTTCTCAGGCGGCGGCCTGCTTCTGGTCGCGGATGGCAGCCAGGGCACGCACGAACTTCGCCGGAACCTCGTTGAGGGTCGCCACGAACTTCTGCGCCGGGGCCTGCATCGTGCCCATCAGCGTCGCCAGCAGCACTTCGCGGCTAGGCAGTTTCGCCAGGGCCGTCATCTCGGCGATCGACATGAGCTTGCCGCCCATGCTGCCCGCCATGATCTTGAAGGCCTGGTTGTCCTTGGCGAAATCCACCACCACCTTGGCGGCGATCACCGGATCCTTGCCCGCGACGAATGCCAACGGACCCTTGAGGTGGTCCTTCAGGCAATCGTACGGAGAACCGTCGACCGCACGACGCACCAGCGTGTTCTTGACGACGCGCACATACACACCATCCTGGTTCGCCTTGCGGCGCAGGTCGGTCATCTGTGCCACGGTCAAACCGCGGTACTCGGCCAGAATCGCGGCCTTGGCGTCCGATACCACCTTGGACACTTCAGCAACGACGGCCTGCTTCTGCTCTAGATTTAGACTCACGCGAGTCACCTCCTTTAACTGGTGACCGTATTCAGGAACGATTCCTGCTTCGGGTACACCGTCTGCGCGGGCAGCACCATTGCCATTAAGCCATTTGCCGCATCCTGTCGACTGCGGTTTACGGCACCTGCGGTCTTTGACGTCCGGCAGGTCGCCCTGCCGGTCCAAAGTCAAAAATTACTTACACCGGCAGCGTTGACGTATCAACGCGCACGCCGGGGCCCATGGTTGTTGAGAGCGTGAGCTTCTTCAGATACACGCCCTTTGACGTCGCCGGCTTGGACTTGTTCACCGCCGCCAGCAGGGCGGTCAGATTCTCTTTGAGCGCATCGGCGCCAAACGACGCCTTGCCGATCGCGCAATGGAGAATGCCGGCCTTGTCGATTCGGAACTGCACCTGACCGGCCTTGGCATTTTCCACCGCCTTGGCCACGTTCGGGGTCACGGTACCGACCTTGGGGTTCGGCATCAGTCCGCGCGGGCCGAGGATCTGGCCGAGCTGACCGACAACACGCATCGCATCCGGCGCGGCGATTACCACGTCAAAGTTGATGTTACCGGCCTTGATCTGGTCTGCCAGATCCTGGAAACCGACAATGTCGGCTCCAGCTTTCTTGGCGGCCTCGGCGGCGGCGCCTTCGGCAAACACTGCCACGCGCACGGTCTTGCCGGTGCCGCGCGGCAGTACGGCCGAGCCGCGCACGTTCTGGTCAGACTTCTTGGCATCGATGCCGAGATTGATGGCGACATCCACCGACTCGTCGAACTTGGCGCTGGCCGTGCCCTTGAGCAGCATCAGCGCGTCATCGAGCGGATAGTACCTGCCCTGGATGATCTGGGTCGCGAGAGCCTTCATGCGTTTTCCAGTTGTCATGTCACACCACTCCTTCGGTCTCAATGCCCATGCTGCGGGCGCTACCAGCGATCAGGCGCACGGCGGCGTCCAGGTCGTAGCAGTTGAGATCCTGCATCTTGATCTTGGCAATTTCCTCGAGCTGCTTACGCGTCACCTTGCCCACCTTGTGGGTGTGCGGGGTCTTCGACCCGCTCTGAATGCCGGCAGCCTTCTTGAGCAGGATCGAGGCCGGCGGCGTCTTGGTGACAAACGTAAAGCTCTTGTCGCTGAAGCAGGTGATGATCACCGGGATCGGCGTGCCCTGCTCCATGTCCTTGGTGCGGGCATTGAACTGTTTGCAGAACTCCATGATGTTGAGGCCGCGCTGGCCGAGCGCGGGTCCGACCGGCGGGCTCGGATTGGCCTGCCCGGCGGCGACTTGCAACTTGATGTAGGCGTCGATCTTCTTTGCCATGTTGACTCCTGTGGGTGCAAACGCCTGTTGTCAGGCTCCCCGATAGTGAATTACCCGCCGGACTCTCGTCCGGCGGTCCTGAAAAATGTTAAGCCTTTTCAACCTGCCCGAATTCGAGTTCGACCGGCGTCTGGCGACCGAAGATCGAGACATTCACCTTGAGGCGGCTCTTCTCAATGTTGACGTCCTCGACCGTACCATTGAAGTCGGCAAACGGGCCTTCCTTGATACGCACCATCTCGCCCGGCGCGAACGTGAACTTCGGCCGCGGCTTCTCAACACCTTCCTGCACCTGATGCAGGATGGCATTGGCTTCCTTCTCGGTAATCGGGGTCGGCTTGGTGCCGGTGCCGCCGATGAAACCGCTAACCTTCGGCACGTTTTTCACCAGGTGCCAGGTTTCGTCGTTCATTTCCATCTTCACCAGCACATAACCGGGGAAGAACTTGCGCTCGCTGGTACGCTTGGCACCGCTTTTCATTTCCACGACTTCTTCGGTCGGGACCATGATCTCGCCGAACTGTTCTTCCATGCCGGCGCGCTTGATGTGCTCCTTCAGCGACTTCTGCACGGATTTCTCGAACCCGGAATAGGCCTGCACCACATACCAGCGCATTGTCATGTCATGCTCCCTGGCCGGTCAGGGCCTTGACCGCGGCCAGCAGCCCCCAGTCGATGATCCACAGAAACAGCGCAACGAACACCACCATCGCCACTACCACGAGCGTGATCTGCACCGTATCCTTACGGGTCGGCCAGACCACCTTGCGCAACTCGACCAGCGAGTCGCGGGTGAACTCCTGTGCCGCACGACCCACGGCCGTGGTCAGCGCGATAACAACTGTCACAACCAGCGCCGCCAGCAACACCAGCACGCGGATGAGCAGGGCCTTGTCGCCGAGGTAGTAATAACCGCCGATGCCAGCCACAAGGGCGAGCGCCGCCAATCCCAATTTAATCTTGTCCGCCATACCTGCCGGGAAACCTTATGCGCCTTGCCGTTTGGCAGGCCAGGAGGGAATCGAACCCCCAACCTGCGGTTTTGGAGACCGCTGCTCTGCCA
>DKBE01000110.1 GCA_002451085.1 Proteobacteria bacterium UBA6908 | reverse complement strand
TGTTCGTCGCCGACAACCTTGAACACATGCATACCGAGGAAATCGAGAACAACACCGTGCTGTGGGCAACACACAGTGACGCGGAGCTGCTGGCCCTGCAAAAACAACTGGTCAGTTCGATCCCACCGGCCGAGATGGCCGTGTTCCTGCGTTGGATGATCCCGGCGATGTCAGCACCGGAGCGTGCCGCACTGCTCACCGGCATCAAACAGAACGCCCCGGCGGAGGCGTTTTCAGCCACAATGGGGAACCTCAAGCCGCATCTCGCCGAGCGTGACTGGTACAAGCTGATGGCCGCCCTGGCCGGCTTGTGACTCAGCGCACCGGCACGTCGTTGAGCTGCAGAGGTCGGTCGACCTTCAGACGGAACCGGCCGCGCCCTGTTTTCTCAATCACCAGAAACGGGCAACGCTCGGCCAGCCGGCGCTGCAACAGGATCAGTCGCGCCTCGAGGTTATCGCTGATATCCGGCAGCTTGAGTTCGGGATCGAGCCGCAATTCACGATTGGTGAATTCGCTGCGTCCGGCCTCGCTGCGGTCGCGGACCAGTTTCCAGAAAATCGCGCCAGCCACGCCCTTGATCAGATAGTCGTTGTCGATGAACACGCTATGGTCGGCGGCAAAATGCCGGATCACCAATGGCACACCCTGCGCCGTCGCCGCCGGTGTCGTCGTGGCGGGTTCCTCGTGCTGCTCGGCAGACTGGGACAGCAGTTCGAAAGTGACAGCGAGCTGGCTGGCCAGCACCACCAGCGCGTCCTCATCTTCAAAGGTGAAACGCAGTTCCTGCGGACTTTCCACGTACAGCATGCCGAGCAGGCGCCGACCGAGCAGCAACGGCACGGCCAGCTGACTGTTCGACTCCGCCAGGCCGGTAAACGGGATTTCGGTCTCAAGCGCGTCGCCATCGGCGCTGCTCGCAAAACCCTCGCGAACGGCGCGCCCGTAAAGATATTCACGCGCGGCGTAGCCGATGCGGATCGGGGTGCGTTCGCGCGCCGCCACACCGATGATGCCCTCGCCAAGACCAATCTCCGAACCGATCCCCGATTGCGGATAGCCGCGGCTGGCCACGGTATACAGGCGGTTGCGGCTGGCGTCGAACATGAGCAGCATGGCATGGTCGAAGCGGCAGAACTGCGCGAGGCTTTCCAGGGTGGCGTCAAACAGCTGAGCGAGATCGCTGCAGCCCGCGAGTCGCGCGAGACAGGCGCGCAGGTTCGGCAGCAGGTGCGGTTCCGGTGTAACCGTCACCGGATTCCCGCCCAGCACGCACTCGACTTCCAGCACGCGGTAGACATCCGAGCCGAGCAGCCGGAATACCTTACTCATGCCGGTGTGCGAGGCGATGCCCGCGAGCTTGGCTTTCATGTTCTCGAACAGCGGACCATCGGTTTCGGTGCGCAGATACTGAAGTTGCAAGCGATAGTGGGAGGCATCGGCCGGATCGATCACCTGCACGACCGCGCGTGGATTGGCCAGAATATTCTCGCGCGTCTTGTTGAAGAACTGGTAGCTCAGGGCCACGTGCTTCTCGTCGACGTAGTGCACCTGCGACAGGTAGGCAATATTGGGCGTGCCGTCCTGCGCCGCGGTGGCGAGCACCGACGGCACCGCACCTTCGAGGCAACGGCGAATCTGGCTTAATGCAATCGTCATGGATTTGGCTCCAGGCGCCGACCCGCGGCCGGGCCCGGGGTCTGCACGAATGCGGCGTTCGGAGTGAACGACACACCCACCGCCTCTTCACCGAGGACGGTCACCAGGGCACTCACAAACGGCTCCTGCCAGCCGATCTGGCGGATGTCGTCGGCCAGGCTCTCGCCGTACGTCCGCATGCGGGCACGGTCATCGACATCGATCGGAACAATGCTGGCCGATGCGCCCTTGAGTTGCAGGGTTTCGTGCGTCGAAGGCCGGCTGAACACCACGGCAATGGCACCGCCGGCGCGCAGATCGCGCAATAGGGATTCGGAGCGCGGCACGGACAGGAACAGCGTCACGGTGCACCGATCCGGCGACACCCGGCAGCCGAATGACCGGGTGAGGGAGGGCATGCGGTCGGCATTGCACGACGCCACCAGAATCGATACGCGCTGAGTAATGAATTCGGCGTGCTGTTCATCCAGCACCGGGGAATTGGAGGTTTTTTTGTGCATACCCACCGGATATCCGAAGAATGCCTTATTTTCAACTAATTATCGTGAATTTCCACTCTGCTTCGGTCCCATCCCGTGACCGCAAGAACGCAATTATTGTTCAGCCTGCGTTCAGGCTGGTATGGCTAGTCTTTGGCTTGCCAAATGAGGCAAAGGCGAAAACCGCCATCCCATGCAACTCAAGGAGACTGAAACAATGAACGCCATCAAGACCACGACCATCGCGCTGTTGCTTGCTACCTTACCATTTGCGCCAATCACCCAGGCCTCGGACCGGGACCACCATCGCGGCGGCCACGAATCCCGTCATGCCGATCGTGGCCACGATCACGGATACCATCGTGGCCATGACTATCGTCACCGCCACCACTGGCGTCACGACCATCACGACTACCGGGATGACCGGCATTATGACCATCGCGTCGGGGTTGTGCTGCCGCTGCCCCTGCCGCCGATCCCTCCGGTGATTATTCTGCCGGGAAAGCACCACTAGCGATCCGGCCATAGTGTGCCGAGGAAAGCCCGCCACTGGTACTGGTTGCCAGTGGCGGGCTTGGTTATGCTGGGTGACATGGGTGTAGCGACGGTCGATCCAGTGTGCGAAGGTCGCCTGCCGCAGACCTGTCATCCTAAGGAAGATGCCAATGGTGTTAACAAAATCGGTCTCAATGCTGATCATCGGGTTACTGATGGTCCTGTCGACCGTGACGTTCCCGCCAGCGGCCGAAGCCGGGATGCATTCACCGCTGCACCTCGCGCGCCGCAACAGCGAGAACGGCGGCATCAGCCTGAATGAGGCTGTGCGCCGGGTACAACACGATACCGGTGGTCGCGTGCTGTCCGCTGAAACTCAGCAGCAGGGTGGCCGGACGGTGCATCGTATCAAGGTCCTGACACCGTCCGGTCATGTGCGGGTCTACTCTATCGACGCACAGTCCGGAGCCAGCCGGTAACACCGCATGCGTCTGCTGGTGGTTGAAGACGAAGCACCGCTGCGCGCGCAGCTTGAAAGCCAGTTGCGCGCCGCCGGATTCGCCGTGGACAGCGCTGCCGATGGCGAGGATGGGTTCTTCCTGGGAAGGGAAAATCCGGTGGACCTGGCCGTTGTGGACCTGGGTCTGCCGAAACTCTCTGGTATTGAGTTGATCCAGCGCTGGCGCCAGGCGGATCGCCGCTTTCCGATTCTGATTCTCACGGCTCGTGGACGCTGGCAAGACAAGGTCGAAGGCCTGAATGCCGGCGCCGACGATTATCTGACCAAACCGTTCCATGGCGAGGAGCTACTGGCGCGCATCAATGCACTTCTGCGTCGCGCGGCCGGTGTTGCCAAACCGGTGTTACGTTGCGGTCCGATCGCGCTCGATACCACCGCGCGCCTGGTAGAGCTTAACGGCAAGACACTCGAACTAACCGCCTATGAATACAAGGTGCTTGAGTATCTGATGCTGCACCGCGGTGAGGTGGTTTCCAAGACCGAACTTACCGAACACGTCTACGATCAGGATTATGATCGCGACAGCAACGTCATTGAGGTATTCATTGGACGGCTGCGGCGCAAACTCGACCCTGACAACCGTCTTCAGCCGCTGGAGACGATCCGAGGCCGGGGTTACCGGTTCACCCTGGAATGTGGTGACGTTTGATGCTGTCCCTTACAAACCGACTGTTGCTGGCGAGCAGTGCCGTCTTGGCGGGTTTCCTTGGCGTGACCGGGCTGGTGCTGGATAACGCCTTCCGGGAAAGCGCCGAGACCGCCCTGCGCGATCGTCTTCAAGGACACGTATACGCTCTGCTGGCGGCCTCCGATGTCGACACCCAGGGCATGCTGCATCTGCCCGCAGAACTTCCGGATGCGCGGTTTTCTCAGCCAGCCTCCGGACTGTACGCGGAAGTCATCGACTCGTCCGGCAAGCCGTTGTGGCAGGCGAAATCCATGCTGGGAGTATCCATACCACCGACGCCGATGCCGACCATCGGACAACGGCGGTTCGACGAGATCAGCACGGAGCGTGGCGTGGCCTTGTTTAGCCTAGCCTTCACCGTTAGCTGGGAATCCGCTGCGAAGCAGCAACGGCTGTACACCTACCGGGTGCTGGAAAATCGCAATAGTGTGAATGCTCAGATTGCACGCTTCCGCCAGAGTCTCTGGGGTTGGCTCGGGGCTGCGGCGTTGCTTTTGCTGATTGTGCAGGGCGTGATCCTGCGCTGGAGTCTGGGGCCGTTGCGGCGTGTTGCCGATGATGTCCGCGCCATTGAAGCCGGTCTGGCCCACCGCCTGCACGGCACCTATCCGCGCGAATTGCGCCATTTGACCGACAACCTGAATGGCCTGCTCGAGAGCGCCGAACTGCATCTCAAACGCTACCGGGATTCACTCGGCAATCTGGCGCATAGCCTGAAGACACCACTGGCTGTGTTGCGCAATGCGATCGATCACGAACAGGACATCGGGGCACTGCGCACACTCGCCGGCGACCAGATCAGCGCGATGACGCAACTGGTTGAATTTCAGCTGCACCGCGCCGCCGCCGCCGGACGCACCGCCATGATCACTCCGGTAGCCATACAACCGGTTGTTGAAAATATCATTGCTGCACTGTCGAAAGTCTATGCCGACAAGGGAGTTGTGGTGGGCCTGGACGTCGATCAGCAAGCCGTGTTTCCCGGCGACGCCGGTGACCTGACCGAGATGCTCGGCAACCTGCTGGACAATGCGTTCAAGTGGTGCCGGCAACGGGTACGAATTGTCATCCGCACGACCATGAACCAGTCGGACACGGTTATCGATATTGCAGTTGAAGACGATGGTCCCGGCATTCCGGAGCAACTGAAAGCGGCGGTGTTACAGCGTGGCGTACGTGCCGATGAATCGGCTCCGGGGCATGGCCTGGGTCTGGCCATGGTGCAGGACACGGTCCGGCTCTATCAGGGGGAATGGCGGCTGGGGACCGGTACCCTGGGGGGACTGCAGGTGAACCTGCGGTTTACCCACCGGTCAGTCTAATCACATCGTCCTTGACGATCTGTAGGGCGACTGCCAAAAAACAAAGCGCCCCGAAGGGCGCTTTGCTCGACTGCGATACAGCGACAACTTACTTCTTGGCCGGCTCGGCCGGGGTGGCCGGGGTGGCACCGGTATCTTTCTTGTGCACCTGCTTCTTGTCTTTCTTCTTGGTGGCCTTCTTTTCCTGTTTCTGGTCCTTCTGCTGGGCCGGGGCAGCCGGAGCCGCACCTTCCGCCGCGTAGGTGGTGCTCACGAGACCAGCGAACGCCAGAGCAAACAGTGTGATCAGAGTCTTCTTCATCGTTGAGTCCTTTTAAAGATGTTAAGGGGGATTTACCGAACTTTAGGATTCAAAAATCCGGTTTCGGTGCACTTCGCATCACTACATAGCAACTGCTATGCCACGTCAGGAGAAACAGGATATTCGATGCTAAATCATTCGCTTAGAGAAGGTCCGCGGATTGATCGGCTGGAAATCGATGGGACCTAAGCTACAAAATTCGATGGATTCCTGCTTTCATGAAGATTGCGAAACAACTTCAGCTACTCACTGATTTCGAGTAACTCGACCTCAAACACCAGAGTGGCGTTGGGCGGAATCACGCCACCGGCACCCCGTGCGCCATAGCCCAGGTCCGGCGGAATCGTCAGCTTGCGCTTGCCTCCAACCCGCATGCCGACCACGCCCTGGTCCCAGCCCGGGATGACCATGCCGACGCCGAGTGGAAAACCGAAGGGGTCGTTGCGGCGGCGACTGGAATCAAACTCCTTGCCGTCAGTGAGCCAACCCGTGTAGTGCACAGTCACGTATTGGCCCGGACCCTTGGCTTCGGGACCGCTGCCTGTGACCAGGTCTTCGATGATCAATCCGGATGTGGAAGTCATGGGGTCAGTGTTTCATGCTATCGAGGTTGGGTTCATTCGATCGGATCAGCAGGCCGCCTCGACCGGAGAGCACGCTTCTCAGCTTGGCACCGGCATAACCCAGCAGGAAGCGCGCCAGCCGGAAGAAGTGCGTCGGGTACTGGAGTGTAAGCTTCAGGTAGTAGTGGCCGACGCTCGGGCGCCTGTAGAAGGACAGCAGGATCTCCTGATAGTGGCGATCCAGCTCCTCAATGCTCATGCCCTCCGGTGCCCACACGAAGTTCATGCCGTTCATCTTTTCCCAGTGATCGTCGCGGATGTTGGTGCCGTACAGGTCGCGATACACCGGCGAGCCGGGATACGGCGTGAACTTGGTCAGGTTCATGATGGTCATGGGGATACGGCGCACGAAATCCTTGGTGGCCTGAATCGTCGTGCCGTCCTCGCCCGGGTAACCAAGCATAAACAGCCCCTTCACGCGGATGCCAGCGTCGGCAGTCCATTTCACTGCCAGCTCGGAAGCCTCGACGCGCGCAGCCTTGTCCATTTTCTGCAGCAGCTCGTTCGAGCCGGTTTCCAGGCCAAAACTGATTTCCCAGCAGCCAGCCTGCTTCATGATGGCGAGCACTTCCGGCTTAACGGTGTCGACCCGCGCCGTGCAGGTCCAGGTCATCTTGAGGCCGCTGTCGAGCAGCATCTGGCACAGCTCGGTNNGGCATCGGCAGCTCGTCAAGCAGCCGGTTGACGGCCTTGCCGGCGGTGGCCTGCAGGAATGGACCCTTTCGAAACAGAATCTCGGGCACGGAAAACAGGTCGGTCCCGTTCTCGAGCGCGGTCAGCAACTCCATCAGCACCTTCTCGCCCTCGCCGACCACAGCGTAGTCGAATTCCTTGAAGCGCTGCATGGTTTCCTTGCCCATCGAGGAAATATGCGGACCACCGACGATGATCACGGTCTCTGGCGCGAGCGCCTTGATTTTCCGGGCGATGCTGGCCGCACCCCATACCCCGACCGTGAACAGCGTGATGCCGACATAGGCCGGACGCTCCCGCAACACACGTTCCGCGACGGCATCGACATCGAGATTGAAAATATCGCTCTCGATGATCGACGGCTCATAGCCGTGCAAGCGCACTTCCGCGGCCAGGTGCAGCAGGCCCAGGGAGGGAGAATTGTTGGTGATGTACTTGAGGAAATCGTAGCCGGCCGCCACGCGCTCGTAGGGTGGATTGATGAAGGTAATCTTGCGGTTTCGAGCAGAAGACATCAGCCAGGACTCGGGATTTTTGGGCAACAACCCGGAAGGATGCAGTCCCGGCCCTGATCTGTCAAACCCGTGTAAATCACTCAGTTTCCATGTTTTTCATGTGGACGAATCGGTACAGACCAAAACTTGCTGAGGCTGCTTTTGAATCATGGGCCCGGCGGATGGTCGTTCGTGGTGGTAGGCGATCTTGCTCCAACGCGCATGATCTTCTGCAGCGCAGCATCATCAAATCCTGATAGAGGAGTACTTTCACCGCGCTCCCTCCTATAATAACGAGTCAAAATAAAGGGGTGCACCAAGCCGCGTTACTGCTTCTGCAGTACTGCCACTGCGCCGTCTGGTTCTGCTCAACACACACGGTCCCGACATTCATGAGGACACGATGAATAATAATGATCTGAACACACCCGATTCCCTCCGCCCACCGAAACGCCTGCTGTTCCTGGTACCGATCATGCTGCTACTGATCGGTGGCATCACCTATTACGTGGTACAGGATGCTCAGCACAAAATCGTGGAATTCCAGGCGGTCAACGTCGCTGAAATCGTGGCCCGCCAGGCGGCCGCCAGCCGTTCGGTGTACGCCTCCCAGGTGGCCGGTAAACTCGCCAAGGAAGGCACCGGTCCGCATGTCGATTCCGCCAACAATAAAGGTTACGTGCCCATTCCGGCACAATTCCTGAAACTGGTCGGCCGCGAAGCCAGTGCGAAAAGCGATAACCTCTATCGTTACCGTCCCATCAGCAAATGGAATCTCGAACCTACCCAGGGCCTCAGCAACGAGTTCCAGAAATGGGGCTGGCAGAAACTCGAGGTCCAGGATCAGGCCAATCCGGGCGGACCGATTGCCTGGCAACCAGTGTGGCGCTTCGAAACGATCAACGGCGTCAACACCCTGCTGTACCTGCGTGCCGATCCGGCTTCGGGAGAAAGCTGCGTGGCCTGTCACAACAGCCTGGAACAAACACCCGAAATCATCGAACGTCGCCGCGCCAGCGGCGTGCCCGCCAACAAGGAATGGAAGCTCAACCAGCTGATGGGTGCCATCCAGGTGGAAATCCCGCTCGACAAGGTCGGCGTGATCGTGTCCACGCAGACCCGACAGACTCTCCTGTGGATCATGGCCGTGCTCGGCGTCGCCTTGTTTTTTGCCACCTGGTTTGTGGTCAGCGACTTTTCCCGCGCCCGCCGGATCATGCAATTATCATGGATGGTGTCACACGACCCGACCACCGGCTTCTACAACAACCGCGCCGTTGGCCCGATGATCGAGCGCTTGATGGCCGACGCCAAGGAGCATGCCCGACAACACGCCCTGCTATACCTGCACGTTGTAGGTCTGGATGCGACGGGGGCCGGTGAATCGCTGCTGAAATCCATCGCCAAGACCTTGCGTGCCGGGGTGCGACCGAATGTCACGATCGTTCGCCTGCATGCACTGCATTTCGCGTTGCTGATTCCAAACAGCTCACCGAGCGCTGCCGAGTCGGCGGGTGAAAATATACTGCGCACGATTCGGAGCCTGCGACCGGCCACCTTGCCGTCAACAAGTCCGTTTGGTGCCAATATCGGCATCGTCATGGTGCGTCCGAACACCGAGAGCGCCGACAGTGCGCTCAAGGCAGCGGAACGTGCCTGCCAGACGGCGGAAAAAGAAGGGATCAACCGCATCAACCTGGCCTGAATCGCCAGCCCAGTGACCGGAATCCCGGTTACAGGGCTGAACGGTTGAGCAGTTGTCGCAATTGGTTCAGTAACGCCTCGTCATCCCACTCACGGCCACCGACAGCGCGATACGTAACGTTGCCGTGTGGATCAATCACAAAGGTCGTCGGCAGACCGATGACCGGGTATTGCTTCACGACCGTACCATCCCGGTCGAGCAGCAAGGGAAAGGTCACCGGGTACTGGCCGGTAAAGGCGAATACGGACTCCTCGTCTTCGCCAACATTCACGGCCAGCAGCACGATCTTCTCGTCCTTCAATTTCTGATGGGCGCGCTCCATGGCCGGCATTTCGTAGCGGCACGGCGGACACCAGGTGGCCCAGAAATTCACCACCACCACCTGACCGCGATAGTCCGACAACCGGTAGCGTTTACCGTCCTCCCCGGTCAAGACAAAATCCGGAGCTGCCATCGGAGGGCTGAGGACCGGGAGGGTTTGCGCTCCCTGACGTTCGGCCGCCAGCAAATCGAGCGCGGTCAAACCGAGAAAGATGCCGAACAACGCGGTCACCACGCAGGCGCGATGCGTCATTGTGCCTCCGGATCACGACGCTCATCCGGTGCGCAGCGGATATCCCGGATTCGCACGACCCGCTTTTCATCGCCCTGATGCCAGATCACATCCAGATCGAAGGTGCTGCCGGGTGCGAGATTGAAGACCGACATGCCCCAATTGTAGTCCCCCGGCTGGTAAACCTGTTGCGTCGGCAACAATGACCATTCGAAGGCGAGTTGCGCCGCCGCGGGCGCCTTCCGTGCCTTCCACTCCTTTCGCCAGTCTTCCCGGGTTTTCAGCCCCTGCTCCCGGCCGTGGGTATACACCACCCACTCGCGCAGGCTGTAGTGGATAGGACCTGATTCCGTGATCTGCGATCTAGCGTTCTTGAATATTGTCTGAAATACACATTGCTGCGCGATCAGATCCGCATCACCGATTGAAAAACCGCGCGCCTGAAAATAGCCGCGGGTCTGGTCCGGCAATCTTTGCACGAGACGAACGGAAACACCCCGGTCCTCAATCTGCCAATACGGAAATTTTGCTTCTTCATCGATTCCGTGACTGACTACCGCCGCGGCAATCAGCAGTATCGTTACAGCCATCCGAACATTCTCCGATTTCCCGCGTGACAACTATCTGCCGGGTTCATGATGATTTGGTCATCGGCCAATCATAACGGAGCTACCTTTCGATCGTGAAGGGTGTTGGCCGAAATAGCCGGTGACAAGAGAGTGCTGTACTGGCTCGATGCCCGCCCTCGCGAATACGAACCAGTTTCGTGCCGAAACCGTCGACCGTCAGGGCTTGGCGCGCAGGTACTGATTCGGCCAGGGGACGTCGACACCCAGTGTTGAGGCGGCGTGCAACGGCCAATACGGATCGCGCAACATGGCGCGCGCCAACAGGACCGTATCGGCCTGGCCATTGGCCACGATGGCTTCGGCCTGGTGCGCTTCCGTGATCAGCCCGACGGCACCGGTGGCAATACCCGCGTCGCGGCGGATGTCCGCGGCAAACGGCACCTGATAACCCGGTGCCGCCGGAATTTTTGCATCGGCCGTCAATCCGCCGCTGGAGCAGTCGACCAGATCCACACCCAGAAGCTTGAGCTGTTTGCTGAACTCAATCGACTGCGGCAGATCCCAACCGCCGTCCACCCAGTCACTGGCCGACAGCCGTACAAATACCGGCAGGTGGGCGGGCCAGATCTGACGTATCGTACGGACCACCTCGAGCGGTAGACGCATGCGGTTATCGAGACTGCCCCCATACTGATCCGTTCGCCGGTTGGTCAGCGGCGACAGAAATTCATGCAACAGGTAGCCATGGGCGCAATGCAGCTCAACTACGTCAAAGCCGGCGACCCGGGCGCGGCGGGCGGCATCCGCAAACGCCGTAACCAGTACATCGATTTCCGTTGTCGTGAGGGCATGTGGCACCACATGCTTCGGGGTGAACGGAATCATGCCGGGAGACAGCGGCTGCCATCCGTTCTGTTCCCGTGACAGCGGGCCGCCACCGCGCCACGGTGCGTCCGTCGAGGCCTTGCGTCCGGCATGCGCGAGCTGGATGGCCGGGATCGCACCCTGCTCGCGGATGAAACGCGCGATCGGGGCAAAAGCGTCGCGCTGCGCATCGGACCACAGGCCGGTGCAATACGGCGTAATTCGCCCCGCCGGGGTTACCGCCGTTGCTTCAACCATGACCAGACCGGCACCACCGACCGCGCGGCTGCCGAGATGCACGGCATGCCAGGAACCCGGTATGCCGTCCGTGGCCGAGTACTGGCACATGGGCGATACAAATATGCGATTCCGGATCTCCAGATCACGGAGACGAATTGGCGTAAACAACATCGACATGCGCAGACCTTCTGATGAAACCGGATAAACCGTCCGGATGGCACAAGACCGTACCAGCAAAACAAACCGGAATAAAGCGACCGGGCGCGATGATGCCTGGCGATACCCCTTACCGGTATGCTACTTCTTGCCGGTCGCTGATCCGTCGCTGACGACAGGAGTCGCCGCCAGCACCGCATCGATTTCGCGTGCAAATGTATCAACATCCGCGAATCCGCGCGCCACGCGGTGGATCTCCACCCGGCCGCCATCGACCCGGCCGAGAATAAAACTGGGTGTCGATTGCAGGGCATAGCGTCCGGCATCCTGCGCATCACGCTGTACCGCCTGGCGCATGGCGGGATTGTGCATGCAACTCCGGAACCGGTCTTGATCGAGGGCCAGTCTCGGCGCCAGCCGGTTGTACAGATCGGCTCCGAGGTTTAATTGATTGGCAAACAACGCTTCGTTCATTTCCCAGAATTTCCCCTGGTCGGCCGCACAGCGAGCAGCCACAGCAGCGGACATGGACTCACGGTGTATGGACAATGGCAAATCCCTGAAGAAGTAGCGGACCTTGCCCGTATCGATGTACCGATGCTTGAGCTGTGGCAACACCTCGGCGTGAAAACGCTGACAGTACGGGCACTGGTAATCCGAATATTCGACAATCGCAACCGGCGCGTCGAGCCGGCCCATGGCTCGGGAATCCGCCGTGGCGGGCCGTGCCGGCTCCGCCGCCGCACCCTGACTACCGACCGTCGACACCGTTTCGACGTTGTGGCCGGATATCGCTGCACATCCAGCCAGGCCAGTCAGTATCGCTACCAGCCCGCAGATGGCCTTGAAAAAATGATTTTCCCTGACGATGACTGTCATCGACACGTGCCCCATGAAGAACTTCGTCAAGTGTAGCCGAGAATGATCGGTCCCAACCGCCGGGCTTCACAGATTGTTGGCGGCACCGACAAACCAGTTCAGCATCCGGCTCAGGTAATTCGGCACGCAATTCTCATGGTCGCGCGGAATCAGGGCCGTGGGTGTCGTGCAATCCACCAGCGTAACGCTGGTGGAGCCTGCGGTGGTCATGGCACTCACGGCAGTTGTGGCATTGAAGTACGGTACGATCGTGTCATCGACGCCGTGAAACAGTCGTGTCGGCGCGACCGGCGCCCAATGGTAAATATCATTGGCGGCAAACCCGGCTTTGATCGCGGACTCGCCGCTGCCGAGAAAATTGCTGCGGAACGTGGTGGTAAATAGCGCTGCCGAATTGCTGGTCAGTGCCGTTGTGATCTCACCGGCGCTGTAATTGCCGTCGTAATGGGTATCGATCACCGTGGCAAATGGCGACTGAAAGATATCGCCCAACCGGTTCCAGCTGTACCAGTGGTCGTAGGCCTTGAACACGAAACCAGTGATGGCCGGGTTGTCGTTGGTCGCCAGTCCGACAATGTATTGAACGGTGGTCGACATGTCATACGGGCCGGCGGCCGGCATCGACGCAGTGATGGGAAATTCCGTCGGCAGGTACTGCTCCATTTCCTTTTGCGTCGCCAGGGTGGCGTAACCACCTTCGGAATAGCCGGTCAGGAACAGCTGCCCGTTGGTGGCAACTCTCTGTTGCGAAAGAAACTGACGGGTGGCACGCAGCATGTCGACCACAGCATCTGCCAGCCCGGCGGCAAGTACATAGGTGTGAATCTCGCTGGTCGATGCGGCATAGCCGGTGTAATCCGGCATTACCACAATGAATCCGGTGCCGGCGGCGGCCATCAGCACGACATCGACATCCGGCGAAAGGCTCGGCGCCTCGACGTCGCGAAACATTGTGGCGTGCTGGAAACTCAGGATTGGACTGCTGGCAGCGCCGGTTTTAAGTGGATAGGCGACAACCCCCGATGCGTTAATCAGCCGGCCGTCAGGCGTGCGCGTCTTGTAGACGATACGATTCAGCGACACTCCGTATGTACCGCTCAGTACACCGGTATCCACTCCGAAACTGGTGAGGGCGGCAATGGCCGCATTGACGATACCCACATTGAATGTCGATGAGCCGGTCACAGACACCAGGTCGCCACGCTGTGTCGGCGCAGGTGGTGCACCGGAGTTCGACCCACCACACGACGCCAGCAGACCCAGCACCAGGACGATCCCGACATAGGTTCTGGATTGCGTGTTACCGGTGGCAACTGGTCGTTGATTCAATCGGCTCTCCATAGACCCTCGATTGTCCCGAGAAATGGCTGGTTAGCAATGGTTCCGCAAATCCACCGCTGTACACGCTCACCAGCAAATGGGGCTAAAACAGTGCTGACTGAGGGGGTTTAAAGCAGCACCCGGTAGCAGCCTGTGACCAAATACGGTGCGGACCCTGACCACTTTGGGTGCACATAGGGAATTGACCTTGATCAGAGCCTGCTGGGCAACTATTCGCTAGCATTCCCCCATGCACAAGAAGTGATGTCATTGTGAGGAGTAGTTGCTCACCTTCGGTGCATACCCAAGAGCCGCCGTTCCTTCATGCTGTACTAACGGGTTGGCCCGTTCTTTGCTATTAATAAATTATCAGGCTCGAAAAACGCAACGGACAGTTTATAGGTCCATGCGGAGGTACCCATGCTCCATCTTCAATCACAAGTTGAACTGGACGTCCCGGCTGGCCAGGCGTTCGCCCTGCTGTGTGACCCGGTTCGCAAGACCGAACTTAACCCGCAGATCGAAGCTGTGCTCGCAGCAGTCCTTTCCGCCGGACCGCTGGGTGTGGGCAGCCGGATTCACTACCATTTGCGGACCGCTACGGGGCACCGGGTATTCAACTGCACCGTCACGGCATTCGAACCAGACCGGGTGCTGGAAGTGGTCTCCGACACCCATCCGCCATTCCGGGCGCGTCAGAGCCTGGAGCCAACCCTCTACGGCTGCATGCTGATGCACGAGGAATGGATTGAGGCCGACCACGCCCAGGTTCAGGCGGGCGGGCGCCAGCGGCCGTTGCCTTTTCTGCTGCGAGTGATGGAAGCGGCGGTTGCGCACTCCATGCCAACTCCCGCAGAGATGGATCTGGACCAGCAGGAAACCCTGAAATCCGAACTGCAACAGGCGCTCGACCTGTGGCTCGGTCAAATCAAAGCCTGCCTGGAAACCACGCACCACGAACTGCCGGACAGCAACTCGGCCATGGTGACCTGAGCGGGCGCTAACGTGCCCCGTTGGCCCAGCGAACGGCTTGTCCACGCGCCACTGTCCGTCCGTTTTCGCTGTAAATAAATTGTCCGAGACCAGCTGATACGCCGGTCCGGGTCATCGCCTGCCCGCTGGGCGCACTGTGCCCGAACTCTGGCGGCAGCAAGGCATCAGCCCCCAGCTTGTGTGCTTCATCGATCATGGCGTTGATCATGGTTTCCGGCGCCGTGTGCCGACCACCACTGCCTTCCACGTTGGCAACCAGCTCATACTCGCGCTCCGGTGGCGCGAGTATCAACTCGATATTCCGGAGCTTGGCGTAACGTTCCGGGGTGTACTGGAGCTCGAGGTGGGTTTGACATGCCGCCAGGGATACAACCAACATGGCGCCGAATAACAAACCTCTAATTTTCATCGCGAACGTTCTCCATGGGAATGAGTCCGCCGATTGTAAAGGGACCGGCTCGGAACTGTCTCGCCATGTTTCGTCACTGTTTTCTGCGACCGTCAGATAATGCTTCCCCGTCGGGCGCCCTGCATCGATTATCGGAATCGACGGGTCAGGATTTCAGCCGGGCGACTCCCATGAGCTTCAGCACCCATTTCTCGAAAATCGGCTCTGATACTCCGGTTCGCATCTTACGCAGAAAATATTTCTCAAACGCAATCTTGGCCCAGTGCACCCATTTACCCTTCTTGAACCAGGTTACATTGCGCGGCGGAATCTGCGGCAGTGCGATGAAGGCCGCACCGGTGTCGCCAAGATCGGCCAAACAGAACGCGTTCCATGTCGCTTTTGCCGTAGGTACATATCCGGTCAGCTCCGCCTTGATGTTGCGGACGATAGCCGTGACCATGGACTCAATCATATAACCGGTTTTCGGCGCACCGGTCGGAACCGGTGTGGTCTCGACTGGCGGAATGGCAATACACACTCCGGCTGAGTAGATATTCCGGTACTTCGGGCTGCGCTGGTGCTCGTCGACGATTACGAATCCGCGCGGATTGCATAACCCCTCTACCGCCGCCACCGGTTCAACGCCCTTGAATCCCGGCAGCATCATGGCGTGCTTGAAGGGCAACTCATGTTGTTTTTCCGTCTCACCCTTGGCGTTAAGCTGATCGACAAACATTTTGCCGGCTTCAACCTTGGTGACCTTGGCATTGTTGATCCATTTGATATGACGATTGCGGAATTCATGCTCGAGCAGGCCCTGCGAATCACCGACCCCACCAAGACCCAGGTGACCAATATAGGGCTCGCTGGTGACAAAGGTCATTGGAACGCGATCGCGTATTTTCTCGCGTCGAAGTGCGGTATCCAGGATCGACGCATACTCATATGCCGGGCCGAAGCAACTGGCAAACTGCACAGCGCCGACGATCACCGGACCGGGGCTTGCCACCAGGCTGCGGAAATCACCATACGCATGCTCGGCGTGTTCAACCGTGCAGACCGACTGCGTATGGCCGCCAGGTCCACTGCCCGGAACTTCGTCGAAGGCGAGACGCGGGCCAGTCGCGACCACCAGATAGTCGTAGCTGATTTCCTTGCCACCCTGGATCAGCAGTTTGTTGCCAGTGGCATCGATCTTTTCCACCCAGCCGGCCACAAACTCGATTCCGCGGCGGCGAAGCGATGGTTCAAGTGGCAGGGTGATGGTTTCGCGTGTTCGCCAGCCAACGGCTAGCCATGGGTTGGAGGGAACGAACTGGAAAAAGTCGTTGGCATTGACCACGGTAATTTGATGAGATGTGTCCAGTGCTGCACGCAGCTCATAGGCAGCCGGCAACCCGCCGATACCTGCACCCAAAACCACAATATGTGCCATGTCCTTCTCCTCATCATAGGTAGCCATGCCGGCCACATGTCCGGCGCCACGATGTGTAGCACGCTTGTCGTACCGCGGCCTTGACGCAGGTCAGGTCCGGATCTCAGTCATAAAATCTGAACCTTGTGGCATTCCGACGCAGGTCATCGGCACTCGAATATCGACAGAATGCTAGACTGCGGGCCTCGCCCCACTATGTTGAAACTGGGATTGCTAATGACGCGCCGTGTACCCCCTCCAGACCACGAGCCCGGAATCCGGCTAGGCCCCGAAGCATGAGCGCTGGCCGGAGCGTCATTGCCCGTCGTCGGTCCGCGATTACGTTGCCGGCCACGGCACTACCCACTCCCAGTCTCCTGGAATTTCTGGCCCGGACGTTTCCACACGTCGCCCGACATCAGTGGGAGGATCGGCTGCGCCAGGGGAAAGTTCTGGACGACGATGGAAATGCGGTCACGCTGGAGACAGCGTACGTCGCCGGACGGCGGCTGTTTTATTTCCGCGAAATCGAACACGAACCGGTGATCCCATTCACCGAACGGATTGTTTTCCAGAATGACGAGATCCTGGTGGCCGACAAACCGCACTTCCTGCCGGTGGTGCCGGGCGGCCGGTATGTCAACGAATGCCTGGAACAGCGCCTGCGCGACCACACGGGCATTGCCGACCTGGTGCCCCTGCACCGCATCGATCGCGAAACGGCCGGGCTGGTGATGTGTTCCCTGAACAGGAAGACCCGCGGCCTGTATCACGACCTCTTTCGTCTGGGACACATCGAGAAAATTTACGAAGCACAGGCCGCAGTCGCCAAACCACCGACGGAAAATCGCTGGGTGGTGGAAAACCGCATTGTGCGCGGTGAACCGCGGTTCCGGATGCAAATCGTGCCCGGAGTCGCCAATGCCCGCTCGACGATCGAGTTACTGGAGGTGCGTGCACAGCATGCCCGCTTCCGGATGTTTCCAGCCACCGGCAAGACTCACCAGTTACGGCTTCACATGAGTAGCCTGGGTTTCCCGATTCTCTACGACCGCTATTACCCGGAACTGGAAGCCGAGCGGCAAGATGATTTTGGCCGGCCACTGCAACTCATCGCCCGGACACTGCGCTTCCGCGATCCGGTGACCGGCCAGGACATGTTGTTTGAATCAACTTGTGAACTGCTCACGCTGGCCTGAATCCGATCGGCACAACGCCTGATCAACGACGGTGATGGACGACAATGACCTCGACGTGTCCGCGCGGGCCAATGAACCACGACGCCAGCCAACCAGTGGTGCTGACAACCAACGCACCCAACAACGCTGAACCAAAACCGGCGATGTAAAAATTGTCGAATGCCCATGCTACCAAGCCGAGCATCGCCGCATTGATTACCAGCAGAAACATGCCAAGGGTCAGGACCGTGACCGGTAACGTGATCAGAATCGCGAGCGGCCGCACCAAGGCATTCACGACACCGAGTAAAAACGCTGAACCCAGCACGGTCCACACGCCACGGATCTCGATGCCCGGCACCAGCACCGAGGCCAGCCACAGGCCAAAGGCCACCACCAGGGTCCGCAGGATCAGTCCAGCCATGTCGCCACCTTATGTCTATTGAAAGGTTCAGGAATACCATCTGGCCGTGAGCATCCACGGATACAAATCATCCGGGCCTGAAAGCTATGCGGACGATCTTCCTTTCATCGCTGCTGACCAGAAACTCTCCAGATCATACTTCAAATACGCCGACCGGGATGCAGTAACACTGCTTAGCCGACGCCGTGGGAAAAACAGCCGTCGGCAAACGGAGCTGAGGGATCATCCCGAGCCGCCCGGCGATGGCCAGGCGGGTGTTACCAGAAGCGCACGCGACCGGTATCGATGTGGACGAAATTCGAGGATGGATAATAGCCGACGCCACCGGCGCGCAGATCACGTGCCGCCTGTCGTAAATCGGCAAGTCGGACACCTGTCAAACGGATATCGATTGCCCGGGCGTGGGTGTGCAAACTGTCCTTGGCAACGCCATTGCCGGTACGGCGCAACTGGCGATTCGTGGCCGGCGAGCGATACCCGGAAATTACTTCGTAGGTACCACGACCACCCGTCTGCAGTTGCAGGCTGTATAGGATATCGAACAACCGCCGGTCCATGGGCCGCACTTCGCCACTGCGGTGATCGCGCAATAACCGGTCGATGGCCGCGAGTTCTTCCGTCTGATAGTGGCCCTCGGCCCAGTAACTGGCCGTAAGCTGTTCACCCGTGTGGGTGTTGTAGAACTTGAGGGGGCGCTCGGCGGACAGCGTAGTCCGTGCCCATGAGGCGTTCCCGAGCAGCGCGGTACCACCGGCCAGCGACCATTTGAGGAAATCCCTGCGATTTAACATCGACCGATGCATCTGACTCTATAGATATGTATGTCTGATGGAGTCATTTTAGCCAAAAAACAAGCGCTACATCGCAGGGCCGCACCGGCCTCATCACGCGAACGGTACCGCCCGTCAATTGGCCGGGTAATAGCTGGTGAGCACCGTTTCACGCTGGTAAACATCGGCCCGGAACTGCACCTGCCGGTCAGCATCGACCCAGTTCGGCAAATACAGCACAAATACCGGGATCGGCTCCGGCAGCTTCAAGTTCCAGTGGTGCAGCGCATCGATCTCTTCCTGAATGCGTACCTCGTTCCATTCCGGAGCCTGACGCAAGGTGTGCAGCGCCAGCGCCATGGCATTCTCGATGCGCACACAACCCTCACTGAAGGTGCGCACATCGCGCTCGAATAACGCTCGATCCGGCGTGTCATGCACGAAAATTTCAAAGGGGTTTGGAAACACGAATGACAGGCGGCCCATCAGATTCTTCGGTCCCGGCTCCTGACGCAGTCGCACATTGGTGTCATCGCCATTAATCCGCTTCCAATCGAGACGCATAGGGTCGAGTTCCTGCCAACCCTTTTTGCGTGTATCAAACACGCGAAATCCCCGTTCCGCCAGGTAGCCGGTATTGCGTTGCGCGCGCGGCCACAACCGGTCGCGCGCAATCCGTTGCGGTACATACCAGTACGGGTTGATGATCAGCGTCTGCAGAGTGGCGGTAAATGACGGTGTCGCTTGATCGGGCGTGCCATTAATCGAGCGCATCCGCAGCACAGTCTTGCCACCCTCGACCACGGCCAGCTCGAAACCGGCGGTGTTCACCAGAATGTAATGGTCGCCGAGATTGCGCGGCAGCCAACGCCACCGCTCCAGGGCACGCCGCAGTTGCGCAGCGCGTTCTGCTGCCGAAATGTTAAGCTCGGCGCGAGTGCGTGCGCCGACGATGCCATCCGGCTGCAGCCCGTGACGGCGCTGAAACTGCTGCACCGCTTCGACCAACGGCGTGTCATAACCGGTTCCGAACGACAGCGCCAGTCGTGGCAGATCACCCTCGCGTCGCAAGCGCGCGCGCAGTACCGGCACTTGCGCATGTACGTCCCCCGGCGTGAGGTTTGGTCCAGGCGGTAGTTCCGCCCAACCCCCCTGCCCGGCGACGTGCCGATATTGCGCGAGCGCGGATCGCAGGCGTTGATATCCGGCTTGTTCAGGCGGCAGCGACTTCAGCAACCTGGAGAATTCGTCATCACTGCCGATGGCCTGCAGTGCGGCCACTGGATCAAAGGCCGGGGGGTGGAGCATCCAGGTGGGATCCGCCTCATGCGGGCTCACCCGACCGCTGTGCACGTCTCGGCTGTAGCGATCGAAGCCCGCGGTTAAGAGCATCTCCAGACAGGCCTGCATGTCCGGGGCCGGGGCCTGCCAGCGCACCTCAATTTCAGCCAGCCAGTAGCGCTCCGGTGAAAGCCCTTCCTGATCGGCGTTTTGCAGCACGGTGCGCAGCATTCGAGCGCGTGCATTCGGGCCGTGCTTATTGATCCACAACGGTGCCGGTGCAGCCGCGGAATAGTATGGTGTGAGTCGCTGGCGATCGAGCGGCACCTTACTGCAGGACAACTCCGGTGCCTGCAATGCGGCCGTCAGTGTATTCCCTGCACCATCGGACATCTCGGCAAGCGCCAGTACTGGCGCCAGCCACAACATGAGTGCCACAAACAGTATCCGCATCGATGCAGCGTTCCATTGAAGATGTATTGCCGTCTGGTCTGGCTGGCTCGCTATCGCCGCCGTTCTGGCGGAAAGATAGCACGATGTGGTGCTGGCGTTGGCGTGAGCAGACGTACAGCGGTGATGTACTCGGGAGGATGTGGTACGAACAACGACCATCAACGCCGGGGTGGCCCCGGGTGATAGTTCGACCGATGTTCTTCAAACAACGAGGTCGCTTCGAACGTGTTTTGACAGTCTATGCCGGACAGACCGTCAGGTCTGCTCGCCGGGCGTCTCTGGTCCCTTGGATTCTGTCTCGTCGGACGGCGCAGCGCCTTTCTCGAGCTTGCGCTTGCGTTTTTCGTCCTGCTTTTTTTTCTTGGCCAGCTCGCGCTGACGTTTTTCAAAATTGTAGTTGGGCTTTGCCATAGGACCCTCGGATAAATTCAGTGAACACAAAAGAAAAGGCCCCGCACCATGGCGGGGCCTCTCCTTCAAAGCCGCTTGCGCAGTGCGAGCTGCTTAGGCCGGCTGGACATTCGCCGCCGACGGACCCTTCGGGCCCTGCTCGATCGTGAACGTCACCTGCTGGCCTTCAGCCAGAGACTTGAAGCCACTGCCCTGGATGGCGGTGTGATGCACGAACACATCCTTGCTGCCGTCCGACGGGGAAATGAAGCCGAAGCCTTTGGCGTCGTTGAACCACTTGACTGTACCTGTAGCCATGGAAATACACCTCTGTAAGTTGAGATTGCGATAAATTGCAGATTGTTCCTGAAAGCGAATTGGCGGGAGTGGCTTCCGAAACAACAGGAGGTGAACTACCGAACTGACTACGAGGAATGCACTGCAATGGCGGCATAATACACATTTTAGTAACAATAGCTACTACTATTTAACCCTCCGTCTTCCGGGGCTCCCTGCCTCCCCGGCCGGCACCGGCCTTCAATATCCTTTTAATTTTCGCACTTTTACCGTTCCGGCGATTTCGATATGGTTACGGCGATATGGCCGATTCTCCGTTCGTTTTCGATACCACGGCGGACACCTTTTCCCGCCTCGTGCTGGAGAATTCCGACAAGGGCCCAGTGCTGGTGAACTACTGGTCGCCGCGCGCCGGGCCGTGCCTGATGCTGATGCCGCGGTTGGTGCGCTTGGCCGACGAATTCGGCGGTCGTTTCCTGCTGGTTATGCTCAATACCGACGATTACGGACAGCTGGCGCGCACGCACGGGGTGATGAGCCTGCCGACGGTAAAGGTGTTCCGGAACGGGAATGTGGTGGACACCCTGCACGGCGCGGAGTCGGAAGAAACTCTGCGTCGCTTCATCGACAAGCAGCTAACGGATACGACTGATGGCCGATTGCGCATTGCGCTCACCGCTCAGGCACGCGGTGAGACTGAAAACGCCGTCCGTCTTGCTGCCGAGGCCGCGCTCGCCGATCCGCACCATCCACGCATCCCGCTGGAACTGGCCAAGCTGCTGGTGCTGCAGGAGCGCTACGCCCAGGCCGATGATCTGCTTCAGGCACTACCGGAAGAATCCCGCTCAGATCCTGAACTCCACAAGCTGGCGACACATGTCGCATTTCTGCGCGCGGCGCGTGAGGCACCATCAATGGAAGCGCTTGAAAAAGCGATTGCCGATCATCCGGATAATCTGGAAGCTCGCTACCAGCTGAGTGCCCGGCATCTGGTGGCCAGCAACTTTGAGCCTGCCATGCAGCAGCTGCTGGAAATCGTGCGCCGCAACCGCGACTTTCGCCGCGACGCCGGCCGCCAAGGTCTGCTTGCCCTGTTTGAATTGCTGGGCGACGATGATGAGCAGGTCGTGCGATATCGCGCGCTGCTGAATGAGACTCGGCACTAGTGCGGCCCAGCGACGCCACTCGCCTGAAAATTCGTCTTGCTGTTCCGCCTAGACGCTCCGGTTCGACTCGGTCCTCAGCGTATCCCGGTGGCGAAAGAAAAATAGCAGCAACACCAGCATGGCGCCCAGGGTATCGGCAAGAATATCCTTTTGCGCATCCCAGATATCCCCTTGCGAGCCTAGCACCGCATTGCCCGCGGCCGGATCCGAGTTCAACGCATACTGCCACTCAATGATTTCATAGACGCCGGCCACCGTGACAATGGCAAACAGCGGAAATAGCGCCACGATCCAGCGGCTGTGCACGAGCCGCTTTACCATTAGGTATTCGGCGATCGGATAGGCATAGAAGCCGACCGAGAAGTGCGCGACCCGGTCGAAATGATTGCGCTCGAAACCGAAGAATTCCGACACGGCACCGAACGGTACGCGTTCGAAGGTGAAATGGCCACCGATGGTATGCAGCACGATGAACACCGTCATGAGGACATAGCTGGTGTTTGAGAATCGATGCCCACGCGAAATCCATATCAACAACGTCACAATGACCAGCGCCGGGATGTTTTCCGCCCACCACACCGACCGGTCATACGGCGAGATGGCGCAGGCGGCAAACACCAGCCCGTACAGGCCCAGCAGCAGCAAGGGGATGGTGTAGGATGGTCTGGTCATACTGGGATGATGGTCCTGAATTTGCCTGAATAGACCGGAAGTTACCAGGAACCCCTTATATACATTATTCAGATGACGAAACACATTCTTCCCACCCTTCGCCACGTTGTACAGATTCTGGTGGATGGCCAGGAAAAGCCGCGCGTCCTGGACGGCGAGCGCATCCGCAGCCTGCATTTCAGTGCCGGAGTGGTGCAAAGTTCGATGCGATTGTCCGAACCGTTCGAGCTGGATCTGAGTTATACCCGGGCGATGATGGGCTTTCAGCTCTTCAATGCCACGCCCCGCGATATCCTGCTGGTTGGCCTAGGCGGAGGATCGCTTTCGAAATATTGCCACCGCCGGTTTCCACAGGCACGTGTCACCACGCTGGAAATCAATCCGGAAGTGATCGCACTACGCGACCAGTTCCTGATTCCACCGGATGACGGCCGGTTCCGAATCGTGGAGACGGATGCCTGCGACTACCTCGCGCGCGACGACATCCAGGCCGACATCATCCTGGTGGACGGGTACGATGCCGCCGGCCTGCCAGCCTGTCTATGTTCGGAACCGTTCTATGCCAATTGCTGGAAGGCGCTGGCGACCAACGGGGTGCTGGTTGTCAACCTGTGGGGCGGGGAACCGAACCGCACGGTTTACCTTGACCGCCTCAAGAGGATATTCGATGGTCGTGTGTGGTGGAGCCGACCGCGTGACAGCAGAAGTCTGATCGCCTTTGCGATCAAAAACGACCGGTATTTCCCGCAATGGTCGCGCCTGATGACTGAAGCGCGGCAACTGGATGCGCGCTACCGGCTGGATTTGTCAATGGTGGTCAACGACATGCGCGAACACCCGTCGATTGACGATTAACTGAAAACGAGTCTTGTGTCCTTAGTCATTGCCGGCATTTCAATGGCAAATACAACTTGGGGACGTTGGTATTATTCAAGCCCCGCAATGACATCTTGTCGGGCGCCGATGCGTAGCCGCAAACCCAGGTCACCGGAACGACGGGCGCTTCGTCCACTACGGCCGCGCGCAAGGTGAGCACCTTCCCCTTGATCTGGGCGTGCGCACGGTTACCGAAGGTAATATCAATCGCCCCTTCTCGAACCAGTACCGAGCTCACGAAATTGTTGACGATCTTGTCCGCGTCGGGCAATCCGGCCTTCTCGTTATCGACGGGAAAGGTCTTGCCGATTGCCCACGAAGCAGCGATAGGTGCCTTGGCGATGTCCGCCAATGGCAGCGCTTCCAGAATCTGATCGCGGACTATCTTCTCGGAGAAATTCGGGACGGCCATCAACGCCAGTATCGCGATGACGGCAAGCACCATCAGTAATTCCATCATGCTGAAGCCGTCGTTGCGGATTGCCATTTCCAGCCAGCTGTCACGATTGGGTTGAATACCTAAACTTAAACCACTCCGGGTGGATTGGCCATGAGCCCGGACAGAACCCGGACACCGCCCAGCCCGGTGGGCAACCCTGCATTTTCAGGAAAAGTTGAATTGCCGACCCCTGTCTGCCCCGTGACCGAGAAGCGCCATTTTGACCTCCATCAATGACGTCCCGAGCCCATCTTTATTAGGATTACCTTAAGTTAATGTTGAGTCATTCTCGGGAGAAAGCGCCATGACAGGCCGGAGAAATCGCAGCGACTACAGCCATCAGCCACGTCGCGATCGTATGGATGAAGAACATGTCGGCGACCCATATCGTGCCCGTGGCAAATGGAAAGAACCTTCCACCTGCCCCGACTGTGGAGCCATCTTTCATGGCGGCCGCTGGCAGTGGGGCGCGGCCGCGCCGGGTGCCGAAGCACATCTTTGTCCGGCCTGTCAGCGATCCCGCGATCGGGTACCAGCCGGTCAACTCACGCTGAGCGGCCCGTTCTATGCAGAGCATCGTGATGAAATCCTGCACCTCGTGCGCAATACCGAAGCCAAAGCGCGCGCCGAGCACCCGCTGGAACGGATCATGGAGGTCAAGGATGAAGCCGGCAAGACGGTCGTGACCTTCACCGATTCACATCTGACACACGGTATCGGCGAGGCGTTGCGGCATGCCTACCACGGTGAACTCGACAGCCGCTACACCGACGAAGGTGACCTACTGCGTGTTGTCTGGAGCCGCTAGCGGCGGCACACCCGGTACGACGGTGGAGCTCGAACATCATCGCGACCTGACGCACGAGTTTCCCGAGCTCAAGACGCGCGTCCACGAGCTCAAGCTCGAAAGTACATCTTTTCGTCATTTATATGCCGTCTATCAGGCGATCGACAATGAGATCTATCGTATCGAGCAGGAGATTGAGACACCGTCGGACGACTATACCGAAGCACTCAAGCGCCGGCGTGTTCACCTCAAGGACCGGTTGTATGGAATGCTCACTGGCCGTATTCCGATAGCAATCAGCAATGACGAATTTGTGGTCCGCCACAAATTTCGCCAGCCGGTCGATACCGGGTTGGTAACGCGCGACTGGATTGCGCGCGGTTTTTCGTGCCGTGCTTTCGTTGACGCACCCGGAAAGATCTGGCGTGACTACGTGCACGACACCGACGAGCTGGTGACGGTGGTCGAGGGCCGGCTGGGTGTGCACATGCACGATGAGGACTGGGAGCTGGAACCGGGCGATGAGCTGTTTATCCCGCGCGCGGTAATGCACACCGTGCGCAATCTGCATACCGGTACCACCCGCTGGTTGTACGGTTACGATTGAGCGGTTGCCGCCGTTGTGCAGTAACAAGGAGACCGGCATGCAGTTCAGCGAGAAGACACTGATCGAGGCGCGTGAAACCGTGCAAGCCCTGCTCGATCAGCTGGGCCTCGCGGCCTACCTGTTCGAGGTCGAGCCCCGCACCGATCACTGGGAAGTACGCATCGAATGCGCGCCGAACAGCGGATGGCAATCCTCGGTGCTGAATGTGGATGAGCAAACTCTCCTGGCCTGCCGCATCGATGCCGCTGCGCGTGACCGGATGCTCAATGAGTTGCGCAAGCACCTGCAGGGCTAAGCGGCTGATTGGAACACGTTGCTGAGCAATATTGTCCAGATCGAAGGAGGCGAGATGACTGAACGCACTGCCGTGGAAAAAGCCGTGTTTGCAGCGCTTGAGCGCGAACCGGGAGTAAACCTGCACCGCTGGCCGGTGCGCATCGAATATAACGTCGTCAGCCGCGCACTGTCGCTGGACGGTGAAGTCGAAAACATTATCGCCAAGCGGCGCGCCTATGAGTGCGTCTGTCGCATCGACGGCGTGGACGGTGTCATCGACCGCCTGCGAGTCCGCCCCGGTGAGCCGCGCGGTGATGGTGCGATCCGTGCCTCGGTCACGCAAACGCTCCTCGAAGAACCGACGCTGCGCGATTGTGCCGTACATATCTACCACAAGGGCGTCATGGAAGCGCTGCGCACCCCACCGGGCAGCACAGAAGTGATCGGCTTGACGGTCACGGATGGTGTGGTCGAGCTCACCGGCCATGTCGGCAGCCTGTCGCATAAGCGGCTGGCCGGCGCATTCGCCTGGTGGGCCCCGGGGTGCCGCGATGTACTGAACGAACTGTCCGTCGAACCACCCGAGGCCGACAACGACGGCGAGATAGCGGATGCCTTGCGCCTGGTGCTGGAAAAGGACCCGCTGATGCTGCATGCCGATGACCTGGGTATCAATGTGCGCAGTGGTGTCGTCGCGTTAAGCGGTGTCGTGACAGCCGAGGAGGAGCGGCGTCAGGCCGAGTACACGGCCTGGTATTTGGTTGGCGTCCGCGATGTGGTCAACCGACTGGAGGTCCGGCGTGTTTCGGGGCGAGCATGACAACCTTCCGTCCGGGCGCAGTCGCTTCGAAGCAATGAAGCTGCTGAACTGCAATCAAATATTCTTATCCAACCGATATCGCCCAGAATCGGCTGTGATTTAACTATCGGTACGATACGGTTTGCTGTTACTCACCCGATACATTTCTTGTATGACCACCATGATTCATGGCTCGGCATCATGTTCGCCAGTGGCAACAATATTTCGTTGCCTCGCCAAGTCGAGCAGCTGTATGATTTCTGTAATTATCAAATATTTCTTGCCTCCTCTGCTTCCCGTCCCCGGAGGCATTCGGTTGTTTGCCCGGCATCGTAGTGCCGACTGACAAGGAGGTGTCCCATGTCCATCGCCCAATCCGTTGAGCTGTTCCTGAAGGAGCGTGATGTCGATTATGACCTGGTTCGGCACCCGCGAACGGTGACATCCTTGCGCACCGCTGAGATGGCCCATGTGCCCGGCACGCAGGTGGCCAAATCGGTGTTGCTGGAGGACGAAACCGGTTTCCTGATCGCCGTCATCCCCGCCACGCACCGTCTCGATCTCGGCAAGCTGCGTCAGCAACTTCGGCGTCCCATCGTCCTCGCGGTTGAGCGCGAAGTCGCCAAGGTCTTTCCCGATTGCGAGCGCGGCGCCATCCCGGCCATTGGGCCCGCCTATCGGGTTGAAACCGTTATCGATGACCACCTGCTCGCACAGACGGACGTGTACTTCGAGGCCGGCGATCACGAGGCACTTGTGCACATGAGCGGCCCTGCATTCGGTGCCATGATGGCCGGGGTGCGTCACGGACAGTTTGCTCACCACGCCTAGACGCAACGGTTCCGCCGACCTCGTGACCGCCCAAGGAGGTTGTCATGGATATTGTCATTGCCGATATTCTGTTTCATGTCCCTGCCGACCTGAAGAGTCAGGAACGCAGCAATATTGAACGCGATCTGCAGGGTTGTGATGGTGTCGTCTCGGCGCACTTCGTACCGAAACAGCCGCACATGCTGGAGGTGGCCTATAACCCGAAGTTGGTCGCCACCAGCACCTTGCGCGAACACCTGCACGAGCGCGGTTTGAAGGTGAGCATAGCCGGTCTGTAAATTAGGAAAAGCGCCCGCCGCACCTACGGACAATCAGACGACGCCATGCCAAAACCGGCGCATGGCCATCAATCCCAGCAACGGACCCGGCAACAATAGCCAGGCAATCTGACTGTGCAGACTTTCCCACTGGCTGGTAGTCAGTTCAATGGCCACGATGGTGATCGCGAAGCCCACGCTGTTCATGAGCGCCAGTGCACTGCCAACCCGCTCCGGTGGGCAGGCCCCGGCAGCGAGTGCCGAAAATTGCGGTGAGTCGGCGACCACGAACAGACCCCAGGCCAACAGCAGTGCCAGCGGAACGAACACCGGCATGCCCTGCGCAAACGGATACATCAGACAACAGATTGCCGAACCGGCCAGCGCGATGATCGCGACACGCCCGCTGCCCCACCGATGGCTGACCAGGCCGCCGGCAATACAGCCGATGCCGCCCGTGGCAAATACACCGGCCGCCGTGAGATACGTCGCGTGTGTATCGACATTTCCGATTAGCAGCGCAGCCAGCAGCGGCGCCAACGCATAAAATGCGTACAGTTCCCACATGTGGCCAAAGTACCCCAGTGCGGCGGCGCGGAAGCCCGGAATGCGGAAGGATTGCAGTACACCGCCCCACTGCAACCGTCGGGCCGTGCCGTGATGCGGACCCACCCCGAGCCATCCCACCATCCATGCCGCCAGCACGGCGAGTCCCGAGGCGCTATACATCACACCCTGCCAGTGTGGCGTCACATCCAGTCCGCGGATCAGGTGTGGCAGTCCGCTGCCGAATACCAGCATGCCGACCAGCCAGCCGAGTACATTGCCGGCTTTCTGTGGTGCCCAGCTCACCACCAGCTTCATGCCGATCGGATAGATGCCGGCCAGGGCGAGACCGGTGATAAACCGGTATGCCAGCGCGCTGGATAGGCCGTCACTTAAATAGGCAAACGCGGCATTCGAGACCGCACCCAGCAATGCGCAGACGGCAAAGATGCGGCTGGCGGAGAACCGGTCCGCCAGCCCCGAGAAGGCGATAACAAACGTGCCGCTGATGAATCCAAGCTGTACCGCGCTTGTCAGATGGCCGAGATCCAGGACGGAAATTCCCCAGGCACGCTGTAGCGCGTCGGCCACGGCATTGGCGCTGAACCACAACGAGGTGCCGAACAGTTCGGCGATGACGATGACGGCGATCGCAGCGTTTACGGGCATGGCAGCAAGATACCTGCAACCCCGCCTGAACGAAAGACCGATGCCCCGACTCAGGACAGCTGTCGCCAATCGAGCAAGGCGCAGGCAAAACTGGTTGATTGACCAGAGACTAGTAACCGATCCCCTTCAGAAACACCCTGGTGGCGTCAACGGCATCGTCGGCATAAAGGTCGCGGAAAAAGTGGCCGGCACCCTCAACCACCTTCATCTGCACGCGCTGGCCATCCACGAGTTGTGCAAACTTGTCCCGGAAGCCGACCACCACCTCATCGTTACTGGCGATCACGATCAGCAGCGGTTTTTTGATTCCGGGAATCAGGTACGGGGTATCGAGACGCGGATCGGGACCGTAATACGACACGATCGTGTCGGCGGTCACGCTGGTGTCCGCGCAATACAAAATGCCCGTGTGCTCAAGCACCGTCTGGCCGTGGCCCGCCTGGACCAGGGCCTGCGCCTTCTGGAGCACTGGCGCCAGCGGTGTGTGGTGACGCCGCTGATAGGACACGGCATCGTTGGTCGCTTGCGTATCCGGCGCCAGCAACACCGTCGCCTTTACCAGCTCGTTGTCGTGCTCGGCCATGTACACGGCGGTTTGCGCGGCACCGCGAGAATGACCGAGCAGCACCGTCTTCCTCGCGCCCTGCTGTTTCAGCCAGTCCAGCCAAATACCGATCTCGGCAGCACCATCGGTGTAACGATGCCGGTGCGTGGCCTTGCAATCAAACATGCCGTGACGGTTGTCGACCCCGAGACTCAGGGTAATGGCCAGCGAACTGTAACCACTGTCCTTCAGCAACTCCTGCAGGTAGGACAGCGTGTCCATGCGACCGTGTGCGAGCCCGGAATGGGTGATGAGGATCACCCCGTCGGCAATTTGTTTGCCGGCGGAAAGTTCGAGATGGGCGTTGAGCACCAATCCGTCATGCCGGAGCGTGATTTCCCTGGCCGCTGCGGTGACAGCGCACAATGACAACGCAGCCATACAGACGATGCTCACGATTCGGGATGTCATCCAGTTTGCTCCCTCTACTCCGTGTTCCTGTGTCGAAAAACCAACCTACCGCATACAATCAACCATAGCGGATGGTTGGGGATTATTCTGCGATGAGACAGACTCGAGGATCTTCCCGGTCTACTGGTCGCTCTTCAGGCCCTGTTTGCGGCATGATAGTGGCGTCATCATCACCTGCACGAGCATCTGACATGCCCGCTCCGAAACGACCCGACCTGGTGTGCTGGAAATGCGGTGCTTCGCTCGTCGAACTGCCGTTGCCCTTGAGTCGCCTCGCCGAGTGCCCCAAGTGCCGGGCCTACCAGCATGTGTGCCGGCTGTGTGTGCACTATGCCCCAGGCCGACCGAAAGCCTGCAAGGAACAGGACGCGGAGGAAGTCACCGACAAGGAACACGCCAATTTCTGCGGCTGGTTTGAACCGCGCGACCACGCCTTCAAGGCCGGGACGGCACAGGCCAGGGCCGGTGTGGCCAAGGCAACACTCGACAACCTGTTCGGTGCTGCCGGCGACAGTACGGATTCCAAGGAAGACGCGGCCAAGTCCGAACTCGACAAATTGTTTGGTGACAAACCCAAGTGATCGGCTGTTGTCACAATGGTTCCTGAACGCTGCCGCATCAGGTCTGGTACTACAGGTAAATGTGGCTCTCACACGCAATGATTCACTAACACCTGCAACATCGGATCTGCAAAAAAAACGCCCCCGAAAGGGGGCGTTTTTATCGAGCAAATACCTACCATCTATTAATAGGTCACCCAAGCGCAGGATTGGTTTCCGGCAAAGGTATAGGTTGGGGGCAGACAGACGAATATCTGACTGCTGTCACCCGTCTTGCTCATGGAGAAGGTCAGGTTGCGCTTGAAGGGCGGCGAGCCCAGGCTGTTGGGACCCTCAGAGCAACGGGGGGTTTTACCCGGAGCTGTCGGTGGAAGGTTCTTGCCCTCTTCATTGATACAGGTCTTGATCTGGACACCACTCTTGACGCAGAAGGTTGCCGAATCGGAATCGGTGATGGTGCCGACAATGGCGTAGTCGCCCGGAATCGTACCTTCATCCAGCGCTGCCTGCACGTCGGCCGGGCAGGTCGGCAGCAACTTGGGGGCCGGCGGCGGTTCATCAACCTTGAGATTGGTGCACACATCCAGATAGGTCACGTTGGAGATGCCACCGTTGCTTTTGGCAAAGGCCAGGCCCTGGCCACCCGAGGCGTCGTTCTTGTAGAAAAAGCCGCAGGCGTTGCCTGACTGACCACCGCCCAGCAGGGCGGAGTCGGCCTTGAAGCGCGAGCTGGGATCCACCGTCCAGGTGATGCGACCGGTCGAATCCGTATTGCTGTACGCCGTGAACAGGTTGTTGCCCAGCACGTCCTTGGCGGTACACGTGCCGACGCCATTGGTGATGCGGCAGCCTACCTGTCCATTGATCGCGGCACATCCTGTGGTGCCATCGACCACGGCGACGGTATCGGCCACGGAATAGCCCGCACTGGCCGGACTTTGCTGTACGCATTCGGCCCAGGCATTGCCCAGACCGCCCATGGCCAGAAAGGCAATGGCCATTCTCAGTATCAACTTCACATTACTCTTGTCATTCATTGCAGTTCTCCAAGCTGTGATACGGATATTGGCCCCGCTTCCATGGCACAAAAACAAGATGCTCCAAAAATCGAAAAATGCAGTTATTTAGAAATTGAATGTCACCCGTCCCATAACAGTGCGCACCGGTGAATACGGCGAGGTGATGCTCACATCCTGAAAGGCGCGATAACTGTTGTCCCGGTAGTCGAACGATCGATCAAAAAGGTTCTGCACCGTAATGCTGGCGATGCCGGCGCGCTTCGGGAAGCGATACCCCAACGCCAGATCAGCCACCGTGAACTGGCTATCCAGCTCGACGGTGCCGCTCGGCAGCACGTTATTTTCGACCGTCTGGTTAACATAGGTCGTCACCAGCGAGGCAAACCAGCCGGTCGGGTGGAAATACTGCACCCGCACCGGCACCGTGAAGGTGGTGACATTGCGCGGCCGGCTTAAGTCGACGGAGCCGCTCTCGAACATGTCATAAGCAGCCTCGACCCCCAGACTCCAGCGTGCGGTAGGCGCCCAGTAGGCATACAGGCGATGCAGCTGTTCGTCCCAGTCCTGGAACTGGATGGCGCCACTGACGACGTTCGGGTGCTCGATCGCACGCCAGCTGGCCTCGAGACCGGTAAACACGTTGCGCGCCGCGCGCCAATCCAGACCGGCGCCGTACCGCGTGGCCTTGGTGCCGTTGGCATCATCGAAAATCTGATTGAACCCGGCCACCTGGGTCGGTTCCAGGGTGCGGTTGGCCGACAGGGCCGGCTTCACGGTCTTGAAGTAGGCCGCGCGCAGGGCCACCGCACTGGTGATGTCCCACTTGGCGCCCAGCTTGGGGCTGATTTGCGCGTCGTCGTAGTTGTAGGCCTGTTCCTCGTGCTTGTCATACCCAACGCCCACCGTCCATTGCACGACCGACGGGAACCGGGCGTAGCCGTAGAGATAGCCACGCGTGTCGATCAGTTCGGTGGTCGCCTGGGTTGGCGTCACGGTGGTGACCGGCGTTGTCAAACCCGGGGGGAACGGCGGTGACGGCAGGGGGATCCACACCGTGGACGATGCTAGATCCACGGAATCCACATTGGAACTCGAGCGCGTGGCACCGGCCTGCAACTTAAACTGATCGCCGCGGTACAGGTACTGCAGCTCGTGCTGGGCGCCATCTTCTCGAACCGTAAAATCCCTGCGGAAAACGAACACATTCGGGATATTCACCAGCGTGAGCCCGCCTTCCTCCGAACGATCCGAGAAGATGGAAGAGAGCAGCAGCGTTGAGCGCGGGCCGAGATTCAGGCGGGCACCAATTCGGTTGCTTTCAATTTCGCGTTGCTGGCGATAGTCCGGGTAGTACGTCATCGGGTCAAATTGCATGACGAGATCGCCGTTCTCGGAATAACGGTGGCGGTGCTCGACCTGTACGTTGAACCCATCGGCCACTTCGAACTGGGCAAAGAAGTTGTTGACGGACTGCTTGTTGTCGTTGTTCGGGCGGAACCCGTCGCTCGTGTATTCGTAGGCGCCGGCGCTCACGGAAAAGCGATTATAAAGACCCGACGCCGCCACTTCGTAGCCGGAGGTGTTCTGGCTGCCCATGAATGCACTGACCGCCGCCTGCGCCTGATCACGCTGGAACAGTGGCGTGAATTCATTGAAGCCGGCGTTCGCCGGGCCACCGGCGGTCACCACGTTCAAACCCGTCTCGCCGGAGCTTGGTTGCACCGGGTTGATCGAGATGTCCTGCAGCATCTGCGCCTGCAGCTCTTCGCTCACCCGCGCGACCTCGCGGCGCGGATCATCGCGCAGCGAATCCGCCAGGAAGCGATGGGCCGAGGCGTTCCCCGGATCCGCCGTCAGGGAATCCGTGGCTTCGTTGGCAGCCACCGACGAGAAACCGAGGTCGCTGTAGGCGCGCGCCAGGCTGGTGCCGCGCGCGGCACGGTCCTGGTCCAGCAACATGCGTCCGCGGTATACCGCGCGGTTGTCATTGCGTTCGAACGATTCTTCCAGCGCCTGCACGGCTTCGACCGGGCGATTCTCGGTTTGCAACCGGATGCCGTCGTACAGATAGGCGGTGGGATCGCGAATGTCGAGCTCCTTGGCAATGTGGAACTGCTGGGCATCCAACCCTTCACGCCGCTCTTCGAAATAGGCCTTGCCCAGATAGGCGCGCAGCAGGGCGTTATTGGAATCCAGGCTTACGGCCAGCTCGATTTCCGCGCGACCCGTGGCGAGCTTGCCCTGATTGATGCGGGCGAGACCCAGGCCAAGGTGCGGCATCGGGTCGGCCGGATCGGCCGCCACGGCTTTCTCGAAGGAGGCAATGGCCGAGGCAATCCGGAAGGTCGCCAGCGATGCGAATCCGCGTGTGGTAAGCGAACGGCCCAGTTCCGGCGCCAGCGACGCGGCGCGGTCGGCAGCCGCGGTGGACTCGCTGCGTTCACCAAGCATCAGGTGCAGTTCCGCCAAGCGCGCCCAAGCCAACGCATCCTGTGGCTGACGCTTCACGGCCTCAAGCAGGGTGTCGCGCGCCTGTGGAATCTGGAAGCTGGCCTGCTGTGCATACGACAGTGCAATGCGGGGCGCCGCGGTGTCGGGGCTCAGGGCAACAGCCTTGTTGGCATCGGCGAGTGCCTGGGCATTGTCGTTTTGCACCACCGCAATCACCGAACGCAGGGCAAACGCCAATCCGGAGTTCGGATCCTGCGCCAGGGCCTGATCAATCTCATTGCGCGCGGTGTCGACTCGCCCGACAGAGAGCGAACGCGCCGCCTGGTCGAGCAGGGTCGAAACTCCCGGCGCGCCACCGGTCGCAAGGACGGGCGGATAGTACAACGCCCACTGGGAGGCATCGCGCGGACGGACGACGGTGCGCGGCTGCGGCGCCTTGCCGGCCTCGGCGACCACCGACTGCCCGCCGGGCACGGCCACCGTTCCCTGGTCATTGGCGGCTCGTACCGTTCCTTCGAAGACTGTGAGGATGGTCTGATTTTCCGCCACGCGGATGACAAACTCGGTGCCCTCGATCGTGCCGTTCAGGTACGGGGTATTGACGGCCAGGGGACGTGGCTTGCGACTGAACGACTGGACCGCACCGCGCAACACATCGAGGAGCGATTGCTCCTCGGGCTTGTTGCCGACATTAATCAGGCGAATGGTCGTGTTCTGATCGAGTCGCAGGACCACGGTATTCGTCAGCGAAATCGCCGCGCGGCTGCGTTCAGCGGTTCGGACCGAATCGCCCTCGCACAGGGTTTCGTTCAGTCGTGCCTTCGTCCAGTTCGTGTCGGTGCCACGCTGAACTTCAATATTTCCAGTCGCACTGGACAGCCGTCCGACAACCGGTTCACAGGTATCGGCGGCATGCGCCACGGTGCCGAAAAAAAGCAGGAGCACTACGGAAACACCCATCCACCGACAAAACCGACTGTGGTTCTTGTCCAGAACCAAACGATTGCCACCCATCGACCTTCCCTCAAACTTTCGGCTGCGACGTGTATATCCTTCACACGATTAGTGCAGCAACGAACTTGTTGTTGTTTTGCCCCGGATCCCTGGCGTGGTGTTTTATGTAATTTTGCTTTTAATTAAGTACTTATTTACTGACGGTATCGCGGATTGATACTTCTATGTGCGAGATACTTTATCGTCTGCTACTTACACATTGCTTACATCATGCGGGGTTTTTTGGAGATCCGTCAAATTAATCTTCTGTGATGTAGAGCACATACGATCAGCTCACGCTCAAAAGAGATGGAGTCGTGTCTTGCTCGATCGCATCCGGCTTTTCCATGCCAGAACGATTATGCAGCCTTTTCAGTCAATTGACTGAATGCACCGGGTCCGTTGGTGCACCGTACGCTAGCATGCCCCCGGAATTCAGGCGCCACTTTGGTGCAAATAAGAAGGTAATCGAGGCAACCGAGGCTACTAAGGATGATCAGCCAAGTGGGTGTTCATGTTTATTTCAATAGATAGAACGCGAAAGTATAGTTTTCGCTGCTCTGCTCCAGCCGTGCATCGAGCGCTGTGAGAAATTCCGCAGTTGGCTATCAGGCTGAATAAATGGCCAGGCGGAACATTCGTTGTATGCTAGGCATGGTTAATTTCTGAACAACCGGAAAGATCGTCACGCCGGGCACAGAGGAGACGACTCATGGAACCGATCACGCTGGAACCACAGAATTTCGAGAATATCCGCTCCTGTGGCACGGTCCGTCGCTACCAGCCGGGCGAATTGATCTTTTCCGAAGGAGACCCCGCGGACCACGTCTACTTTATCGAGGACGGCACGGTGTCGGTCTTCCTTCACGAGTTCACCAACCGCGTGGAAATCGGCCAGCGGGCCACCGGCAGCTTCCTGGGTGAAATGGCGGTGATCAGCCAGGGAAAGCGTACTGCCTCGGTGAGTGCGATGACCGACACCACGCTGGTCGTGCTGGACAAAGAGCAGTTCCACAGGCTCATGGCCACCGACAACAAGGTGAACGACATCATCAGCCATGTGATGGCGCAGCGCACCGAAGAGCTGGCGCTCAAGGAAAACCTGCTCGCCACCACCGGCATCAAGGGCAACAACCTGCAAATCAGCATCAAGGGCGATCCGACCATGCGGGAAACGGTCTTTGACCGCGAACGGCGTGAAAGTCCCATGGACAAGGTCTTGCCGGACCTCACCCAAAAACTGCAAACCCTGCTGATTGAACGGTGCGTCAGCGAAGTGTCCCTGCACTTCAACAGCGGCGAAATCCGGCTGACATCGATCTTTGATCCCTTCAATTATGAAGTTCACCCCGCCAACAAGCTGATCGACACCAACTATCTGGATCGCCATTTCCCGGTGCTGGACTTTGCGGAAAAAACGCGCCTGATCCGCCGTTTGTACGACACCCTGGCCACGGAATTCGACACCCTGGCCCTGCCCGGACACTATAAAGAATCCTACCGGCACCGTTATCGGAACTGGCAGCCCTTGACCCAGGAGGAGATTGCACGCGTCATCGACAAATTGCAGACCCTGCGCACCATCCAGAACTTTTACCTGCGCAACATGGGCATCAGCATCACCCGCGATGCCATCCGAATGCAGTTCAATTGCGACGGCACCCACATCGTCAGCACCGGTGATTACGATCAATTTCTGGCCGACAACATTGGCATCTAGTGCATTACCTGAAAACGGCGGCTGGCTTCGATTACCGTGAATTCGAGAACAACCGCCTGCGCTGGGGTTTCCCATCTCGCCGCCGCCGATGTCAATGCAGTACAATTCCGCGACGCGCTCGAGAACGTGCTTCATGAACGCTGCGCGCCCTGTCGCGGCCTGCTATCAGCCGGAAGTGCCATTCTTAATATTAAGTAGCCATTGGCCCACGTAACCGACAAACTCACCTGATACCGCTGATCATGCACGCGATATTGAATGAATACGCACAGGGCGCGGCCAAGCTGCGGCGATCTGGATCATGAAGCGCTGGCTCTGGGGTATTGCCATCGGCGGTGCGGTGGCGGCGAGCGGAATCGTGCTGGCCTTGACGCCCTTCCAGGCGCAACTGGAAAACCGTGTTGGTCTGTATTCGCTTTTCCACCTGCGCGGCGTGCGGCCGCCACCGGCCGAAGTGGCCATCGTGGCCATCGACGGACGTACCGGCGGAAAGCTTGGATTATCCACGCTTCCGCGGGAATGGCCGCGCTCAATCCACGGCAAACTGGTTGATGAACTGACCCGGCGCGGTGCCGCCGCCATCGTTTTTGACCTGGATTTGCGTCGCACGCGCGGAGAACAACAGGACCAGGCCTTTGCGCGGGCAATCGCGGCATCCAACCGTGTGGTCCTGTTTGAACATTTGAACGGCCGGCGCCAGCCGATCGAAGACCAGCAAGGGCGAACCCACGGCTTCGTCTGGGTTGAAGAACTTGAGTCGCCGCTACCCGTATTGGCCAACGCGGCCCGGGCCTTGGGCCCTTTCCCGCTACCGAAGATGGGTGCCGCCGTCCATCAGTTCTGGACCTTCAAGACCAGCGCGCGTGAAGCACCGACCATGCCGGCCGCTGCCTTGCAGGTCTATGCCCTTCAGCGCTATGAGCTATGGCGAGCGCTGCTCGCAGCATCGACACGCTTGTCGCTTGATGGGTTGCCCATGAAAGCGGCCGACGTTCGCGATGTCCAGCAAATGAAAGCGCTGATGCAAGGCACGCGCCACCTGTTTGAGCAGGACCCCGAACTGGCAATGCGTATCGCCGAACAGCCGTCGGCTGACCCGCTGAGCCGAAGCTCGGCAGCACTGCTGGGACTCTATGCCGGTAATAAAGAACGCTACCTCAACTACTACGGTCCGCCCGGCACCATCCCAACCTTGCCCTACCATGCCGTGATCAAGGGAACAGACCCCAATCTCGCGCCGGAAGCACTGAATGTCGCCGGCAAGGTAGTGTTCGTCGGCTATTCGGATCTCTTCGATCCGGGACAGCCGGACCGCTTTTTCACGGTGTTCACGCGCGACGATGGCGTCGATCTCAGCGGCGTGGAAATCGCGGCCACGGCATTCGCCAACCTCCTCAACAATGAATCGGTGAAACCGCTCGCCGCCGGTGCCACGTTGCTGGTCCTGCTGTGCTTTGGCTTGATCGTCGGCACCCTTGTCTATCTCCTGCCGGCCGTGATCGGCGTGGCGGTCGCCATCGGGCTGTCCGGCGCCTATGCCTTCGGCGCCCAGATGAGCTTCAACAGTGCGGGAGCCTGGTGGCCGCTCGCCACCCCGTTGCTGGTACAGCTTCCACTCGCCCTGCTGGTCGGATTATTCGCGCAATACCGGTTGCAACATCGACGCGTCCAGCACATCAGCGAAGCCATCCGTCAGTACGTCCCGGAGAGCGTGTCGCGCATGCTGACCGCCTCGGAGCTTGCCCCCGGCGATGTCAACAAGGTCACCTACGGCACCTGTCTGTCCACCGACATGGCCGGCTTTTCCACGATCGCGGAAAAAATGGCGCCCGGCGACCTGGCGCGTTTTCTTAATGAGTATTTTGAAGTGCTGGCCCAGGCGCTCAAGCGCCACGACGTCGAAGTCACGGAATTCCGTGCCGATGCGATCATGTGCGCGTGGACCGGTTCGGTCGACGACACGGCGGTCCGCCACCGCCCGGTCCAGGCCGCGCTGGAAGCGGCGCAGGAGATTGGTCTCTTCAATATGCAACGCAACCTGTCGGGCAACCTGCGCGTGGGCCTCGCGGACGGCACGTTCTACGTGGGTCATGCCGGTGGTGGTGGACATTTCGTCTACAGCATCGTCGGCGACTGCGCGAACACCGCCTCCCGCATCGAAGGTCTGAACAAGCACCTGGGCACCCGCATTCTCGCCACCGGCACCGTCGTCGTTGGCCAGGACGCGTTGCTGGTGCGCTCTCTCGGCAACTATCGTTTTGTCGGCAAGACAGAGGCCCTGCCCATCACCGAGGTCATGGCAACAAAAGGAGGCGCTACGGCGTCTCAAGTTGAGCTGTGCGAACGCTTCGCACCGGCGCTGGCAGCGTTCGAACTCGGCAACTGGGCACAAGCGGCCGAGCAATTCGAAAACCTGTTGACCAGCTTCTCCCAGGACGGCCCCACCCGCTTTCTGCTGGAGCGTTGCCGGGCCAACCTGCAGCCCGGAGCCACGCCGGCAGAGCCCGGCATTATTGCGATGACAGCCAAATAACAAGAGACCACGCATGATCGAGACGACCGCAGGGCCGAGCCATCCCCAATATGACCAGGCAATTACGTACGCGCTCGACCGCATGCGCAGCGAACTTCCACCCCACCTGACCTACCACAGTGCCTGGCATACCGAGCACGATGTGTTGCCGGCGGCGCGACACCTGGGCCAGCTCGCGGGCTTGAAACCCTCCGACCAGAGATTACTCGAGGTCAGCGCGGCGTATCACGACATAGGCCATATCCACATCTCGTATGGCCACGAGGCCATCAGCATTAAAATCATGGCGGAGGTCCTGCCGAGCTTCGGCTTTCCTTCCCGTGACATCGAACGCATCGCCTTGTTGATCATGGCCACCCGCATGCCCCAGTCGCCGACCAACGAGCTGGAGCAGTTGCTGGCCGATGCCGATCTGGATGGTCTGGGGCGACCCGATTTCCTCGACACCAGCACGGCGCTGTGGAAGGAACGCGCCTCGCTGGGTGTGTCGCACAGCTGGGCGCAGTGGCTGGAGGTGCAGCTTCGCTTCCTGCGATCACACCGCTATTTCACGGACGTGGCCCGGACACTGCGCGATGAAGGAAAACAACGCAACATCCAGATGCTGGAAGGACTGATCAGCTCCAGTCGCTGACAGACGGTCTGGGCCGGTTACCGGAAACCGATCGGGAAACCATCACTTCCGTCGCACGATGTCGGTGGTTTGCACCACGCGTGTAGCAAGATGCTGACTGAGGTTGGCGATGATCTTGCCATACAGAGTGGGATGATGCTCCTGCAAGTCCTGCAATACGCCACGCGGCAACATCCGGAGCCGGGCGGGCGCCGCACACACCGCAGTGGCCGAACGTGGCATGCCGGTCAACATCGAAATCTCGCCAAAAAGACAGCCCGGACCGAACACGGCCAGGCGCTGGCTGCCCCGGCCGCCACCTTCCATCGTGGTGTGGATTTCGATCAACCCCTGTTCAATCACATACAACGCTGAACTCTCCGCACCACGCTCGAACAGCACCTCGGTCTTTTCGTATTCGACGGCCACCAGCCGGGATTGCAGAACCTCCAGTTCGGACGTGGTCAACCCGATTGCCAGTTCATTCTCGGCAAAGGCCACCGGTGCGTCGGCGGCCACACCCGGCCAATGATCATGCAGCAGTTCGGCCTCGACCGACTCCAGCGCCAGATCCAAATCACGAAACCAATGCTGTTCCGCTGACGGCATACTCAAACCAAGGGCGATCAGGGCGTGATCGTGCGGGTTGGATGGATCCAGTCCCGCGAGCAGTGTGGTGATGCCCCGCTGTGAAAGCTGCCTGGCGCCCTCGGCAATGATCCGGCAACCCGACGCATCCAGTACCGTCAGGCGCGAGCAGTCGATGATGCAGTATTTCACCGGAGCGTGGATTGTCGCGAGCTGTACGGCCAGTTGTTCCGCCGTGCCAAAAAACAGGCCGCCTCGTGGACGCAGGATCCGGATCAAGGCACGGGCCTGCGTCAACCAGCGGGATTGCGCCGATGGCCAGACTCGGGTCGAACTGAACTGCCGGCCATCCCGCGGTGTGAATTTCGTCGCGGCCGCGAGGTTGCGCGTCAGCACCACCATGGCCAGCACCGTGCCCACCAGCAAGGCCAGCGGCACCCCACCAAAGAAGAAGGCGCCGGAGACGGCCGCCACCATCGCCAGATTCAAAAGGATCTCGCTGTGTACACCCCGTACCCGCACCACCTGTCTGATCAGGCCGCGGGTCCAGTGGTCGATCGTGCTGATTCCAACGGTAACGAGCAGCCCGGCCAGCACGGCCGTCGGGAAATAGGCCAGGAGTCCGGCAAACGCAATGAAGCCGGCGAACAGAATGACGGCGCTGACCGCTGGCACCCAGGTGGCGCTTCCGGTTCGTGCAGCGGCGACCGATTGTGAATGGCTGGGCGCGAGCGGCAGGCCGGCCAGCAGGCCGCTCACGATGTTAGCCAAACCCTGGCCGATCAGTCCCCGGTGCACATTCGGTCGCACCCCGGTGACGGCCGTGACATCCCGTGACGTAATGGCCATCTCCAGGCTGCCTTCCAGTGCCAGCAACGCGGCATACGGCAACACGCGGATCGACATGTCTACCAGACTCGATTGATGGGTGTGGTTCCAGACATCGACCAGCCGATCGTACCCGATCGCCAAGGGCGCCATGGAGCCGATCACCGGACCCGACGCTCCAGGTGCTGCGAACAGGCTGACCAGGTAGAAGGTTGCAATCCCGGCAGCCAGACCGACCAGCAGCGATGGCGTGCGACGCGTGAACCTGGGTGCGAACCACACCGCCAGTGCAGAAACCGTAGCCACGAACAGCGCATGGGGTTTGAATTGTTCGACAATTTCCGCCCAGTTGTAGCGCGTCAGCCGCCCCTCGAGACCGATCGCGGGACCGAGCTGCGCCCAGACCACGAGCAACCCGATGCCAGTGAGAAATCCGGCATTGACCTGATACGGCAGGAACTTGAGCGCTTCCCCGAGGCGCGCCCAGCCGGCCAGCAGCTGCAACACCCCCATCAACACTACGGCCAGCGATAGTCCGGCAATCACCTCGCCTGCCGACAACGACGATCCACCGCGCAGCAACAGATCTGCGCACAGTGAGGCGTAGATAATGGTGGTCGATGCCAGTGGGGTGGAGATTTCACCCGGGGCACGCGAAACGAGCGAGGCGCAGAGGCGGCCGAACACGGTCGCGACAAACGCGGCCACCACACCGGAAGCCAGCGCCGACTGTCCGAACGGCGTGACCGCCAGCGCGCCCAAGGCAATGACCTGTGGCAGCCCGGCCACCGCGACGGACGCCCCGCCTGAAAACGCGCCGACGACTCCTGCCCGTTTGTCCATGCTATTCCTTATCGCGACAACATGGCCCCCAGTATAGAGTCGTCCTGAATTCCGCCGCTACGGGGCACTCCAAATAATCCGGGCCGGCTAGCCATCATCCAGCACAGCGCGATAACACTGCTGCAACGGCGAAACCGGCAACGGCCTGCTCCGGAGTTGCTATTTGGAAATGGTGTTCAGAAGTTCGATCAGCAGCGGCTGGAGCGCGTCCGATGCCTTTTTCATTTCTGCTGTGGGCACCAGCGTGTGCATGTACTGGCCGCTGAGCACGGCGATCTCGGTCTTGCCCTGCTGGGTGTAGAGGCTGATGTTGCCGCACGGCAGCATGGCGGTGTATTTCATGTCCTGCGTCCAGACCAGCGGTCCGACTTCGGGAATGCAGGTCTTCACCAATGTGATCTTTCCGCCCAGCAGCTTGTCCGCGCCGAGGAAGAACCAGTCGTGCTTATCGGAGTAGGCCTCGATGGACTTCACCACCTCGTCGATACTCTTGCTGGTGCTGCGCACCAGAATCATCTCAGACGGCCCGGCCGCGAGCGATGCCGGCGTCACCAGCACCACGGCGAATGACAAGAGGAACGAAACAAGTCGCGACATTGGCATCGGATGGATTCCTTTCTTCGTAATGACTGATCCGAGATTAATGCTTTCTGGCAGGGGGAACAATTCACAGGCCTTATCCCCTGATCGGTGCCCGCAAACAGATCTAGAAGGTGCGCCTGCTAAGTCCTTGATTCAGGGAATACGGTCCCACCGGTCGATCCATAAAAAACAAGAGCCGCAAACGCGGCTCTTGTGGGACGGGAACCCGGCCGGTGGAGACGGGCCGGGTTGTTCCCGGGTTTTACGGTGTGGTCCGGCCGGGGCCGAGCAACGGGCACAGGAAGAACTTGTCGCCGTCGTTCTGGACGCCGTCGCCGTTCACATCGATCCACCAGCGGCCGCCGAGGTGGCCGGGCGTGCCCGGGCCGTAGTCGGTTTCCAGTCCATTCACGCCCGGCTTCAGCTGCTGAAAGGGGCCATTGTTGGGAAGATCCGTCAGCACGATCGAGTCGAAGTACAGACCCAGCGTGGTGACGTAGATGACCGGGCCGGTACCGCGGCCCGTCGTGCGGTCCGCCGCGGCGGCGGTGCTTCCGGTGCCCAACATTGCACCAGCCAAAACCATTGCGCCGAGAATTGCTGCCAGTTTCATGACTATTCCTCCGAGTTTGGTGTCAGGGAGTCGAAGTGTCCCGGCAAAAACTCACGGAACGGTCACGGAATTCTTGCGAATACATCACGGCAACGTGGGTCGGCGCTGAACAACAGGAGCCCTGTAAGCCATTGCCCGTCTCGCCCGTCCAATCACGGCGGATGCCCCGGTCGTGAGATTTTCGTGAGAACCGGGCGCTACCGTGCACGAATCGACCGGGAGGGACGCAGATCGTGAGCCAGGTTCTGGTGGTGGAAGACAATCGCGATATCGCGCACCTGGTGCAAATGCACCTGGGTGACATCGGCATTGCCGTTGATCACGCCAGCGACGGCCGGGTTGGGCTGGACGAAGCACGACGCCGCCCCTACGACCTGATTATTCTCGACCTCATGTTGCCCGGCCTCGAAGGCCGCGAAATCTGCCGGCGTTTGCGCGCGGAAAACAACCTGACCCCCATCCTGATGCTCACTGCCAGAAGTGCAGAGATCGACCGCGTCATGGGTCTCGAAACCGGGGCGGACGACTACATGACCAAGCCATTCAGCATGCTGGAACTGGTGGCGCGCGTGAAAGCCATCCTGCGCCGCAAGCACCAGTACAGCCTTGTTGCATCGGCCAGCGCAACGCATCGTTTCCCGGCGCTCGGGCTGGAAATCAACACGGCCACGCGCGAGGTGATGGTCCGCGGCCGTTCGGTGGAGCTGACCGCCAAGGAATTCGATTTGCTGTGGCACCTGGCGCGCTACCCGGGCCAGGTGTTCTCGCGCGGGCAACTGCTGGACAGCATCTGGGGCTATGGCCACGAAGGCTACGAGCACACCGTCAACTCGCACATCAATCGGCTGCGCAACAAGATCGAGACCAATCCGGCGGAACCCGAGATCGTGCGCACGGTCTGGGGCGTGGGCTACAAGCTGGCCGACAGCGGCAACTCCCGTTCGCACTGACAGGCCGCCATGTTCCGGACCCTGTCTCGCAAGCTCGCGCTAACGCTGTTCGTCATTGTGCTCGTGCTGGGCCTGGTGGGGATACAGGGGCTGTTGGTCAGCACCGACATGTACCAGCAGGAGGTGACACAAAAGCTAAATGCATCGCTTGCGCAGCATATCGTGGTGGCCGATCCGCTGCTGCAGGACAACCGGATCAANNTTCTCGGCGGCGCGCATCCCCGCGGAGGGGCCGCTGCAAGGGTATCTCTATATCATTCTGGGCAGCGAGAAGTACGACAGCGTGGCCCACCTGCTGCAGGAAAGCCTGATCCTCAAGCTCAGCCTCGTGGCGCTGGTCGCGAGCCTCCTGGTGGCGCTACTGGCCGGCACCGGCATGTTTCACCTGCTCACCAAACGGCTGACGGCACTGACCACCGGCATGGACAACTTTGTGCGCCTGCACGGAGACACCGGAGGCCAACCTCATCGGCACGCCGTCGCACACAGCGACGAGTTGGACGTGCTCGCCGACCGGTTTCGCCGGATGGCGACCCGCATCGATCAGCAACTGAACAGCCTGAAGAGCAACGATCGCCAGCGTCGCGACATGATCGCGAACGTTTCCCACGACCTGCGCACACCGCTAACCACCCTGCACGGTTACCTGGAAACGCTGCTCTTGCGCATGGACCGGATGAACCGGGAGGAACAGGTGGCGTATCTGAACGTTGCCCTTCGCCACAGCCAGCGGCTACGGCAGCTGGTGGATGAGCTATTCGAACTGGCGCGGCTGGATTCCTGTGAGACGCTGGCGACGCTTGAACCGTTTTCGCTCGGGGATCTCATGCAGGACGTGGCGCAGAAATTCCGGCTGCGCGCGCAGCAGAATCGCATTCACCTCGAGTTCGTGAACGATCCGTCTGACGCCTGGGTCAATGGCGACATTGCCATGATCCAGCGCGTGCTCGAGAACCTGCTGGAAAACGCGCTCAACCACACGCCGGCCGGCGGCAGCATCCGGCTCGGGTTTGTCACCGAGTGCAGCCGCGTGATCGTCAAGGTGGAGGATTCCGGGTGCGGCATGGCGCCGGAGGAACTGCAGCACATTTTCGAGCGATTCTACCGGGTGGAAAAGAGCCGGACCGGCGGCAACGGCGGCACCGGCCTTGGCCTGTCCATTGCCAAGCGCATTGTCGACCTTCATGGCGGCACCATCTCGGTACAAAGCGCGCTGAACCGTGGCACCACCTTTACCTTTCCGATTCCGCTGCACGAAGCGAAATAGCGTCCACGCAGCGCAATATTCCGCGCCCCGGTCTTGCGGGTGCACCCATTCCACCAGCACTGAAATATCGATGGCCGCGATGCCCCGCCTATAGCACTTCGCGTGTCTTGTCCCGGGCAGGGTCGTTCTCGGGCAATACGTCCTCCACCCAGTCGCCGGTTTTCCAGCCAGGAACCGGTGTCTGGCAACCAGCCTTGGGCACGAAGCGCGATGGCTCGACCAATTTCATCTTGTGGATGTAGCGTGGGCAATTGGTGAAGATCTCCCGCGCCCGGACCCGCACGACGAATTGCGCCTCGGGGTACGTCGCCTTGAGCGGATCGTCGTAGTCGATGCTGGCCACACCGTTGAATCGCATGCGCTGCGGCCGCTCGAAGTCGATGAACAGGAGCCCCACCTGCCCGGAATTGAGCACGTTGCCCATCGACAGGAACATGCCGTTGCCGTCGTAGTTTGGAAAAGCGATAGTGTGGTCGTCCACCACCCGCACGAAACCGGGAGCGCCGCCGCGGTAGGAGCAGTTCGCGTGGCCGCGCTCATCCACGGTCGCAATGAAAAACATCATGCGGCTCTGGACGAATGCTTTTTCCGATTCCGTCATGGCGTCATGCAGCAAGGCCTCATCCATGCGGTCGGCCAGGCGCCGGGTGTCGAAACGATCCTGCAGTTGCCGATGGTCATCCAGATAAAAGTCGGACATTGTTGTTCTTCTCCGTTATCCGTGTACGTCGGGCAACTATCCGGTGTGCTGTTCCATAATGCGCTCGACCTGTTCAAGACTGAAGCGGCCGAGCTGGGTGACCTTGGCTTCGTGCCGGAATGCTGGTGGCACGATGCGCAGCGCATCCTCGCGGTTGTCGGTTTCCACTGTGATCCAGGCCTTGTGCTCGCCACCGGGGCAACCCCCGTCGCAGTGGGTCAGGTAGTGGGAACCGGTCTTGAGGAAAACGTGCACGGCTTCAAGACAGGCACGCTTCTCGGAACTGTGCGGAACTTCGATCATGTAGCGGGGCATAACGATTTCTCCTCTTGGAAGGCGCCGGAAAGGCGCGGGTTGAATCCAGCGAGATATCGATACAAGACGGGACGTGCAGCGGCTACAGCTTGCGCGTGCCGGAAATCGCTGTCAAACACGCGATGAAGCCGGCAACACGAATGTCCACATGGATTATCGTGATAAAGATCCGTCGTCGCTGGCCAGTGTATAGCGTGCCCTGATTCACGGCGTGGGTGATGTACAAACGAGTCTGGCTCTATTCGCGAAAACTGTGACTGACCCTGGTTTTCTTAAGTTCATGCGATGTGGCGCGATTTACCGCATCACGCCCGGCCAGGCTACGCCGCCGAAGGCGAAGCCGCTGGCTTGCGCACCGGCCACATGGCAAGCGTCACGCTGCCCAACACCAGCACCGCTCCGAACAATTGTGCATGGCTCGGCAAGACGCCGACCACGGCGCCCGTAAGCAGGGTAAACACCGGGACGAGGTTAAAGAACAACGCGGTGCGACTCGCGCCCAGGCGCTGGAGACCGGTGTTCCAGAACAAATAGGCCAGCACTGTGCCACCCACGGCCATGACCGCGAGGGCGAGGCTTGCCTTCATGCCCGGCATGGCCGGTGCCTCACCGCTCACCAGGGCCGCGAACAGCAAGAGTGCCGCGCCGGCGGTCGTCACAAGCGTGGTATTCACAAACGCCGAGCCCGACGGCATGAAACGGCGCCCCAGCACGTTGTACAGCGCGAACGTGACATTCGCGCCAAGCATCAACAGGTCGCCCCGCACGAATTGCAGTGTCGTGACGCGCTCCGGGTGGCCGCCGGTAATGACGACAAGCACGCCCACGAACGCCAGGGGCAGTGCCAACCATTGCTTGCGGTTGGCGCGCTCGCCGAGCATCGCCGCCGCTACCAGCGTCGTGACCAGCGGGTTGGTCGCCATGATCAGCGCGCCGTTGGCCGCAGACGTGGACTGCATCGCGAAGAAAAAAAGCAGATTGAAGCCCAGGATGCCGACCACGCCCAGCAGCGCGTACACCCCGGCGTACGCACGCGCCGGGGTGCGCAGCGCCTCGCCGCGCCCGGATGCGATTGCCATCATCAACACGGCGCTGACCACGAAGCGCAGCGCCGCGGCCCAGAGCGGTGGCAGGTCGTGCAACACCGGGCCGGCGAGCACGAAGTTCGCGCCCCAGAACAGGGTCGCCAGCGTGACCAGGAGATAGGTGCCCATCGCGTTCATGTTGCTCCTCACGTTGATCGGCTGGATTGCCGAGGGCAATACATTGACCGCCCTGCGCTCAGGGATGGATGCGCTCGTACTCGGCGATCACCTGGGCGCCGATCAGCAGGATGAGCGCAGCCAGCTCCAGGCTAAACAGAATCATGATGGCGGCCGCGAACGTGCCGTACACCAGGTTCACGATCGACAGGTGCGTGAAGTACCACACCAGGAAATGACGCGTCAGCTCCCACAGCAGCGTGGCCGTCACGCCACCGATCAGCGCATGCTGCAGTGCCAGCCGTCCCAACGGCATTACCAGATACAGCGAGGTGAGCAGCAGCACCTCACCGACAATGCCGATGGCATACATCACCCACGGCGTGGCACCGGTCAGTGACCAGACGCTGCCGAACACGGTCAACGTGCGACCGTCGAGCGTATGCAGGGCAGAGCTGAGGGCCGTCACGACCAGCAACCCGACTGCCAGCATCGTTATATAAAGGTAGGGAATGATCGCGGACACCAGAAAATGCCGCCGGTGGATCGCGACGCGATGGAAAAAGATCACCGACATGGCATTTTCCAGTGAGGTAAAGGCAAGCGAGCTGAAGAACACCAGCGTCAACACCCCGATGACACCGATGACCTGCCAGTTGCCGATAAAGGTGCGGATCTCGTCGGTCAGTTTGTCCGCCAGCCCCGGCGTCACGACCGTCAAGGCTTCATGCGTGGCGGCCAGCAGCTGCTCGGACGGGATCAATTGCGAGAGCCCCACCAGCATCAGGGCGAGCATCGGGATCAGCGCCAGCAGCGTGTAGTATGCCACGGCCCCGGCCAGCAGAAACACCTGGTGCCGGCGAATACTTGCCAGCACCGCTTTTAAAAAAGCCAGTGGATGGCGCGCGACATATTCGGCCCGGCTGAGGCGAATCAGTCCCAGCGCCTTGAGCCAGTGGCGCCAGCGCGGCAGGTGGCGGGATCGTCGATGCAGGACCATAGATCGTGTTTCATGCCAGCCGAACAGTGATATCTTAATATTGCCATGCGAACCGATGTCACACCAATTGAACCGGTCGGCGGATTACTCGATGTGCTGAGGCGACACGATCATGGGCTGTTGTTCGCTCAGTTCGTTGAGACGAACCCGGATTGTGGCATGCGACCGGTACAGCGACCTAGGCAGTTCCACGTAACGGCAGTTCGTGTCGTGGGCCTCTAATTTGAGACACAACACGCATCGGTCAACACCATACACTCCCCACCAATTGACGTTACGAATGAATGTATGCCGGTCATGGATCAAGGCCTCGCGCTGGAACGTGGGCATCAGCAACAGTCGCCAGCCACCTCGCCGACGCAGCAGGTAAAGATTGACGGTAGTGATGTCGGGCACATCCATCGTCACCTGGAGATGGAATATTTTCTCTCGGTAAAGAAGCGCCTTCGTGCCAAAAATCACCAGTGACGCAATCGTCGGGCCGGTGAGTTCGTCCCAGATGGTCTCGGCCGCTGTATACGGAAACCAATAACGGAACAGGACAGTGGCCGTCCAGGCCGCGGTCACGGCTAATGCCAGAATGGCCCCGGCGATTCCCAGGAGCCTGAAATCAATTCGCTGCGTCATGCATTCTGTTTCCGGGTACTGATCGCTGAATGTGGCGGGAACACGACGCACCCATCAAACACCAAGCGCGGAGAATCGGCAACTCAAATCAATTGCGGATATGTTGACCCATGTGGCCAGGACATTGGCTCAGGCCATCGTCTTGTGGAAAGAGCCAAATTTTTTTCGGCAGGAAGCCTGCTTTCGGCCATGCTAGACTCAAACTACGGTCTTGGCCGCATCACTCCTGAACTAGCTGGCAATTTTCATGACCTCTCACCAGGACACCCTTGATGCACTGAACAGCAATCTCCCCCTGCGGGAGAAGCTTGTCCGCACCCATCAGGTGGTACAACAACAGATCCCCTGCATCGCACGAATTGCCATCGCCCTGTACGACCCCAAGACCACACTGCTCAAGACCTACCTGCACAGCAGTGGCGAGGACGACCCGTTGTCACGTTACGAGGCGCGTCTCAGCGACGCCCCGTCGCTCGAGAACATCCTCAAGGAAGGCCGGCCGCGGGTGATCAACAACATGCTCACCTTCGAAAACGGGAAGCACGAACACACCGTGCGCATCGGACGACAGGGCTACGCCGCCAGCTACACGATGCCGATCTTCAGCAACGGCATGTTTCTCGGCTTCATCTTTTTCAACTCCTACGAGCCCGATGTCTTCACGGATGTAACGCTGAATCAACTGGATGTCTTCGGTCACATGGTGTCGCTCATGGTCATCAATGAGCTGACCACCATGCGCACCCTGCTGGCAGCAGTCACCACTACTTCCCATTTCACGCACCTGCGCGACCCTGAAACCGGCAGCCACATCGACCGCATGTCGCGCTATGCACGACTGATCGCCAGTGTGCTGGCGCCGCGCCACCAGCTCGATGATGCGTACATCGAACACGTGTTCATGTATTCACCGCTGCACGACATCGGCAAAATAGCGATCCCGGACCGGATTCTGTTCAAGCCGGGTGCGCTGGACGAGAACGAGCTCAATGTCATGCGCACCCATTCCCGCAAGGGAAGGGAAATCATCGATGATGTGCTGTCCAACTTTGGACTGGATGGCGTACAGCAGATCAACATCCTGCGCAACATCGCCGAATACCATCATGAGTCGATGGATGGCCGGGGTTACCCGTCCGGCCTCAAGGGTGCCGAGATCCCGCTTGAGGCCCGCATCGTGGCGGTCGCCGATATTTTCGACGCCCTCACCAGCCGGCGGCCCTACAAGGATGCCTGGACCAACGATGATGCCTTTGCGCTGCTCAATCGCATGGCCGGTGAAAAACTCGATGGCGAGTGCGTCAACGCGTTGGTCGACAACCGCGACGAAGTGGAACGCATCCAGCAGCAGTTCCAGGAGAATCCGCTCGGCTAGTGACGCGCGTAAACGGTAGTGTTGCCCAGCTTGTCGAAGGTCAATACGTTATATCGATCCTGATGCGCACCCTGCTCCATGCCCGGCGAGCCGACCGGCATGCCGGGCACCGCCAGGCCGCGCACCGGCGGACGCTCCTTGAGCAGGCGCCGAATGTCGCTCGCCGGCACATGCCCTTCGATCACATAGCCGCCCACGATCGCAGTATGGCAGGACCCAAGCATCATCGGCACGCCGTTGGCCGTCTTGTATTGCACGATGTCGGCCACGTCATGGGCTTTGACCGTGAATCCATTGGCCTGCATGTGCGTGACCCATTGCTTGCAACACCCGCAGGTCGGGCTCTTGTACACCGTCACTTCGGTGGCGAAGGCCGGCGTGGAAAGCCCTGCGCACAATGCGGACGCCAGGAATACATTCTGAAATCGATGTTTCATGATATCGATACCTTAATTAACACCGTACCCGGTGGTCTTCGCCCGCAAGATGCCGATCGCTTAGCGATATCCGCTCTCATTCGGATCAATATTTACTTCAATCACATGCATGGTGTTGCTGTAGTGGCTGTCCTGGGAAAACACGATGCTGCCCTTTCCTTTATAGAGCGCATAACTGCGCACGGTATCCCCGCCCTTGAAGTTAAACGGGATAAAGGCCTTGCCGGTCGGGTGGGCGGAGCTTGAGGTAGGCGGGCCGACCAGGTTGTAGGCCTCATCCATCGACATGCCTTTACGAATCACTTCGAGGCCCTTGCCCGAACCCGACTTGCTTCCCTTGCTGGCCGTGGTTGTTGAGGCCGGGGTCTTCTTGTTGCGCAGGGCTGTCAGGTTGACGGTGCCTTGGGTGTATTGAGCACCACTGGCCGAACCAATTTCCTTCATGGCGGCCTCGGTGTACTTGGTCAGTTTCTTGTCAGTCTTGCTGTCGGCCACTTCCTTCAGGACGCTGTAATAGCGGCCGTTTTTCGACTTGCCGAGCGCCTTGGCCACCCAGGCGAGCGTGTCGTATTCCGTGCTCTTCTTGTAGTTTTGCAGCAGGACTTCGGCCGCCACGTCCAGCACCTGGGTATTGGATTCCCCGGTGTTGTACATGCTTTGGGCCGCGTCTCTCACGCTGCCCATTCCACCCTGTGTCATCTGGTCGATATAGCGCTGACTGGCCGCATCAAGCGCCAAGACCGGTCCGCTCAACAGCAACATCGCCATCACAACAATTGTTCTTTTCATGGTTGGGCCCCCTACCGAAATTGATGGATACAGGCCAACAAGATTGTCACGAACCGCACGGCGGTTCCAGAGGAGAATAGATGAGCGGCCATGTAAGGCAAGCCGATTCAGGCAACTGGGCGTCAACAATCCGGTGACGAATTCGGGAAATTCCGGCCACGGCTGTTCAGGTCAACCGCCCTTACGCACCGATCGTGACCAGAATCTTCCCCCCGGCCCGGCCCTGCTGGCTGTAGGCGTGGGCTGCCGCTAGTTCTGACAGCGGAAAGGTCTTGTCGATCACCGGCCGCAGCTTGCCGCTCTCGCACAGTGCGCGTAGCTGATCGAGGTCGGAGCTGTGCGCCTTGACCATTGTGATGCGTACGCGTCGACGCGATACCAACGGCAGCAGCAAGGCCGCGCTCACGCGGCTGAAACTCGGCAAGGTGGACACATACACACCGGCCGGCGCCATCACGGCGAGGAAGTCGCGCAGCGGCGTACGCACGATCATGTCGAACACCAGATCGTATGGCTGTTCGCCGGCAAATTCGCTGCGTTGCGTGTAATCGATCACATCGTCGGCGCCGAGCCCGCGCACCAGCTCGGCGTGGCGGCCGCTGCACACCGCGGTGACATGCGCACCGTAGCTCTTGGCAATCTGCACCGCGAAATGGCCAACCCCGCCGGCGGCACCGACAATCAGCACGCGTTGATTGGCGGCTATGCCGCCCAGGTCGCGCAGCGATTGCAGGGCGGTGAGCCCGGCCAGCGGAATGGCGGCCGTTTCCGCCAGCGGCAGGTTGGCCGGCGCAGGTGCTGCTGCCTGTTCATCAACCACCGCATACTCGGCACTGGCCGCACCGGTACCCACCTTGGCCATGGCGAAGATGCGATCACCGGGCTTGAAGCCGGTGACCCGGCCGCCCACCTCCACCACCTCGCCGGCCAGATCGGCGCCGGGAATAGAGGGAAACGTCACCGGTCGGTAGAACAGGGACTGGCTCTGGCGCAATTTCCAGTCCACCGGGTTGACGGACGAGGCCGCGAGTTTCACCAGCAGTTGTGTGGCCGCCGGGCGCGGCACAGGCACCTCGACGGCCACGATCTGATTCGGGCCGCCAACTTGCTGGTATTGCATGGCACGCATAACTCCTCCTTGTAAATGCTTGGATCCCGGGTCAGAAAGAAATCCTCTCTGGCCTGAGTCTTCCCTGGTGCGCTATGGTAACGGTGGACCTTCCAATAGGTGATTGTTCCTCCCGGAGGTGACCCATGTCCAGCCGTATTGTTATCGCGCTCGCACTGATGTTTTCATCGACCATGGTATTCGCCAGGGATGTGGCCGGCGTTACACTGCCCGATTCCGTCACGCTCGGTGCCAAACCGGCGCTCGTGCTCAACGGCGCCGGCATCCGCAGTAAATTCTTCATCAAGGTCTACGTCGGTGCTTTGTACCTGCCCGCCCGAACTCGCGATGCCAGCGTGGTATTGCGCAACACCGGGCCGGTGTCGATGCACATGCACTTCGTGCACAGCGAAGTCTCGAGGGAAAAACTGGTCAAGGCCTGGAACGAGGGATTCGAGGCCAACCTCGACGCGGCCGAACGCAGCCGGCTTGGCGCACGCATCGAGCGCTTCAATAAACTGTTCCAAACGGCGCACAAGGGCGATGTCATCCGCCTCGACTATCTGCCCGGCAACGGCACCGCCGTAACGATCAATAACGAATCACGCGGCGTGATCGAAGGCGAGGACTTCATGCAGGCGTGGTTACGTATCTGGCTGGGCAGGCAGCCTGCCGATGGCGATCTCAAACAGGGCCTGCTCGGTCTGGACTGATCGCCACGAGGAAGTTGCTTACAACGCACGGAACTCCGTGGCGCCGCAGAACTCGCACGGCGCGAGCGTGTCGCTGCCCTCGACCAGGGCGAGCGGTGCGCGGCATTGCTTGCATTCATACAGTCCGGCGGAAAATTTCCGTGGTGCGGGTGGAATCACCTCGAGTACCCGCGGGGGTGGGCCGCTAAATCCACGGCGGCTGCCGCAACTGTCGCAGGGTGGGAATTCACGCTGGGTTTCCATAAAAATCACCGGTGTGTGGCAGGCATTGCACTCATAACGACCGCTCGGATATTCCACCACATTCCTCGCCACCTCGGCCTCGGCCTCGACCTGCGCCAGTATTTCCTTGAACTCCTCACCCGCCTTCCGGGCACGTGCGCTGGCGGTGCGCGCCACCCGGATGGCATCGCGCATTTCCTGTGCAAGCTTCTGCGCCCGCTCTTTCGCCGATGCCATATTGATGGCCCCCCGATAACACTTCGATTGGAAAACTGCCGACGGCCCCGGCGCTGGTGTCAGATCCAGCGATTCACCCGGCGACAGTACTGTTCGTATTGTTCACCAAAAAGCTCGCGCATCCGCNNCTCACATACATCGGGTTGCGGGTAAAACGGAATGGTCCGCCGATCACAAGCTTCGAGGGAGAGGAAAATGGAATCAGCGTAGTGCGCTTCAACAAAAAGGTACCTGCCGCCGATAAGGCCAGGACACCGCCAGAAATCATCAGGGCGATTCCTGCCAGGTGCTCAATGGCGACCAGGTTCTCCGTGCCCAACGGCACCGGGACGAGGTGGTGCAGGCCAACACCGGCAAAGAACGTGGCCACAAACAGCAGCGGCGGCGGGATGCGCATCACGAGGGGAATCTGTCGGGTGTTGGCCACGTCTCGACTCCTTCGCCACCGGTTGTGAAATGTCGCGCCGATACTAGCAGCATGCGGATGCTGGAGAAAATTCCTCTCCAACATGGGTTTTTTCAGGCAGGTTCCATGACCGTCTTTCCCGAATTACACCACCACGCGCTATTCCCGGTGGCGTTCAAGAGCGGCCAGTTTGGCACCGATGCGGGTGCCGATGAAGAGTTGCGGCGACGAGGGTTCCAGTTTCTCGCTGGCTTCACGTTGCTGAATGGCGGCGATGGCGCTCTGGAATGCGGGAATGAAGGCATGCTCGCGGTTCAGGGCGTCCTTGAACACCGCCTCGCCGAAATAGGTGAAGTCGCGCGTATTGGAACAACCGAATGACTGCTTGTCGGCGGCCGAGGCCGTCATGACCAGGGTGTAGTCATCCTTGAGCACATCGACGAAGTGGCCCGAGTAACAGGACGAGATCAACAACACCCGCCAGCGAATACCGGCCTCGTCCAGATAACGCTTCAGCTTCTCCGCCGGAATATCGTTGAGCGACAGTGGCCAGAACTGCGCCGCGAGCCCGTGTTTCTCGCTGCCGTGGCTGGTGAGATAGACAAACAGCACATCGTCCTGGCGGTTCATTCGCCGACCGATCATCTTGAGTGCGCGGCGCAGGTTCGTGCCACTGGCGAGCGGCAGCTGGCTGGCCGTGTCGGCATGATTGATCATTACCAGTGAGCGGCCGTGTGTACCGAAGCGGCTGTCGAGCAGGTCTTTGGCGTAGAGCGTTTCCTTCTTGAACACATCCTGGTCGGCGTAACTGGCAAAGCCGAGAAAATACAGCGCCGGCACACCCGGCTGGCCACGGCGCAACGCGCGCGCGGCGCTTTGCAACAATTCTGGCTGGGCGTCAAACACCTCTTCTGCATTAACGCGTGTGCGCTGCGGGCGTGCATCCGGGTCCTTGCCGGCATAGAAAAGATCGACATGCAACGGCGCAGATATAACGCTGATGGCAATGTAACCGGCCAGTGTGGCCCCCACGCTGATGCGCCGCACCCGGGCACCGGCCAGCCGCACCAGCATCCAGCCGATCACTGCGAAGAACCACGCCACGTTCGCCCACCACAGGACCAAGGCCAACCACGGCACCTGCTCCGTCAGGGCGGGGTAACTCATCTTCACAACAAACCCGACCAGGCCAAACCATGGCGCAATACTGTAGATGCCCACCACGAAGCGCAGGATCAGCGCCTTGTTGCGCTGCAGGCGGGCAAAGGCATACGCCATGGCACACACGGCAGTAAAACCAAAACTGGCGCTGGTGAAACCCCAGACATTGAATTCCGGCCTGGGCTGGGCCCTCACCCAGTCCAGCGCCAGCGCTACCAGGAGATCCAGCACCACCAGAAAAAACACCTGGTCCACCGAAACCTTGGCCTGGCCGATGGCATCGCGACGGAAGATCGCCATGCGTGCGCCGGCGCGCACGTTTTGCCGCAGGTTGTTCAGTTCACGCTTGAGCCAGGCCATTCCTTGCCTCTCGTCGATTCACACCTGATTAAGCATGTCCGGGACGGTATGGAGAATCAAGTGCGGCGGCTGAAGAGGAGCGTTAATAATATTTCAACAACCCCTGTCTGCCCCTGGGTTTTCGCGTTAGTTGTGTTTCGCTGCAGTGTTTCTTGTGAAGTTCACCAAGTCTTTAGGTCCGCACACAAATCCCACACCCTTATTTGTCACTGTGTCTTTATATAGAGCTACTGCATCACGCAAATCCGCCATCCTGCTCCATACGGCGCTCCATTCCCCTGTTCCGGCGGTGAGTTGCCTGCCGTCCCGCGTCAACCGGGCGTTGTCGAGCCCATAACGCACAATGCATGCTTGAGAATGCGTGACCGTCTCGCCAGGATACCAAGGCGTAGCTCTATCATGGTGCTGGCAGATGTAATCCAGCGAATCAATCGGCCCGGCATTCATGGCGACCCAAAAGACGTCTTCCGCCGGATTATCTCTGCCACAAAAACGTCCGTACCAGGGGGCTGGTAACCAATACTGAATCGGGGTCGTACAATCCACCGGCTGGTTTTTGTGACAGACTTCCTGGCCATATGCGTAACTTTTTATTTCGACGCTGCTTACGGACGTGTCCGGGGTCGTCCGTACCGGCGGTGACGGCACATCCACGATAAGGCGAAACTGGGCAATATCGGTCCCGTAGGCGGGCGTCTGCCGCCACGCCCCATTGATGCCTTTCTTGATTTTTAATACGCCCGCCTCGGTCAGGACCCCGATGAAATCCTCTTGCAGCTGGAACGCGCTCAACCCACCATTCGCCAGGGTCGTCCACGCGCCATGGATTCCGTCCTTCACGCGAAAGACCCCATTGTCTTGCCATAACCCGATGCGGTTGCCCTCCAGCTGAAAATCCCGGATACCGCCGTTCGCCAGGGTCGTCCACGCGCCATGGATTCCGTCCTTCACGCGAAAAATTCCATCCTCACGCCACACCGCGATGCGATTGCCTTCCAGCTGAAATTTACGAAGGCCGTTGGCTTCAAGCGTGGTCGGGTTACCGTCGATGCCATTCTGGACGCGGAACAATCCTTCATCGCCGAGCACCGCGATGCGGTTGCCTTCCAGCTGAAAATCCCGGATGCCGCCGTACGCCAGGATCGTCGGAGCACCATCGATGCCATTCTGGACGAGAAACATTCCATCCTGACGCAACATGGCGATGCGGTTACCTTCCAGTTGGAATTTGCGAATGCCGATTCCACCCAGAGTGGACCACGGCCCGTGAATGCCATCCGCTACCATGAATGTGCCGTCATCCACCACGACACCGATCCGGTTGCCTTCGAGTTGAAACGCCGAGGCATTCCCGACAGCAAGCACCGCCCACTCGTCGTGGCGATCGACAACCCGGAATGTTCCGCGGCCCGCCGACATGTCGCTCAGGATGCCGATCCGGTCCCGCGCCCATTGAAACTTGGCGACTCCCCCTTGCTTCCATGGCGACGTTGGATCTGGTTCTTTCTGCCCGTCGTCTCCTTCAGGCAGCGGGGTGGGGCAAACAATGATTTCTTCAGTGGCGAGATTACGACAATAAATTCCTCCCCGGACCTTGAGGCTTCCGTTCACCAGCAACACCGGCGAGTCATCGCTGCGCGCCGGCCAGAGGGTGTACATGTCGCCAACGGCGCTCGGCACCGCTGATTTTACCGTCATCGACACGGCGGCTGACTTGCCCTCGGATGTGGCCGTCACGAGCGCATTACCTGCCGAGTTGGCAGTCACCAGACCATTGCTGTCGACAACCGCCACGGTTGTATCTGAGGATCCCCAGGTAAATTGCGTGCCGGAAATGGTATTGCCATCCGCGTCCTGTGCAGTCGCCGCCAACTGTTGTCGCTGGCCGATCCGTGTCGCGTCCCAGGCGGGCGGCGTCACGTTGACGCTTGCCACCACTGGCGGGGGTGTGGGCGTCGGAGCGGGTCCAGCACCACTCCCGCCTCCATTTCCACCACCATCACAAGCGGTGAATAGCGTGGCCAAGCCGAGCACGGCGAACCTTGCTGGCGTAACGGTGTTCATAATGATTCCCCCTGGGATTTTTTGAGGCCGTCGAGTTGACAAGTGTCGCCAGGACGGTGATTTATTATTTTTACGGGATCGGTCGAGACCGGGCCCTGTATGCACAAATACGATCAACAAACTTTCAAGGAAAGCGCACCGACTAGGCAAAACGGCCGGAACCACATATGCGGGATAAATCTGATGGAGCCTGCATCACCCCGTTTTATTATTTTTTTCGAAGACCCCGGGACAATACCTTCACAGGTCAGTTCAGACAACCCTGAATTTTCAGTAACTGAATCACCGAATGCCTCAAGTTGACACCCCAAGTGATTGAATGGTTTTGCAGAACCCGGTTCAGTTTTTTACTCGCCGGTTTGTTTGCGTTTCCGCCTGCCGGATCTCATCATCGTATATCCCGATCATGCTCTACTCTCTCATGGGCATTTAGCGTTGTCTTATATAAGGAACGCTGTATGAATATCCCCGCTGCGTTTCTCTGGCTTCTCCTCGGTGGCGGTCTGCAGCTGTTCGGCTTCGGCCGCTGGATGACGCCGTTGGCGGCATGGCTGGCACCGGTGTTCCTGCTGCACTTCATGCACGCCATACCACCGGTCGCCGGCATGCTGTGGATCTGGCTGGCGCTGGCCATCGCCATGGGGATCAGCCTGCGCGGGATTGTGCCGATCCCGGGGATCGCTTACCTGGCCCTGCCCGTCGTGTGGGGGTTCTTCGGTTCGCTGCCGTTTGTGATCGACCGGCTGGTGGCGCCGCTGGTGCCCGGCTTCTGGGCGACGCTGGTGTTCCCGGTGGCCTGGACCGCGATGGAATTTCTTGATTCGCGCTGGAATCCCTACGGCACCTGGGGTGCGACCGGCTACACCCAGCACGGCGTATTGCCGCTGATGCAGCTCGCTTCCGTCACCGGCGTATGGGGGATTGGTTTCCTCATCAGCTGGTTTGCATCGGTGGTGAACTGGGCGTGGGGCCAGCAGTTTGCCTGGAGCACCGTCCAGCACGGCGTGCTGCTCTATGCCGGGGTGTGGAGTGCCATCCTGCTATTCGGCGGCTTGCGCATCGCGTTCGCGCCGGAACGCCGGACGGTGCGCATTGCCGGCATCGGCTGGCCGAGCGGCATCATCGAACGCGAGGAATTCATGCGCGCGGTCGACCCGGCGATGACAGCGGAAGAACGCACGAAGCTCCAACTCGCCTTTCAGCGCATCCAGGAATCATTCCTCGCGCGCAGCCAGCGCGAAGCGCAGGCCGGCTCGAAAATCATCGTCTGGCCGGAAGCGAACCTGATCGTCTTCAAGGAAGACGAAGCGGCGTTTCTGGAACGCGCGCGCGCATTCGTGCGCGAGCATCAGGTGCATCTCGTCATCGGCATGGCCACGCTCCGCCCCGGCGAGCGCTACACCTTCCGCAATCACTCCATCCTGTTGACGCCCGCGGGCGAAATCGCCTATGACTACACCAAGATCACGTCGGTGCCGGGTTTCGAAAAGAAATACAGCCTCCCCGGCGAGCAACCAATTGCGTTCGCCGACACCGAATACGGGCGCCTTGCGTCACCGATCTGCTACGACATGGATTTCGACGGGCTCATTCGCCAGGTGGGCCGCGGCCGCGCGGACCTGATGCTGGTGCCAGCGAGCGACTGGAAGGACATCATCCCCCTGCATCAACCGATGGCGGAATTCCGTGCCATCGAAAACGGCACGGCATTGTTCCGCATCACCCGCTGGGGCGGTTCCGGCGCCATCGACCCCTACGGCCGCCGGCTGGCGTGGATGGATGACTTCAGCACCAAGGACAACGTGATGGTGGCCCACGTCCCGATCAAGGCCGGGGTGCGGACGCTGTATACGCGGTTCGGTAATGGTTTTGGCTGGGCCTGCGTCGCGGGTCTGATCGGCACAATTGGACTATTAGTCGTGCGGGCGTTTTAGGAGAGCGGATCAGTCATCGAACGGAAAGTTAGGGGATGGAAGAATTACAGTTAAATCCTTCCGTCCCCTCATTGTTTAACCCGTGGCCTTGAATGCATCGTGGAAGGTGACAGTGCCGTGCGGGACAGGCCCGTGGAAAGGCAGCACGAAGAACACCTCGGCGGGCACGCCCTCGACCGTGAGCCCCGGCGCATTCCTGAACCCGAATCGCCGGTAGTAGTCGGGATGCCCGACAAGGCAACAACCCTGCGCGTGCAGGGCTTTCAGCCGTGCCAGCCCTTCCTGAATCAAGGCCGTGCCAACACCCTGCCGCTG
>DKBE01000013.1 GCA_002451085.1 Proteobacteria bacterium UBA6908 | reverse complement strand
TATTGGAGAACATCATTCCGTCCTCCACCGGCGCAGCCAAGGCCGTGGGCAAGGTGCTGCCGGAGCTCAACAAGAAGCTAACCGGCATGGCCTTCCGCGTGCCGACCTCGGACGTGTCGGTGGTCGACCTGACCGTGGAACTGAACAAGGACGCCACCTACGAGCAGATCTGCGCGGCCATGAAGAAGGCCTCCGAAGGCGAGCTCAAGGGCGTGCTCGGCTATACCGATGAGAAGGTGGTCTCCACCGACTTCGTCGGCAACAGCGCCCCGTCGACCTTTGATGCCGAAGCCGGTATCGCGCTGGACGGCACCTTCGTCAAGGTCGTGTCCTGGTACGACAACGAGTACGGCTACACCTGCAACATGCTGCGCATGGTGCAGCACGTCGCCAAGTAATCATTAACGCCGGTCACAGGACGCCCACGACGCAAAGTCGGTCTGTATCGACCCCTTTGTGATCTTGGCGTCCTGGCGACGGTTGTTTATCTGAGGACGAACAAGATGTCTGTTATCAAGCTGACTGATCTCGATCTTAAGGGCAAGCGCGTGCTGATCCGCGCCGACCTGAACGTGCCCATCAAGGACGGCAAGGTCACCTCCGATGCCCGCATCAAGGCCTCGATGCCGACCATCGAGCACTGTGTGAAGGCCGGTGCCAAATGCGTGATGGTGATGTCTCATCTCGGCCGCCCGGAAGAGGGCGTGTACGACGAAGCCGCCTCGCTCAAACCGGTGGCCGATTACATGACCGGCCTGATGGGCAAGCCGGTGGCACTCGTCAAGGATTACCTCGACAAGGCCCCGATGCTGGCCGACGGCCAGGTGGCCGTTCTCGAGAACGTACGCTTCAACAAGGGTGAAAAGAAAAACGTCGACGATACCGCCAAGAAATATGCGGCGTTGTGCGATGTGTTTGTCATGGATGCCTTCGGCACGGCGCACCGCGCCCAGGCCTCGACCCACGGCGTTGCCAAGTATGCACCGACCGCCTGCGCCGGTATTCTGCTGACCGAAGAGCTGGATGCGCTGACCAAGGCGCTGCTCAATCCGAAGCGCCCGATGGTGGCCATCGTCGGTGGTTCCAAGGTTTCGACCAAGCTGACCGTGCTCGAGTCGCTGTCGGAGAAAGTCGATCAGATGGTCGTCGGCGGCGGTATCGCCAACACCTTCCTCGCGGCATCCGGCAAGAAAATCGGCAAGTCACTGGCCGAGGCGGACCTGATTCCGACCGCCAAGATGCTGATGGAAAAAATGCAGAAGCGCGGCGCCAACATTCCGATCGCGGTCGATGTGGTGGTCGGCAAGAAGTTTGATGCCAACGAGCCGGCAGTGCTCAAGGATGCCGGAACCGTCGCCGATGACGACATGATTTTTGACATCGGTCCGAAGAGCGCCCAGGAGCTGGCCGACATCATCATGAAGGCCGGTACCGTGGTGTGGAACGGTCCGGTCGGCGTGTTTGAATTCGACCAGTTCGGCGCTGGCACCAAGAAGATTGCCGAGGCCATTGCCACCACGAAGGCCTTCACGCTCGCCGGTGGCGGCGACACCATTGCTGCCATCCAGAAGTACAACATCTACGACAAGGTGTCGTATATCTCGACGGCCGGCGGAGCATTTCTGGAATTCCTCGAAGGCAAGAAGCTGCCAGCGGTGGAAATCCTCGAACAGCGTGCCAAGCCGTAATCCTGAAGGGGCGATGGATAAGACCATCGCCCCTTTCTCCTATCAGCAGAACAACGAATGCAAAGACGAACCAAGATAGTTGCCACCCTCGGTCCGGCCACGGACGACCCGCAAGTCCTCGACAAGCTGATGGAAGCGGGGGTGGACGTGGTGCGCCTCAATTTCTCCCACGATCTGCCGGAAGTGCACAAAAAGCGCGCCGAGGCAGCACGCGAGCGTGCCCATGCGCACGGCCGTCACGTCGGCATTCTGATTGACCTGCAGGGACCGAAGATCCGCATCGGCAAGTTCAAGAACGGCCCGGTTGAGCTCACCGATGGCCAGAAGTTCATTATCGATATTGATTGCCCCCTGGATCAGGGAACGGCCGAACGTGTCGGCACGACCTACAAACCGCTGGTCGAGGATGTCAGTCGTGGTGCCACGCTGCTGCTCGACGATGGCCGCATCGTGCTGTGGGTCGACCAGGTGTCCGGCAGCCAGGTGATCTGCCGGGTGGTGGTCGGTGGCGAGCTCAGCAACAATAAGGGCATCAATCGCCAGGGCGGGGGCCTGTCGGCCGCCGCGCTGACCGACAAGGACCGCGCAGACATCAAGACCGCGGCGGCGATGAATGCCGACTATGTGGCTATCTCCTTTCCGCGCTCGGCCGCGGATGTGGAAGAGGCGCGCACCCTGTTACGCGCGGCCGGCGGAAACGGCGGCATTGTCGCCAAGATTGAACGAGCCGAGGCCATCAAAGCGATCGAGGAAATCATCGATGCCGCTGATGTGCTGATGGTGGCGCGTGGCGATCTCGGCGTGGAGATCGGCGATGCCGCGGTCCCGCCGATCCAGAAGCGGATCATCAAGCTCGCCCGGCTGCGGAGCAAGGTCACCATCACGGCTACACAGATGATGGAATCCATGATTGAAAGCCCAATCCCGACCCGCGCCGAGGTGTCGGACGTGGCCAACGCCGTGCTCGACGGTACCGATGCCGTCATGCTGTCGGCCGAAACCGCGGCCGGCAAGTTTCCGGTGGCGGCGGTCGCGGCCATGGACCGGGTCTGCAAGGTAGCCGAGGAACAGGAGGCGAATCTGCTGGAGGAACGGCGCGCGGCCTATCATCATGTCGATCGCGTCGATCAGGCCATTGCCCTGGCCACCATGTATACCGCCAATAATCTCGGCGTAAAGGCCATCGCTGCCCTTACGGAATCCGGGGCTACTGCCCTGTGGATGTCGCGCATCGCTTCCGGGGTACCGATCTATGCCTTGACGGGGCATCCCGAGACGCGTAGAAAAGTGACCCTCTATCGGGGTGTCTATCCAGTGGCGTTCGAGATTACGACCTCGGACCATGCCACGCTGAATCGTGAAGCCCTCGACGAATTGCGCCGCCGCGGCTCGGTCCGGGAAGGCGATCTGGTCATCATCACCAAGGGTGATCTGAGTGGCGTCAAGGGCGGCACCAATGCCATGAAGGTGGCGGTGGTGGGCGGCCAGCGTGATAACTGATTTTTTAACTTTGTGTAGCGACTAACCGTTCTGGAGGAAATGTCATGGCCCTGGTAACTCTTCGCCAATTGCTGGATCACGCCGCCGAGCATCAGTACGGCGTGCCGGCGTTCAACGTCAACAACCTTGAGCAGATGCGCGCCATCATGGAAGCGGCTGCCGAAACCGACAGCCCGGTGATCGTTCAGGCCTCGGCCGGTGCCCGCAAGTACGCCGGGGCCCCGTTCCTGCGCCACCTGATTCTGGCGGCAATCGAAGAATTTCCGCACATCCCGGTGTGCATGCACCAGGACCACGGCACCTCGCCGGCCGTCTGCCAGCGTTCGATCCAGCTTGGTTTCAGCTCGGTGATGATGGACGGTTCGCTCAAGGAAGACGGCAAGACCCCGGCTTCTTATGATTACAACGTCAGCGTGACCAAGACTGTGGTCGACATGGCGCATGCCTGCGGCGTCTCAGTGGAAGGCGAGCTCGGCTGTCTCGGCAGCCTCGAAACCGGCATGGCCGGCGAAGAAGACGGCATTGGCGCCGAAGGCAAGCTCGACCACTCGCAGCTGCTCACCGACCCGAACGAAGCCGCCGATTTCGTGAAGAAGACCGGCGTCGACGCCCTCGCGATTGCCATCGGCACTTCGCACGGCGCCTACAAGTTCACCCGCCCGCCGACGGGCGACATCCTCGCCATCGAGCGCATCAAGGAAATCCACAAGCGCATCCCGAACGTGCATCTCGTCATGCACGGCTCAAGCTCGGTACCACAGGAGTGGCTGAAGATCATCAACAGCTACGGCGGCGACATGGGCCAGACCTACGGCGTGCCGGTCGAAGAAATCGTGCAGGGCATCAAGAGCGGCGTGCGCAAGGTGAACATTGATACGGATCTCCGTATGGCCTCCACCGGCGCCGTGCGCAAGTTCCTGGCCGAGAACAAGAAGGAATTCGACCCGCGCAAGTGGCTCAACGCCGCGACCAAGGGCATGAAGGACATCTGCAAGGCCCGTTACGAGGCCTTCGGCTGCGCCGGCAATGCCTCGAAGATCAAGGTGCTGTCGCTCGAAGCCATGACCGCGCGTTATACCAAAGGCGAGTTGGCTCCGAAGGTGAATTGATCGGGCCGGTTGCTGAAGTAAAAAAAGGGGCGGGCAACCGCCCCTTTTTCTTTGTCCTGAGCGGGTGTTGTACAGGGACGTTCGAATGTCGCGAGGGACATGAAGTCGAAGGCGACCAACCCCCCTTTCTATTTTTTATATCCATCAGGCTGTGCGTTTCGTACTAGCACTTTGGTCTTATTCCAGCAGTGCCAGTTCTGTGGTCTAGTGATTTCCGAGTCATTTGCCCGGCCATACTCGCTCTGTCATGTTGGCTGGCAAAACCTTGAGACAGAGAATTAGGAGACCCCCATGAAAAGCCTAACTTTGTTTATCACGCTAAGTATGGTGACCTGTCTGGTTACAACGGTTGTTCCGGATACTGCCCGGGCCGCGGAAAGGCATCTGTTCTATTTGCACGGCTGCTGCATCAAGGGGCAAGACGACCCAAAGGTGAAGGCCTACGAAACCATCGTTTCAGATCTGAAGAAATCCGGGTTCAATGTGAAGTACGAACTACGTACCGCCGATGTTGGTGACAACGATGCGGCGGTACAAGCCCACGCCGCAAAAATTGCTGGCGAGGTGCAAGGTATGCTGTCCAAGGGCACGTCGCCAGGAGACATTACCGTTGTGGGTTACTCGCTCGGTTCCATGACCGCGCTGGTCGCTTCAGGACTAATTGCCAATCCAAAGATCAACATCGTGTTGCTTGCCGGTTGCCCGATCAATCCCGCCATCAAGGTCAATATCGATTTTGCCAAGGTCCAGGGACGGGTCATGTCGATTTATGACACGAAGGATGTGAAATTCGGTTCCTGCCAGGGCCGCCTACCGCCGGACATAACGTTCCAGGAAGTTGTTCTGAACTCGGGTGAGGGGCATGCGGTGTTCAAGATGCCCGATGACCAACACGTAAAGCTGTGGATGGATCCGTTGTTGTCGTGGGTGGGTGACGTTCGCAGGAAGGCGGCATCCGCATCCAGATGAGGAGGCTTGCGACGGTGAGCCAGTATCCGGGAATCATTCGTGCTGTCGCGTACTGGAGCACCGTTTGTGCCGTGTTGTTGAGTGACATACCGGCCAATCTCCCCGTCGCGCAACCAGTGCGTTTCGAGCTACACATCAACATCGCGACGGCACAGAGATTCGGCCTGAGCGTGCCGGAATCGCTGCTGCTGCGCGCTGACAGGGTGATTGAATGAGCACCACCATGCCCCGCTCGGGCCAAATGGAGGAGAACCATGCTCCGTCGTGACTTTCTGCGTTTAACAGGGCTCACTGCTTCCATCGTGGCGCTGCCCACCTTGGCGAAGCCAGAGTTGCCGCTCGTGGTGTGGTTCAGCTATGCCGACGAAAAGACAGTTGGTTCGTACTTTCATTCCGTGCAAAAGGGCCTGCGCGAGCGCGGGTTGATCGACAGGCAGACCATTCGTTTCGAGGCTTACTTCGCGCAGTTCTCCAAAGAGCGCGTGCACCAGTTGATACCGGAAATCGTCGCCAGGAACCCGGCGGTAGTCGTTGTGCAGGGCGCGGCGATCCGGCCCATGACACAGGCGACCCACACCATCCCGCTGGTCATTGCCTCCAGCGGCGATCTCGTGGCCGGCAAGCTCGTGTCCAGCATGGCGCATCCGGGCGGCAACGTGACCGGTGTCCAGTTCCTGGCGATCGATCTCGTCGGCAAGCGCATGGAACTGCTGAAGGAAATTAATCCGAAACTCAAGCGCGTGGCGGTGATTGCCGATCCGGGGCATGCTGGCGAAACCAATGAGCGCGCCAAAACTCTTGCAGTCGCCGATCAGCTTGGCATCAAAGTGGACTACAAGCCGGTGACGAATCCGGCCGAATTGCAGGCGGCGCTCGATTCGCTGCCCGGTTCCGGCGTCGAAGCCATCGTGGCCTTTCCGGACTCCATCACATTTGGCCCACGCAGGCGCATTGCCGACCTCGCCATCCACCACAAGCTGCTCACCGTCTCCGGCTGGGATGCCTACGCCGATGCCGGCTTCCTGCTCATCTACGGACCGAGCCTCACAGCCTCCTGGGAACGCATGGCCTATTTCGTCGACCGTATCCTCAAGGGCGCCAGGCCCGCCGACCTGCCGGCGGAAACCCCGAGTGTGATCGAGATGGTTGTGAACCTCAGGACGGCAAAGGCTCTGGGTATCACGATTCCCGAGCGAGTGCTGCTGCGCGCCAACCGGGTGATTGAATGAATACGCGCCGACACGGCGATCCAGTGAAATCCCGTTTGACGGACACGGCAAGGTGGCGGGATGTGGTCGTTGTGCTACTGCTGTTGGTCACTCAGTCGGTGACGTTCGCGTACGCCGACACCAAGAATTCGATCCCGCACATCGGTTATCTGGTGCTTTCACCGTTCGCAGATCAACCGTCACCCGAGCGCGCGGGCTTTATTCGCGGCTTGCGGGAGCTGGGCTACGAAGATGGCAGAAACATCGTTATCGAGTACCGGTCCGCCGAGGGCGACCCGGAGGTGCTGCCATTTCTGGCACAGGAATTGGTGGACCTCAAAATGAAAGCCATTGTCACCATTGGCTCCCCGCAAATTCGTGCCGTGCGGGAGGTAAGTCACACGGTTCCGATTGTCATGATGGGCGCCGCCGATCCGGTGAGGCTGGGCTTCGTCCGGTCATTCTCGCTGCCGGGTACCAACGTGACAGGCATGACAGCGATTCAGACGGAGCTCGGACCAAAGCGATTGCAAATTCTGAAATCAGCATTCCCGCGAGTTGCCCATGTTGCGCTGGTCGTGGACAGGTCGAATCCGGGGATCGAACCGGAATTATCAGCGATTCAGGCTGCGTCACGTCAGATCGGCGTCCGGATCAGTGTTGTCGAGATACCCGATGAAACCGATGATGATGCGTTGCGGGCGCGACTTTCGGCCACGCCAAGCGATGCCATCATGACCATCATCGATCCGCGCGTTTCGGCGTACCGCCATTTTCTTCCGCAATATGCGCGCGAACGAAGAATTCCCGCAATGTTCGACTGGGAGTCATTCGCCGAGGCTGGTGGCCTGATGTGCTATGCCCCCGATTTTTCCGACATGGCGCGCCGTGCCGCCTCGTTTGTAGACAAGATCCTGAAAGGCGCAAATCCGGCGGAATTGCCAATCCAGCAGCCGACCGAGATCCATCTTACGCTCAACCGCAAAACAGCTCGATCCATCGGCGTCACATTTCCAGAGAGCACCTTGCTGCGCGCGGACCGGGTGATCGAGTAGCAGCGCTTCGACAGATTTGTTGGAGACAGGGTAGAGTAGCTCCCGATTGTTCGAACTTTGGTTTCGGGGATCCATGCGCCTATTGCAACCATTTGGCGGCCGGCTGTACCGCAAGTACGTCGTGTATTTTGCGGCGTTGATCGGTGCCGTGATCCTGGCCGGTGCGGCCAGCGATCTCTATTCGTCATACCACAAGACCCGCGACACCACGGTTGCGCTGCATCGGGAAAAGGCGGCGGCCGCAGCGATTCGCATCGAGCAGTTCATTCATGAGATTGAGCAGCATATCGGCTGGACCAATCTGCTATCGCGCGGCGCCGAGCCACTGGCGCAGCGGCACATCGAGTTCATCAAACTGTTGCGACAGGCGCCGGCGATTACCGACGCCGTGTGGCTGGACGGGAGCGGGCGCGAGCAGTTGCGCGTGTCGCGGCTCGCCATGGATCGGTTGCGCAGCGGCATGGATTTCTCGCTGACGCCGGCATTCCGTGGCGGGAAGTCGCAGGCGCCTTACCGCGGACCCGTGTATTTCCGCGAGGGGACGGAACCGTACATGACGCTCGCACTAGCCGCAGGAGGTGGTGTGACACTGGTGGAAGTGAATCTGAAATTTGTCTGGGACGTGATCAGCAGCATCCGTTTCGGGCAGACCGGTCACGCGTACGTTGTTGATGCCAATGGCCAGCTGATCTCGCATCCCGACATCAGCCTGGTGCTCAAAAAAACGGACATGGCATCGTTGCCACAGGTGCAGCGGGCACGCGCCGTGGCGGAGGGGCGGGCGGATGGTGTGCCCGCAGACGGGGAATCACACGACATCACCGGCCGGGCCGTGATCGCCGCGGATGCGCCGATCGCGCCGCTCGGCTGGATCGTGTTCGTCGAACAGGACGCGCACGAGGCTTTCGCTCCCCTGTATGCATCCATGAAACGCACTGCGGCGTTGATGCTGCTTGGCCTGTTGCTTGCCCTCGGTGCCAGTGCGTTGCTTGCACGGCGCATGGTGCGTCCGATCCAGGCATTGCAGCTGGGTGCGGCGCGCCTCGGTGCCGGCGAACTCGGCCAGCGTATCGAGGTGCACAGCCATGACGAGCTCGAAGCGCTGGCAACGGAGTTCAATGATATGGCGCAACGGTTGCGTGAATCCTACGCCGGTCTCGAACAGAAGGTGGCTGAACGCACCGAGGAGTTGGTGGCCGCCAATCGCGCCAAATCGCGTTTCCTTGCGGCCGCGAGCCACGATTTGCGCCAACCGATGCATGCCCTTGGCCTTTTCGTCACGCAGCTCAACAACCGCATCAAGGACCCTGAAAACCGTCATCTCACCGGTCGGATCGATGCTGCCGTGACGGCCTTGCAAGGCCTGCTCGACGCCCTGCTCGACGTCTCGCGTCTTGATGCTGGCGTGGTGAACGCCAATCTCTCGGACTTCCGCATCGAAACATTGCTGGAGCGCATTGAAACCGCCTTCGTGCCGGAGGCGACCGATCGCAACCTGCACTTCCGGGTTAAACGCTGCCGGCTGGCGGCCCATAGCGACCCGGTGTTGCTGGAGCGCATCCTCATTAACCTGGTGGCCAACGCGTTGCGTTACACGGAGGCCGGCGGCATCCTGATCGGTTGTCGTCGACGCGGCAACATGGTTCGAATCGAAGTGTGGGACACGGGGGTGGGCATAGTGCCCGAACACCAGCAGGCCATCTTTCAGGAGTTCTATCAGGTCGGAAATCCGGAACGCGACCGGACAAAGGGCTTGGGTCTGGGGTTGTCCATTGCCGCACGACTGGCTCGCCTGCTGGGTGGTCGGATCGATGTGCAATCGACCCCGGGCCGCGGATCGGTCTTTGCCGTCGAAGTTCCGAAGGCCGCGCAGCTGCAAGACGACTTGCGGGCAAGCCCGTCCCCGGTCCTGCATGAACCGCTGCGCGATGCGTTGGTCCTGGTGGTGGATGATGACACCCTGGTCCGTGAGGCGCTGGCCGGGTTGATGGAGCAATGGGGCTGCCGGGCGGTGACGGCGGCGAGCGGGGAACAGGCGCTGTCCACTCTGGCGGGCACCGGCCAATCACCGGATGCCGTGTTGTGCGATTACCGCTTGCCGGCTGGTGAGGTTGGGGGTGCGGTGATACGACAGTTGCGCGAACGGTATGGATCGGCGCTGCCGGCGGCCTTGATCACCGGCGATACCGCGCCGGAGCGGTTACGCGAAGCGAAAGAAAGCGGTGTGCCGCTATTACACAAACCGGTGCAGCCGGCCCGCCTGCGGGCATTGCTGGAACACCTGCTGTCGACGAGAACGATCAGCTCCGCAGAACGCCGGACAACAACGAATCGGGTGTGAGGCCAAGCTGGTTGATGGCCACGATGGCCTGGGCACGGCTCGTGACCCGCAGCGCGCGCAGGATGGCGGTTACGTGGATCTTGACGGTTGCCTCGGCCAGACCCAATTCCCGGCAAATCAGCTTGTTCGACTTGCCCTGCACCATAAGCGCCAGCACTTCGCGCTGGCGGTCAGTAAGGTGCAGTTCCTCCGGGTTTGCAGGACCAGTCGGCGAGATGCCGCCGTCTGTGGCGAGCAGATCGGCTGGCAGATATCGCCCACCGGAGAGCACGAGTCGCAGGGCATTCAACATCACTTCATTGGAAGAGGATTTGGGGATGAAGCCCATCGCGCCGTGCGCCAGCACAGTGCGCACCACGCCCGGGTCTTCCACGGCCGAAACCACTACCACCGGAATTGCCGGATTTTCTTTGCGCAAGGCATCCAGCGTGGCCAGGCCACCTGGACCGGGCAGTCGCAGGTCGAGCAGCACCAGGTCAATATCCGGGTGTTCCGTGGCCAGTCGTCGGATGGATTCGCAATCACCGGCTTCGAGCACCGATGCGCCCGGAGCCAGTTCGGCCAGTAGATGCCGAAACGCTTCGCGGATCAGTGGATGATCATCGGCGACCAGTAATTTCACGGTTCCTCCCCAGTTTCGGCCGCGCCATTGCTGTTATTCCTCGCATCTATTAGAGCCCGTTTGTGGAAACCCGACAAGCACCGGGATACCGAAACTCTCAGGTTTCGTGCGTCGTCTACGACTTTGGTACTAACCCCTAGGTTGGATTTTCTTGTGACCCCCGTCGCCCAATAATTGTCCCCACACACCTCGCGAATCTCGTGCGATTCACAGGTGGCACGATTAACCGGGCGTGAAGGAGAGGCGCAATGTTCCGCACACGGTCTCGCAGTTTGGTCACCCACGTAATGCTCATCGCGATGGGCCTGTTGGCGATTTCCTCTCCCGCTGTCGGCAGGGACAATGCCTGCTCAATACTGCCTGCCGGGGCCAGCGCGCTCGGTGCGCCGCGGCTCTGTCGATTCGATTCCCGGGACGAACATGAACTTGCGGTCTGTCGCGAATACAGTGATGACCAGAAAATCTACCAGTTGGTCTACCAGGGCGGGACCATGCCAGTGGCGATGTATATCAGCGCAGGCACGAAATTCACAAAAATGAAACTGGAGATACCAGACCAGCCTAACGCCGGCAGGCAGCGCTGCAAATTGCTGCGGCCGGATGAATTACCAGCTGCAGCAATCTATCGCGGAACCGGCGTCTGTCAGGACGAACTGGGCCAGCCGTTGCCGTGCAGCCTGTTCGAGCACGCCGGCGCACGCGAGCCTGAGGCCAGGCGCTACTTCGTGTACTACGAACCTGACGGTAGCGGTGTACGGCACATCGATGTGCTGCCCGCTGGTCCCAACAAGCATGCTTTTGAAGCTGAACTTGCATTTCAGGTTGGTCAATCACTTGTAAACGCTGACTGCTGCCGGGACAGGGCACGGGCCTATCTTGCCTACGCCGCAAACCTGTTTCCGGACGACGGCCTGTATCGTGCCGTGCTGACAGTCCACCTGAACGATGCTGTCCGGGAGCAAAGTTCCCCGCTGGCGTCATTCACCCGGTTGCTGGATCGGTCTCAGTAAAACTGTATGGCGTTGTATCTCTTGGAGGATCAAACCATGCGTACCGGCCAATTCCGCCTGGAAGAGGGTGAGGGTGGCGTGCTCGTGGACGTAGACACCAGCAAGCGATTCACCGCCAAGGATCGTTGTGTAGAGGAGGGGCTACCTATGCGCATCACCCCGTCGCCCATGCCGCCGCTGTCAAGGATGCGCGCGAGTTTCTGACCATGACATTCCGAATGTCAGCGGCAAGTCCGTAACCCAGGAGACAAAGGACGGAGCCATGAATACTGAAATGGACAGTACACAAGCGGCGGCCATTATGCAGCGCGATGCCGTGATGACGTTGCTGATCGCTCAGAGCCAAGGGCTGATTCAGCGCCTTGCGTTGTTGGCGGGTCATGAAAAGGCCGCGGTCGCCGGGCTGGTCACCATCGGACAGGCCATGGTTGTCTATGCACGATGCACCCGCCCGGATCCGGAAGTCATGGCGAGTTTTGACCGCGTCCTGGCGTCATTATCACCGGTGCTGGCCGGTTCCAGCAGTGTTTCGACTGTCTTTCAGGTTTGTGTGGAGACCGGTGCGTATTCCGGGGCCATCGATGCTTGTATACGGGCCGGACAGGATCGTGAACAGGAAACGTATACAGGTGTGGTCGAGGAGGCAGCTTGTCTGGCACGTCACCTCAGGACATTGCTGGCCGCAGTGACTGAGCCAATTGATAAACAGGTCAGGAAGGCGGGAGTTACACGCTCCCTCCCGTCTCACCGATAGGTCCGGAGCGCAATAACCCACAATGGAGAATTCCATGAAAATGCAAACAATGTTCAACAAGATGGCCTTAGTATGTTCGGTTTGTGGCTTAGCATTTGTTGGTGCACCGCTCACGAGTCAGGCCGACGAGGTGCCAGCGTCGTTCCAGGCCTCGCCTGACGTTTACAAGGTGCTGGCCGAGAACGACGAGATGCGCATTGGTGTGGCCACCTGGAAGCCGGGGCAGAAAGACAACAGCCATTCTCATCCGAAAGCGGCGTTCTACACGGTCAAGGAATGTCATGCGCGCATTACCGCGTCCGACGGCAAGGTGAAGGAGGTCAACAACAAAGCCGGCACGGCACGCATCAATCCGCCGGTGAAGTCACACACCTTCGAGAATATCGGCACCACGGAGTGCCAGCAGGTGTTCGTGGAGCTTAAGAAATAATGCGATGAGCACGGCCTGTCAGCCTGACAGGCCGTGCTCATCGATCCAAATGTGTTGCCGAACAAAGATGGAGATTTGTGGCCGCTCGTAGTGAAAGCAGAAATTCGGATCAGTGGCTAAAATCATCCGCCACGTATATTTGCTCTATGGTGGTGTGTCATCTCTTCCACTGGAAATTCCGAGGCCGCAACCGGGCAACCGAACAAGAGGCCTTGAGCTTGTTCGCAGCCCAGACCGCGCAGAAAATCCCGTTGTGACGGAGTTTCCACACCTTCGGCCACGACGTGCAGTCCGAGGCTGCGTGACAGGGCCACGACCGCGCGGGTAATGGCGGCGTCTTCTTCGTCATTCGGCAGGTCGCGTACGAAGGATTGATCGATTTTGAGTTTGTCGATCGGCAGTCGTTTCAAATAGGCGAGCGACGAATAACCGGTGCCGAAATCGTCGATCGAGAGAGTAATGCCCAGTTGACTGAGGTCACGCAGGTTATCAATTGACCCCTCGGCCTGCCACATAATGAAACCTTCCGTGACTTCCAGCTCGAGCCGCTCTGCCGGCAGACCGGTTTCTTCCAGAATACGTCGCACCGTTTGTGGAAAGCCATCACGTTGCAATTGCTCGCCAGCCACGTTGACGGCCATGCTGTGCAGAACCAGTCCGCTATCGAGCCAGGCCTTTGCCTGGTTACAGGCCTGGCGAAGGATGCTCTCGCCCAGTTCCGCGATCAAGCCGGTTTCACGCGCCAGTGGAATGAAACGGTCTGGCTCGATTTCACCCCGTTGCGGATGGTTCCAGCGAGCCAGCGCCTCGGCGCCAATTATCCGTTCAGTCGCGAGATCCACCTGCGGCTGAAAGTATGGAACGATTTCGCCATTCTTCAATGCGTCGCGTAGCGCACTTTCCAGTTGCACGCGTTCAGTGGCCGCGGCGGTGAGCTCATGAATGTAGAACTCAAAGGTGTTTCGGCCCCTGGTCTTGGCCCGATACATCGCGGCATCAGCGTTCGCGACCAGTGCATCGACGTCATTGGCATCCCGAGGGTAAAGACTGATGCCGATGCTGGCGGACAAATAAAAAGTGCGCCCTTGAATCTGATAAGGGTGAGACAGCACCCGCAACAGTTTCTCGGCCAGTTGCGCGGCATCCCGCTGCTCATGCAGATCTTCGGCGACCAGAATGAATTCATCCCCGCCCATGCGGGCGACCATGTCCTGCTTGCGCAGCACCCCCCGCAGACGCCCGGCTACTTCCTGCAGCAAGCGATCCCCCACCACATGACCCATGCTGTCATTGATGTGTTTGAAATGATCCAGATCCAGAAACAGCACGGCTACCTGGTTATGCCCCAGGCGCGCTCGCTGCAAGGCCTGATCCAGGCGATGTTTCAGAAACAGGCGGTTCGGCAATTCAGTCAGGGCATCGTGGTGGGCCAGGTTCAGAATTTCATTGGCATGCCGGATGCGTCGATGGAAGCCGAGCGCTGTCAGGGCGGTGAGTGCCAGTCCGGCGACCAGTATCAGCCAGGTCTGGCCGGATTGATTGTCCCGGTAAAAGGCCGGAGCCGGCCGGAACAACATCGTCCACTTCCTTCCGGGAACGTGGATGGGCACTTCGATATATGGAGAAGCGCGAATCTCGCTGACCAGCGGAACCGGAATTGGCTTGTTTCGGGTGCGAGACGGATGGAAGTGCAGAGACCGGTTACCGTCGTCATTCTCTTCGAGCAAAAGGATGTCCAGCCCTGTGGCCCGAAATGACCGTAGCCCGCTTTGGATCAGCTCATCGGGACCGAGCACAGCGGCAGCAAAACCGAGCAGCAATTGGCGGCGTTGTTCCGGTGTTTCGGGATGTCGGTGCTGACGGAATATAGGGTGATAAAGCAGTACCCCGGTGATTTTTCCGCCACCCTGAACCAGGGTGAAGGCGCGGCTGGTATAGGTGCTGCCGGTATCGGTTGCTTCCTGGATCGCCAGTGCCGTTTGCTTCCGTGTCGCGATATCCAGGCCCAAGGCGGCATGGTTACCGGCGAGCGGCTCAATGTAGTACACGGGAAAGTATTCGTTCCGCAGCGTGGCCGGGACCAGCTGGCCTTGTGCATCGCGTTGCCGGATACCACGTCCGGGGATGACCTTGGCAAGTCCCGATTCAATGCGTATGCGATCCTTGACCTGTACACGTGGGATCCATTCGAGGGCGCGGATCTCGGGATGCTTGGCCAGCGGACCGCTGACAAAGATCCGGAATTCATTCCGATCAACGAAATCCGAGGAATCAAACAGCCCGCCAATTGACTCCACGACCTCGACCGTGGCGTCTATGGCGCGCTGTATGCGTGTTGCCTCATCCGTTGCCGCAATGGCCAGGTATTTGGAGAATTGCGCCGCCGCGCGTTGCTGATCCAGCCATACACCCGTCAGGGTAAGCAGAACCCCCAGGACGACGATGACCGCGACACTGAAATAGCCTCGCAGGTGAGAGATTCCGGGAATTGAAAACATTCCTTTAAAGGCACCCTGATTTTGCGGTGAACGGCTGATTTAACCGGCCATGAAAAATAGCCTCGTGGCTCGCTCATTCTAGCCGCTTTGACCACCCAGTTCAGGTTGTTCCGGAAAACAGGAGAACGCCAAGACTTTCGCCGGATTCTGAGTGTTGCAATCTGCAATGAAGCTGCGATATTTGAAGGATGTATGCCAAAGCGCAGCGTTACCCGTGCCCGTGTTGTGGCTATCGCGTATTTTCCCACCAGCCGGGGTCCAGCGAGACCTGTCCGATCTGCCTGTGGGAAGACGACCTCGCGCAGCTGCGTTTTCCGTACATGCCGGGCAGCGCCAACCACGTCTCGCTCGATGAGGCACAGCATAACTATGCCGATCTTGGTGTGGCTGAACGCCGTCACCGTGGTGAGGGACGGGCGCCCCTGGAAATCGATCAGCGCGAGGTCGGCTGGCGCCCGCTCGACCCCGAGCGCGACAACATCGAGGAGCCGGTGCGCGGCATCAACTATGCCGACAGCTATCCGCTCGCCGATACCACTGTGTTGTACTACTGGCGCGAAACCTACTGGCGGCGACTAGTCAGCTGAAATTCCATTAGTTCAGTTTTGCCTGCGGGGCTATCGGTGGCTTCGTCATCTTCGCATCGAGCAATGTATCGGCTTCGGCGCGCATGAACCGCTTGAAGGCCTCGGCCGTTGCCGAGAGCCTTTTTCCCTTGCGATGCACCACGTACCAGTGGCGCATGATAGGAAAGTCCGCGATATCGAGCACCACAAGACGCTTTAATTCCAACTCCTGCTCGATGGTGGCGCGCGACAACAGCCCAAGGCCAAGGCCAGCCTGAACCGATTGTTTGATCGCCTCGTTGGAGCCAACCTCCATGCCGGTATTGAGGTGCATGCCGCGCTCATTAAAGAAACGCTCCATGGCGATACGGGTGCCGGAGCCGGGTTCGCGTACCAGGAAGGTTTCTTCCTGCAGGCGCGCGAGCGGGATCTTTTTCCTGCCGGCCAGTGAGTGATCCGGCGGCGCGACCACCACCAGCGGATTGTCCATGAACGCGACAGCCTCGACATCGGCCTCGGCCGGCGGCTGCCCCATGATCACGAGGTCGACAGTATTTTCACTCAATTGGCGCAACAGAGTCTCGCGGTTGGTGACATCCAGTGTCACAGTCACGTCCGGGTAGCGTCTTGAGAACGTCCCGAGCAGGGTGGGAATGAAATAATTGGCTGTCGTCGCGACCGAAATCCGCAATTTTCCTCCGGACAAACCCTTGATCCGGTTTAACTCCGTTTCCAGTTCGTCGAGCTGCTGATTAATGGAGCGGGCGTAGGTTAGTACTTCCTGACCGGTTTCGGTCAAATGGATGCGCTTGCCAAGCTGTTCGAACAGTGCCACCCCGAGACTTTCTTCGAGCTGTTTGACCTGCATCGACACCGCCGGCTGGGTCAAATGCAGTTCTTCCGCTGCCCGGGTGTAATTCAAATGGCGGGCGACTGACTCAAAGACCTTGAGTTGGCGCAGGGTAAGGTGCATGGTATGAGCCCGGAATTAACCATAAGTAAAATATTATCATAATAATCATAAATTGTGACTGTAATTTATGGTTATCCCCGGATAGAGTTTGCCGCCATTACCGGGCCGGTTGCACCGGTAGCCGACCCCGGAATGATCCGGGGGAACCGGGGGATCCCGGGGCAACCGAGCCAAACGAATTTCAACGAGGAGGCTTCATGAGCAGCGCAAGCACCAACGTAAAGAGCTACAAGGCAGGCGTTAAGGAATACCGCGAAACCTATTGGGAACCCGATTACAAGGTTCTCGACACCGATATCCTGGCCTGCTTCAAGATCACCCCGCAGGCCGGCGTGCCGCGTGAAGAGGCCGCCGCCGCGGTGGCCGCCGAATCGTCCACCGGCACCTGGACCACGGTGTGGACCGACCT
>DKBE01000021.1 GCA_002451085.1 Proteobacteria bacterium UBA6908 | reverse complement strand
TTGTCTGCAATCACAATCGTTCACAGGGAGGTGAACCGTGCCCCGCAAGCCCCGCTTTACCCTGCCCGGTGTTCCCCAGCACGTGATCCAACGCGGCAATAACCGCGAGCCGTGCTTTCTGGCAGAAATGGATTACCGCCGTTATCTGGAGGATTCTCAAACGGTCGCCGAGAAGTATCGCTGCCGCCTTCATGCTTATGTGTTGATGACCAACCACGTGCACCTGCTCCTGACCCCGATGGAGGAACATGGCATCGGCGAGATGATGCAGGCACTGGGACGGCGCTTCGTGTACTACGTCAACAAGACGTACCGCCGCACCGGCACCCTGTGGGAAGGACGCTACAAGGCGAGCCTGATCGATTCCGAGGCCTACCTCCTCACATGCATGCGCTACATTGAGCTGAATCCGGTTCGTGCCGGAATGGTGAACCATGCCGGGGAGTACAAGTGGTCAAGCTACGGCGCTAATGCCCAGGGCCGGGACGATGCGCTCTTGTCTCCGCACCCGCTCTACACGGCGCTGGGGCCGAACCCCGAAGCACGGCAACAGGCCTACCGCGAGCTGTTCCGGCATCACGTCGATGCGGCACAACTGCATGAGATTCGTGATGCTCTGAACCACGAGCTGGTTCTCGGTCGTTCCTACTTCAAAGACAAGATCGAGGCCCTGACCCAACGCCAGACGCGGCTCGGCATACCGGGGCGGCCTCGTGTCGAGGAGGAAAATGGGGTGTATTACATTGATTAAGTTATATTAGAGGAAATTCCTCTCTGACCCGTATTTTCTCTGCGATCATCAACAACTGACCCGACTCGCCTTTCGATGCCAAGAAATAAACGCCGCGGTGCAGTAACGCAAGGGGTAAATGGCTTCCTGGTTTCCTTTCGCCGTGCGCGGCTCTTGTTGCTGATTCCGGCGTTGATCATCGCCGTGATCTGGGTAGCTGTGGAATCAAGCAACAAGGTGCTGAAACGTGAAAACGTGACCGGCAACGTGCTGGAGGTTAAAGAGGTGCTCCAGACCAAAAATGGTTCCGCGCACCTGGCGCAGGTAGAACTGCCGGATCAATCCCGCATCCGGTTGATGTTACCGCTTTCACCCCCGCACCCGGTGGCCGGTGACCGGATTCCGCTGGTCGTGGAGCATTACGAGGACGGCAAGTCCATGTATGCACTCGATTGGGCTGCCTGGATCGACAGCAGCTATGCAAGGTAGAACAGGGCGCTGACGACATCTAGCAAAACTGGGGTCAGCCTGAGATGGCTCCTTTACAGCTGGAATCGGTATTACGATCNNCCATTTTTTCCACTATAATTCGCCTCCAGATCCGTCCCCGATTTGGAACTTTGCCTGTATGCACGCCAGCGCCGCGCCCCAGCCCGCCCCCACGCAACATTGTGACGTACTGGTGATTGGCGGCGGGCCCGCCGGCTCGACCATCTCGGCCCTGCTGGCGCGCAAGGGCTGGCAGGTGGTGACACTGGAAAAGGACCACCACCCGCGCTTTCACATCGGCGAATCACTGTTGCCGATGAACCTGCCGATTCTGGCGGAACTGGGCGTGATGGACGAGGTGGAGCAAATCGGCATCCGCAAGTACGGCGCCGAGTTCAATTCCATGTACCACAACGACCGGCAACCGGCGGTGTATTACTTCGGCCGTGCCCTCGACCAGGGCTTTCCCTACGCCTTTGAGGTGAAGCGCGCCGACTTCGACCAGATTCTGTTTCGCAATGCCGCGCGTTGCGGCGCCAAGACCCACGAAGGCGCGCGCGTCACCAATGTTGAATTCCGCGACGGCCAGACCAGCATTGTCGACGCCGTGGACGAGCACGGCCAGGCGCAGCGCTGGGAAGCGCGCTACGTGGTCGATGCCTCCGGGCGCGGCACGTTCCTCGCCAGCAAGTTCGACATCAAGCGCCGCAACCCGGACCACCGCAGTGCCGCGGTGTTTGGTCATTTCAAGAACGTTGAACGCCGCCCGGGCCTCGACGAAGGCAACATCTCGCTGTACTGGTTCGATCACGGCTGGTTCTGGATGATTCCGTTCAAGGACGGCACGATGAGCGTGGGCGCGGTGTGCTGGCCGTATTACCTGGAATCGCGCACGGTCGGCGTGGAGCAGTTTCTGCTCGACACCGTCGCCTTGTGCCCGCCGGTGGCGGCGCGCATGAACAATGCCGAACTCATTTCACCGGTGACGGCCACCGGCAATTACTCGTACAAGGCCGATCACATGGCCGGCCGCGGTTACCTGCTGGTGGGCGATGCCTTTGCCTTTATCGACCCGGTGTTTTCCAGCGGCGTGCTGCTGGGCATGAACAGCGCCCTGCAGGGCGCCGAGGTAGTCGACAAGGTGCTCAAGGACCCGGCCTGCGAGGCGCACGAGATCCGGCGCTTCAATCGTATCGTCCGCCACGGCATTCGCTACTTCTCGTGGTTCATCTACCGCATCACCCAGCCGGCCATGCGCAGCATGTTCATGTCGCCGCGCAACACCTTCCGCATGGAACAGGGCATCCTCTCGCTGCTGGCCGGCGACCTGTTCCGCAGCACGCCGATCCGTACCCCGTTATTCATGTTCAAGCTGGTCTACCGCATCGCATTCCTGCTCAACCTGCGCGACAACCTGGCGGCGCGCCGCCGTCGCCGCCAAAGCCTGGCCATGACATCGGCCCCGGCCCGCAGCGAAGGCACCGCCTAGTCTCCGCCAACCCGGGTGCCGTTCACGGCACCCGGGTTGGCGTTGCCCTGCCAAGTTTTCCTCGGTAAAAAACCGCGTTTTTTCCGGCTCGGGCCTTCCGCCCGTCTGCAAATACATCCTGCTTGCATTAACAAACGCGAATCATTATCATTTGCATATTAACAATTTCTAATTCTCTGATTGGAGTGTTTATCATGCGATTAAGTGATCTGGTGCTGCCCGCCGCGCTGGCGTTTTCACTGGCCCTGCCGGCCGCGGCCGAAACCGCGGAATACCGACTGGTGATCAAGGACCACCGCTTCCAGCCGGCTGAGCTGGTGATCCCGGCCGGCCAGAAAGTGAAGCTGATTGTCGAGAACCAGGACCCGACCCCGGAAGAGTTTGAAAGCCACCCGCTCAACCGCGAGAAGATCATTCCCGGCAACAGCAAGGCCACGATTTACATCGGCCCGCTCACGCCCGGCCGCTACCCGTTCTTTGGCGAATTCAATCCGAAGACCGCCACTGGCCACATCGTCGTCAAATAACCTGATCCGGATTCCACCATGTTCAGCACTGCATTGATCGTTTTTCGTGAAGTGATCGAGGCCGCCCTCATCATCGGCCTGGTTCTGACCGCCACCCGCGGCGTGGCCAATCGCAACCGCTACGTTCTGGCCGGCATCGGCGCCGGGTTGCTCGGCGCCGGTGTGGTGGCGTTTTTTGCCGACACCCTCGCGCAGGCGGCCGAGGGCGTGGGACCCGAGCTATTCAATGCCGGCGTGCTGCTGACGGCCACCGCCATGCTCGCCTGGCATAATTTCTGGATGGCCCAGCACGGGCGCGCGCTGGCCGCGGAGATGAATGCCGTCGGTGCCGCGGTGAGCGAAGGATCGCGACCGGTGCACGTGCTGGCGATCGTGATCGCGCTCGCGGTGCTGCGTGAAGGCGCGGAGGTGGTGTTGTTTGTATATGGCATCGCCGTTTCCGGCACCAACACCGGGGCGATGATGCTGGGCGGACTGCTGGGGGTGGTGGCCGGCGTGGCCATGGGCGGTGCCCTGTACTTCGGCCTGCTGCGGATTCCCACGCGTCACCTGTTCACCGTCACCAGCGCCCTGCTGGTGCTGCTGGCGGCCGGCATGGCGGCGCAGGCGGCGGCGTACCTGAGCCAGGCCGGCTGGTTGCCGGTGCTGTCACCGATGCTGTGGGACAGCTCAGCGATTCTTTCCCAGCAGTCGCTGCCCGGTGAAATGCTGCACACGCTGGTCGGCTACGTGGATCGACCCAGTGGCATCCAGCTGGTGACCTACCTGCTGGCCGTGGTGCTGATCGGCGGGCTCACGCTGGCTTCGAAAAAGCCGGCCGTGCTCAAGCCGACGCTGGCAGCCGCCGGCGCCCTGCTGGTGGCGGTGTTCACCCTCTTCAACCCGTCGCCGGCGCACGCGGGATACAAGGTGTATTACCCGACGATCGAGAAAGGCGAAACCGAACTGGAACTGCGCGCCCACGTCACCTTCGACGAAGACCGCCGTCAGCGCAATGAACAGCAATTCAAGCTTGGCATCGGTCACGGCTTCACCGACTGGTGGTTTACCGAGCTGTATGCCGAGGTCGAACGCGAGCCGGAAAGCTCGGATTACGAATTGACCGGCTATGAGTGGGAAAACCTGTTCCGGCTCACTGAGCCCGGAAAGTACTGGGCGGACTTTGGCTTCCTCGTGGAGTACTCCCGTGCCCGGGAATCGAGCAACCCGAACAAGTGGGAATTGACGCCTATCGTGCAGAAGCAGTTTGGCCGCCAACTGGCCACCGTGAACCTTACCTTCGAGCACGAAACCGGCCGGAACGCCTCGGACGACTGGGACCTGGAATATGCCTGGCAATATAAATGGCTCGGCAAACCGGAACTGGAGTTTGGCCTGGAAGGCTATGGGCATCTCGGGGAAGTCACGCACTGGGACAACGCTGGCGACCAGCGCCACAACCTTGGCCCGGCGATGTTCGGCAAGATCAAAACCGATTCGCACCATGCCTGGAAATATAAACTGGCAGTGCTGTTTGGCGTGACGGCCGCGACACCGGCCGTGACCCTGGCCGGTCAGGTCGAGTACGAATTCTAGTTTCCGCTGCCACCCGGTATCCGTGCGGATTCCGGGTGGCTGGCGCGCTGTACTGGTGGCAGGGATAATTCCCCGACACCCCGGTGTTTGAGCCGCCCATGGCCAGAATTCACATCCGCTTCACCCGCTACTCGGCATTCTACAGCCCGCTGCTCATGGTCATGGCCGGTGGTCATCTGCGCGCCGAAGGCCTGGAGTCGAGTTATGACGTCATCACGGCCGAAAAGACCGTGGCCGGCGGCATCCAGGATGGCAGCGTGCAGATCGGGCAATCGGCGGTGGCCACGCACTTTGCACCGTACGAACACGGCGAAACCCTGCCCTATGTGCACTTCGCGCAGATCAACGAGCGCGACGGATTCTTTCTGGTGGGTCGTGAACCGGCGCCGGAGTTCAGCTGGCGGCAACTCCTCGGCCGCCGCGTCCTCATCGATCACTTCTTCCAGCCGCTGGCGATGTTCCGCTATGCCCTGCACCGCCAACAGGTGGATGAAACCGGCATCACGATAATCGATGCCGGTGAGCCACAAACCATGGAGCGAGCGTTTCGCGACGGACGCGGTGATTACGTACACCTGCAGGGACCGGCCGCGCAACAGCTGGAGCAGGATGGCGTGGGTCACGTGGTGGCCGCCGTGGGCGATGCCGTGGGCCCGGTGGCGTTCAGCAGCCTGTGCGCCGCCCCCGCATGGCTGGCCTCCGACGCCGCGCGCGCCTTTGTGCGTGCCTACCGAAAGGCGCGCGCGCAGGTGATCGCCTCGTCGCCGCAAGAGATTGCCGCGGCCGAGGCCGGTTTCTTTCCGGAGATTGACCGCGCGGTGCTGACTCGCACGATTGCCGCCTACAAGCATCTGGGGTGCTGGACACCGGCGGTGGAGATCTCGCGCGCGTCCTATGCGGCGGCGCTCGATGTGTTTGAGTTCAGCGGTTTGATCCGGCGGCGAGCGCCGTATGAAGTGGTGATCGCGACTCCGCCTGCCTGAACTCAGGCCTGGCGGCCTACCATGCTCTGGTATTTCGCATCCAGCTGTTCACGGGATTCGACGTGATCCGGATCGCTGATGATGCAATCGACCGGACAGACATCGATGCACTGCGAATTGGTGAAATGGCCGACACACTCGGTGCACAGCTGCGGATCAATCTGATATAGATCCTCTCCCTGGGAGATGGCGCCATTCGGGCATTCCGGCTCACAGACATCGCAGTTGATGCATTCTTCGGTGATGCGTAAAGCCATAATTGCTGTACGGAAATTCCCGACTAAACTGCTCAGAGTTTAGCGCAATTTGGCGTGCAACGCCTCCATCACCTGCGGGTGCACAAACGGGCTGACATCGCCCTTCAGGCCGGCAATTTCCTTGACCAGCGAGGCGGACACGAACATCTCGCGCTCCGACGGCGTCATGAACACGGTTTCGATCTCCGGGTCGAGCCGGCGATTCATGCCGGCGAGCTGGAACTCGTATTCAAAATCCGACACCGCGCGCAGGCCGCGCAAAATCACCTTGGCGTGGTGCGCGCGCACGCACTCGATCAGCAGCGTATCGAAACCCACCACCTCGGCCTGCGGCACATCGGCCAACACCGTGCGCGCCAGCTGGACCCGCTCGGCGAGCGAGAACAACGGCTGCTTGGCCGGATTGGCGGCAATCGCCACCACCACCTTGTCGAACACCCCGGTGGCACGCCGCACCAGGTCGCTGTGGCCGTTGGTGATCGGATCGAACGTACCGGCGTAGAGAGCGGTAACGCTCATACAGCCTCCTCGTGTGTTGTTCTTTGAGCCAGATGATACCCCACCTGACCGGCGGTTTTGCTGCGCATCAACGTCCAGCCGGCCGGCAGGGCCGGGGGCTGTTTCTCGGGGGCTTCCAGATAGATGTAGCCGCCGGGCCGCACCCAGCCACGCTCTGCCAGCCGCGCCAGACAGGGGGCAAGCAACCCGCTGGCATAGGGCGGGTCGAGGAACACGATATCGAACGGCTCCACCGGCCGGTTCAGGAACTCGAGGGCATCGCCGGCCACGATCTCGGCTGTCTCGGCCTGCAGCCGTTGGCGGTTGTCGTGCAGCGCGGTGAGCGCCTTCGCGTCGCGCTCGACCAGCACCGCCCGGGCGGCGCCGCGCGAGAGCGCCTCGAAGCCGAAGGCGCCGCTGCCGGCAAACAGGTCCAGGCAGCGCGCGCCCGCAAGCCGCGGTGCCAGCCAGTTGAAGACGGTTTCGCGGACCCGATCCGGCGTCGGGCGCAAGCCGTCGCGTTCGGGAAATTCAAGGCGGCGGCTGCGCCACTGGCCGCCGATGATCCGCACTGTACTGCGTTTAGTGTCCTGACCCACCCACGATCACCGTGACCATGTGCGGCAAGTGGATGCGGCGACGGAAGGCGTCGCGAATCTGCTCGGCCGTGACCGCCTCGACGCGCGGGATGAAATCATCCAGATAGGTGAGCGGCAGCTGGTAGAAGCCGATCACGGTCAGGTACTCGGCAATCTTGCGACTGCTGTCGATGCGCAGCGGGAACCCGCCGGTAAGATTCTTCTTGGCGGCAATCAGCTCGGCCTCGGTCGGGCCGTGCTCCGTAAAATCGGTGAGCACCCGGCGCGCCACGGTGAGCGCCTGTTTGGTCTGGCTGTTGGCGGTCTGCAAACCGATGATGAACGGGCCCGGTTCGCGCAACGGATAGAAGTAGCTGTACACGCTGTACGACAGGCCGCGCTTGGTGCGGATTTCTTCAGTGAGGCGCGACACGAATCCGCCGCCGCCGAGCACATAGTTGCCGACAAACAAGGGGAAGTAATCCGGATCGTTGCGGCTCATCCCGGCCTCGCCCATCATGATGTGAGTCTGGGTCGAGGGATGGGCGATCACGCGCTCGGCGCGCGCCTTGTGCGGGACCAGGTCCTCGACCTTCGGCAAGGGCGGCGCAGCTTCCCCGGCCGGCAACGTGCCCACCACCTGTTCGGCAATCCGCCGGGCCTCGCTGCGGCTGACGTCGCCGATCAGGGCCAGCACCGCATTGCGCCCGACATAATAGCGCTGGTGAAACGCCACCAGGTCCGCACGGGTCAGTGCCTGGATACCTTGTTCACTGCCTTCCGTAGGCCGGGCGTAGGGATGCTTTTCATACAGCTGGGCAAAGAAGGCCTTGTTCACGACATCGCCCGGCGACTGTTTGGCCTGCTTGAGGCCGAGCAAGGCGCGGCCGCGGTCGCGCTCCAGCGCGGACGCTGGATATGACGGTGTCCGGATCAATTGCGCGAACAGCTCGAGCGCCGGGTCGCGCCGCGCACGGTCGGAAAGCACGCGCAGGCTGACGCTGGCCATGTCGCGATCGCTGCCGGCGCCGTATTCGGCCCCCAGGCCCTCGAGACGCGCCGCGATGGCATCGGCATCCAGATTGCCGCTGCCGTCATTCAGCAGGCTGTTGGTCATCGTGGACAGCCCGTTGCGATTGTCCGGATCGCGCGCGGAACCGGCGTCGAACGCCGCCTGCACAACCAGCATCGGCAGGTCATGGTTTTCCACGAAGTAGATACGCGCGCCGTTCGCCAGCGTCCAGTGTTCGATTTTCGGCGTGGCGCCGGCCCCCGGCGCCACCGCCAGCAACAGCAGTGCGCCACCGGCGGCCAGCAGGGATTTAATGGACATGCGCGCCTCCCGCCGGACGGGCCGGACGTGGACGGGTTGACCCCGGCTGCGGTTCGAGCACGGTGACGGTCAAATTGGATTCGGTGAGATATTTCTTCGCCACGGCCTGAACCTGGGCCGCGGTCACCGCCTGAATGCTGTCGACATACCGATTGAGCATGCGCCAGTCGAGACCGACTGTTTCGAGGGTGCCCATCTGCATGGCCTGGTAAAAAATCGAGTCACGCTGGAAGACGTTGCCCGCCGCCACCTGCGCCTTGACGCGTTCCAGTTCAGACTCGGCCACCGGCTCATCCTGCACGCGTTTGAGTTGTGCGCGAATCGCCGCTTCCAGCTCCTTGACCGTATGCGCGCGTGCCGGCGTGGCACTGATGATGAACAGCGTTGGATTCTTGGTCGCGGCGTTATAGCCGGAACCGATGCTGGCGGCAATCTCCTGGTTACGCACCAGCTCGCGTTCGAAGCGTGCGCTCTGCCCGCCATCGAGCACGCCGGACAGCACCTGCAGGGCATAGGCCTCGGCATTGTCACCGTTCGCCGTGTACACCGGCACGTGGAAGCCGAGCACCAGGTTGGGCACCTGCGCCGGGGCCTTCAGCGTCGAACGGCGCATTTCCGTTTGCGCCGGTTCGGGCGGGATGCGGGTGCGCTCCACCGGACGCGACGGAATCTTGCCGAAATGTTCACGCGCCAGCGCGATCACCTCGCGCGGGTTGACGTCGCCCACCACTACAAGAGTGGCGTTGTTCGGCACATACCAGCGCCGGTACCAGGCGCGCACGTCGTCGATCGTCAACGCCTCCAGATCGCGCATCCAGCCGATGATGGGATTCTTGTAGGAATGGGTGGTGAAGGCCGTGGCCATGAACTTCTCAAACGCCAGGGCTTCCGGCTGATCGTCAGTGCGCAGGCGGCGCTCTTCCATGACCACGCGCACTTCCTTGGCAAACTCCTTGTCGTCCAGCAGCAGGTTCTGCATGCGATCGGCTTCCAGCTCGAAGGCGACCGGCAGTCGGGATTTCTCCAGCTGCTGGAAATACGCGGTGTAGTCGGCGCCGGTAAAGGCGTTCTCGCGCCCGCCGTTCTCGGCAATGATGCGCGAGAAGGCGCCGGCCGGATAACGGGCCGTGCCCTTGAACATCATGTGTTCCAGTACGTGTGCGATGCCGGTCTGACCGTCCGGTTCATCGCTGGCACCGACCTTGTACCAGATCTGCGAGACCACGACCGGCGCGCGGTGATCTTCCTTCACCAGCACCTTGAGGCCATTTTCGAGTGTGACTTCCTGCACCGGGCTGCACGCGGCGAGCGACAGCACCGCGAGCGCAAATCCGAAACGAACGATTCTCATGAATTCCTTTATAATGATGCCGACCGCGATGAATAGAATAACCGATCTTCCCGACTCGCACACATGACTTCACCCGGTTCTGCGCCCCAATCCACCGGCCTGTTCGGCCGGCTGTCCGATCGGCTGAGCGCCACACGGCGCGCGCTGGCGCAGGGCTTTAATGAGCTGATCGGCGCCGGCCAGCCCGATGCCGCGGTACTCGAAGACCTGGAAGCCACGCTGCTGCAGGCCGATGTCGGCATCGACGCCACGGCCCGCATCCTTGAGACCGTCAAACAGTCCAGCGGTTCGGCCGGCACACGGGCGGCCCTGCGCCAGGCGCTGCTGGACCTGATCCGCCCCTGCCAGCAGCCGCTGGCCATCGACGCGGCCCATCGTCCGTACGTCATCATGGTGGTTGGGGTCAACGGTGCCGGCAAGACCACCACCATTGGCAAGCTCGCCAGTCGCCTCAAGACCGAGGGCCACAAGGTCATGCTGGCCGCGGCCGACACCTTCCGTGCCGCGGCCGTCGAACAGCTCAAGGTGTGGGGCAGCCGCAACGATGTGCCGGTGATCGCCCAACAGACCGGCGCCGATGCCGCCGCCGTCGCGCACGACGCCTTGCAGGCAGCGCAGGCACGCGCCGCCGACGTGCTGATCGTCGACACGGCCGGACGCCTGCATACCCAGAGCGGACTGATGGACGAGCTGAAAAAAATCCAGCGCGTGCTGCAGAAACTCGATGCCACCGCCCCGCACGAGGTGCTGCTGGTGCTGGACGCCGGCATCGGCCAGAACGCCCTCGCCCAGCTGGAACATTTTCATGCCGCGGTGGGTGTCACGGGCCTGGCACTGACCAAACTCGACGGCACCGCCCGCGGTGGCGTGGTGTTTGCCATGGCCGCCAAACGACCGGTGCCGATCCGCTTTATCGGCGTCGGCGAAGGCATAGACGACCTGCGGGTGTTTGACGCCGTCGAGTTTGTGGAGGCGCTGCTGCCGAATGGCGACTGACTCCCCGATGATCGAGTTCACGCACGTGTCGATGCGCTACCCGCTCGGCGCGGGCAGCTACTACGATGCGCTGCGCGCCGTCAGCTTCACTGTCCAGCCCGGCGAGATGGTGTTCGTCACCGGCCACTCCGGTGCCGGCAAGAGCACGCTGCTGCGACTGCTGACACTCATGGAACGACCGAGCCGCGGCTCGATTGTCGTCAACCGCAAGAATCTCGAGCGCCTGCCGCGCCGGCGCCTGCCCTATTACCGGCGCGAGCTGGGCATTGTGTTCCAGGACAACAAACTGCTGCCGGACCGCACCGTGTACGACAATGTCGCGCTGCCGCTGATCGCCGCCGGCATGGACGATCGCGAGATTCCCAAGCGTGTGCGCGCCTCGCTGGATCTGGTGGGTCTGCTCGGCAAGGAACGGCAGTTCCCGGTGGTGCTGTCCGGTGGCGAACAGCAGCGCGTCGGCATTGCCCGCGCGGTGGTGCACCGCCCGTCACTGCTGATTGCCGATGAGCCGACCGGCAACCTCGATGTCGAGCTGTCGACCGCCATCTTTGATCTGTTCGCCAGCCTGCATCGCCACGGCACCACCCTGCTGATCGCCACCCACGACCTGCGCCAGGTGTCGCGGATGGAGCAACGCACCCTCACACTGCAGCGCGGTGAACTGGTGCGGGACACGCACGCATGAAGGCCTGGCTGCTGCGTCATGCCCAGGTGCTGGTCGGCAGCTTCGGCCAGCTGGCCCGCACGCCGATCGCCACGGCCCTGACGCTGACGGTGATCGGCATCACCCTGGCGCTGCCGGCCGGGTTGGTGGTGGCCATCAATAATCTCGACCGCCTGAGTACCGGCTTCGATCGAGGCGGACAGATCTCGCTGTTCCTCAAGCAGGATACCAACGATGCGGCCGCGCAGAAGCTGGCGCAACAACTGCGGACCCGCTCTGGCGTGGCCGCCGTGGAATACATTTCGCGCGAGGCCGCGCTGGCGGAATTCCGCAAGCACTCCGGCTTCGGCAGCGCGCTCGATGCGCTGTCCGGCAATCCTCTGCCGGCCGTGCTGGTGGTGCGCCCGGAAGCCGGCACCTCGCCCGCGGCGCTCGAGACACTGCGCACAGCGCTTGCCCGCCAGCCGGGAGTGGAGCTGGCCGAACTCGACCTTGCCTGGGTCAAGCGTCTGCATGCGCTGCTCGAACTGGCCGAACGCGCCGTGTGGCTGCTGGCCGTGCTGCTCGCGGCCGCCGTGCTGCTGATTGTCGGCAACACCATCCGGCTTGCCGTGTTGAACCGCCAGACGGAAATCGAGGTGATCCAGCTCGTCGGCGGTACCCCGGCCTTCATCCGCCGACCCTTTCTGTATGCCGGCTGGTTGCAGGGCTTGCTGGGCGGGCTGATCGCCTGGCTGTTGGTGGAACTTGGCCTGCTGTGGCTGACCGGCCCGGTATCGGACCTGGCTGGGCTCTATGGCAGCCCGTTTGGCCTGGAAGGCCTGCCCTTTGCCTCTGGCCTGGCCCTGGTGGCCTCTGGCGGCATCCTTGGCTGGCTGGGCTCGCGCCTGGCGGTGGGTTGGCACTTGCGACGTCAGAGTTTTCGCTAATCCACACTTTTCCTATTGTATTTCAGTTGGTTGTGAATTCTTTCCGGATCCCGGTTACGGAACTTTGACCCTGTTTGGCACTCTCAAGAATCGAGTGCTAATATGGGCTCCAGTCCGGAACCCGATAGTTCCAAGGGAGACACAACGTGACCCAGACCAGCCTGATGCCGATTGGAATGAACCTGGCAACCGAAGCCGGGCTCACGAATTACCTGCGCGCCGTGAACGCTGCCCCGATTCTGACAGCCGAGGAAGAGCGCAAACTCACCCGCCGTTACCATAAAACCGGTGATCTGGATGCCGCCCGCCAACTGGTGCTGTCGCACCTGCGGTTCGTGGTGAAGGTCGCTCGTGGTTTCTCCGGCTATGGTCTGCCGCAGGCTGACCTGATCCAGGAAGGCAATATCGGCCTGATGAAGGCGGTCAAGCATTTCGATCCGAAACACAAGGTGCGGCTGTTGTCGTTTGCGGTGCACTGGATTCGCGCCGAGATCTTCGATTACGTGCTGCGCAACTGGCGCATCGTCAAGGTCGCCACCACCAAGGCACAGCGCAAGCTGTTCTTCAACCTGCGCAAGACGCGCACCCACACCGGCTGGATGAACCAGCAGGAGATCGACGCGCTGGCTGCCGACCTGGATGTGCCGACTGAAACCGTCAAGGAGATGGAATCGCGCCTGTCGGGTCCGGACGTGCCGTTCGATGCCAGCGACGACGCCGATGATGAAGAGTTCCGTGCTGCCCCGGCCGGCTACCTGCAGGACCTGCGCTACAACCCGGAAGTGGTGATTACGAAACAGGACAGCGAGTCGGCGCGCGACCAGCAGCTGGCCTTGGCGCTGGGCAAGCTTGATGACCGCTCGCGTGACATCATCCAGCGTCGCTGGCTGGATGATGACAAGCCGACGCTGCACGACCTGGCTGCCGAGTACGGCGTATCGGCCGAGCGCATCCGCCAGATCGAAAAAAAGGCCATGACCGACATGCAGCGTGTGCTCGGCAAGAACATGCTGGACGCCTGATCACTGCCCACTTCCCCTCCCACGGGCCTCTTCATGAGGCCCGTTTGTTTTTGTCCTGCATCAATCGAACCGCGGCAGCCTCTTGATATGATGGTTCCGGAAATGTCCAGAGACTGACCGGAGGTACTGTGGTACTGACCCCTGTCGTGGTGGCGTGGCTTGGATTTCTGGTCTGCGCCGTGCTAATCGTGATCGCCGGTACATTCCTGTCGCGTTACGGCGATGTGATTGCGGACAAGACCGGTCTGGGTGGCACCTGGATCGGGCTGATCCTGCTCTCCACGGTTACCTCGCTGCCGGAGCTGGCGACCGGTGTCAGCGCCGTCACCCTGGCGCAGACGCCGAACATCGCCGTTGGCGATATTCTCGGCAGTTGTGTCTTCAACCTGTTCCTCCTCACCGTGCTCGATATCCTGCAACGCGAGGAGTCGGTGTTCAGTCGCGCCAGCCGCGGGCATATTCTCGCGGCCGGGTTCGGCGTGCTGATGCTTGGTTTCATCGGTTTCAACCTGCTGCTCGGACCCGGCGCCATGACCCTCGACTTCGGCCATGTCGGCGCCTCGAGCGTGTTCATCGTGCTGATCTACGCGGTGGCGATGCGCAGTGTGTTCCGCTATGAGCGCGCCGAGCGCGAGGAATACGTGGAGGAGCGGGCCGAACGTTACCCGGACATCAGCCTGCGCCAGGCCATGTGGCGCTATGGTGTTTCGGCGCTGGTCGTGGTCATCGCCGGCATCTGGCTGCCGTTCGTGGGCCAGCAACTCGCCCAGACCATGGGCTGGCACCTGACTTTCGTCGGCACCCTGTTCGTCGCGGCCGCCACTTCATTGCCGGAAGCGGTGGTGACGATTGCGGCGCTGCGTCTCGGCGCGCTCGACATGGCGGTCAGCAATCTGCTGGGCAGCAACCTGTTCAATGGCCTGATCCTGGCGATCGACGACGCACTGTTCTTCAAGGGCCCGATCCTCTCGCATGTCTCGTCACTGCACGGCCTTTCGGCGCTCTCGGCCATCATGATGACGGGGGTGGTGGTCATTGGGCTGATCTACCGGCCGCGCGAGCGGTTGCTGCGCTTCGTCAGCTGGGCGAGCCTGATGTTGTTTTCGATCTACCTTGTCAACACGCTGATTCTGTACCTGCAGGGCGAATGACCGCTCTTGCCCAACATTCGGCGTCCCATCACCGCCCGGCGGAGGAGATTCTTCGATCTCTTGAGACCCATGCCACACAGGGTCTGACGGCCGAGGTGGCCGCCCTGCGCCTGCAGGACCACGGCGAGAACGCCATTGTCGAAGGCCGGCGACGCGGTCCGCTGCGAATGTTCATCGGACAATTCACCGACTTCATGATCGTTGTGCTGCTGGCCGCGGCCGTCATTTCCGGGATGATCGGCGACCTCACCGACACCGCGGTGATTCTGGTCATTGTCGTCCTCAATGCCGTCATTGGTTTTGTTCAGGAATATCGCGCGGAGGCAGCCATTGCCGCGTTGCGCCAGCTGGCCGCTCCGCATGCCCGGGTGGTGCGCGATGGTCGTTCACACAGCATCCCGGCCACCGAACTGGTCCCCGGCGACATCGTGCTGCTTGATGCCGGCGTGGTGGTTCCGGCCGACCTGCGACTGCTGGACAGCGCCGCCCTCAAGACGCAGGAAGCGGCCTTGACCGGTGAGTCGGCGGCGATTGATAAATCCGTCTCCGCCAATGTCGAAGCGGACGCCCCGATTGGCGACCGGTTGAACATGGCCTACAAGGGCACGATCGTTGTGCATGGACGCGCCCGTGCCGTGGTCGTGGCGACCGGCATGGAGACAGAACTTGGGCGCATCGCCCAGATGCTGCACGGCGCCGGTGAAGGCAAGACCCCCTTGCAAAAACGCCTGGCGCGTTTCGGGCGAATCCTGGCCATGGCGGTGCTGGCGCTCTGCGCAGTGATCTTCGTTACCGGAATTCTGCGCGGCGAGCCGGTGATCCTGATGCTGCTGACGTCGATCAGCCTGGCCGTGGCCGCGATACCCGAGGCCCTGCCCGCCATGGTGACCGTGGCCCTGGCCCTCGGTGCCCGCCAGATGGTTCGCCGTCAGGCCCTGATCCGCAAACTGCCCGCAGTGGAAACCCTGGGTTCGGTCACTTACATCTGCGCCGACAAGACCGGCACGCTGACGCTGAATCGCATGCGCGTGGAATCCGTGAGCATCGCCGGCCTGGAACAGGCACCGCCGCCGCTTGACGTACCCGCCGACCCGGTACTGGCGGATCTGTTGACGGCCATGGCACTGAACAACGACACGCATCTTGATCATGCCGGTGAACCGGTGGGCGACCCGACCGAGGTGGCACTGTTCGAAGCGGCGCGCGATGCCGGATTCAACGCCACGGAGTTGATGGAGCAGCTGCCGCGCGTCGCCGAGCTGCCGTTCGACCCGGCACGACAGTGCATGACCACTCTGCACCGGCTGACCGACGACCGTGAAGCACTGGTGGCCTACGTCAAGGGTTCGCCGGAAAAGATCCTGTCGATGTGCACGGCCCGGCACAACGCTGATGGTCCGTCGGAAATTGATCGCGAGACGATTCTGGCGCGCGCCCGATCGATGGCCTCGGATGGACTGCGCGTGATGGCATTTGCCCGACGTGTTTTTCCGGAACCGCCACCGATCGAGTCGGAGCATGTTGAAACCCGGCTTGAGTTCCTCGGCCTCGCGGGCCTGCTGGATCCGCCGCGGGACGAGGCCGCCGGCGCGATTGCCGACTGCGTCAGTGCCGGGATCCGGCCGGTGATGATCACCGGCGACCATCCGGAAACCGCGCGCGCCATCGCCACCCGGCTGGGGTTGCTCAACGAACATGGCGAGGTGCTCACCGGCCCACAACTCGCCGCCATGACCGACGAGGAATTCGCCCACCACGTGCGCGACGTGCGTGTCTATGCGCGCGCCGCCCCGGAACACAAGATCCGCATCGTCCGGGCCTTGCAGGAACAGGGTGAATTCGTGGCCATGACCGGGGACGGCGTCAACGACG
>DKBE01000070.1 GCA_002451085.1 Proteobacteria bacterium UBA6908 | reverse complement strand
GCCATGATGATGGCCGGTCTGGACGGCATCCAGAACAAGATCCATCCGGGCGAGGCCTCCGACAAGGATCTGTACGATCTGCCGCCGGAAGAGGAAAAGAAGATCCCGACTGTCTGCCACGCGCTCGACCAGGCGCTGGCAGCACTCGACGCGGATCGCGAGTTCCTGACCCGCGGTGGCGTGTTCACCAACGACCTGATTGACGCCTACATCGACCTCAAGATGGCCGACGTCACCCGGTTCCGTATGACCACGCACCCGGTCGAGTTCGATATGTACTACAGCGTCTGATCCAGTCGCTTCGGTCCGACCAAAAAAACGCCCCCTCTCGGGGGCGTTTTTTTTACTTGCATTCCTGGAAATCGGGCGCACCATGATGGTGCATTTACGTGTCCCTAATCACAGGCACTATTTATAACATATTGAAATTAAATTAAAAATTTTCTGGTGCGGATATTGCTAATAGACAATATGAAACTGGAATGGAACCCATGTCGAAGAATCTGCCCCAGCACATCCTGGAGAACCTGAATACGGCCGTGCTGCTGATCGATGGCGGACTCACCATCCGCGCCATCAACCCGTCGGCCGAAATGTTGCTGCAGACCGGCGCCCGTCAGGCACTGGGCCAGCCTCTGACCCACCTGTTGCCGCGCAATCAGGCATTCATCGAAGCCATGCACACCACCCTGCTGTCCGGTCACCCGTTTACCGAACATGGCTTGCGCCTCGGTGTTCCCGTCGGCCGCTGGATCACGGTTGATTGCACGGTCACTCCGACCGGACCTGACCTGTTGCTGGAGATCAATCCGATCGACCGCTTGTTGCGACTGGCGCGTGAAGAAACCCGCCATGATCAACATGCCGCGAGCCGTGCGGTCATCCGCGGTTTGGCACATGAAATCAAGAACCCGCTGGGCGGGTTGCGCGGGGCCGCACAATTGCTGGAACGCGAGCTGCCTTCCGAATCGCTCAAGGAATATACCCGCATCATCATGCACGAGGCCGACCGCTTGCGAAATCTGGTTGATCGCATGGTCGGACCCAAGACCCTGCCGCGCAAGCTGCCGGTCAACATCCATCAGGTCATGGAACACGTTCGCAAATTGATACTGGCCGAGGCCTCACCGCGCCTGCGCGTGGAGCGCAATTTCGATCCCAGTATTCCCGATCTCCAGGCAGATTCCGATCAGCTGATTCAGGCCATCCTCAACATTGCACGCAACGCCGTCCAGGCTATCTCCGGCGACGGCATCGTCCGCTTGCGCACCCGGATCGAGCGCCAATTCACGATTGGCCAGAAGCGTCATCGTTTGGCCGCGCGCATCGACATCGAGGACAACGGCCCGGGAATATCCGAAGAACTGCGCGAACAAATCTTTTACCCGATGGTGACCAGCAAGCCCGACGGTACCGGCCTGGGCCTGAGCATAGCCCAGGACATCATCGACCAGCACGGCGGTGTCATCGAATTCACCAGCCAGCCGGGTTGCACCGTGTTCCGGATCTATCTGCCGTTCGAATCCGCGGAGAACGGAATCCGGACTGCTCCCGGAACGACCGCCGGATCTGCTACCGAGGAGAATCAACATGTCTAGACAGGATACCGCCTGGGTCATTGATGATGACCAGTCGATCCGCTGGGTTCTGGAAAAAGCCCTGCAGAAAGAAGGCATCACCGTTCGCACCTTCGAAACCGGCGCGCCGGTACTCGACGCACTGAAACGCCAGCAACCGGACGTGATTCTGACCGACATTCGCATGCCCGGAATGAGTGGGCTGGAGCTGCTTGAGGCCCTGGGCACCCAGGCTGCCGATGTGCCGGTGATCATCATGACCGCACACTCCGACCTGGAAAGTGCCGTCGCCAGCTACCGCGGCGGTGCGTTTGAGTATCTGCCGAAACCCTTCGACATGGATGAGGCGGTCCGCCTCACCCGACGCGCCATCGAACATCGCCGACGGCAGCGGCCGGCAAGAGAAGGAATTGAAGAACAGCTGCCGGAAATCATTGGTGAAGCACCAGCCATGCAGGAGGTATTCCGCGCGATCGGCCGGCTCAGCCGTTCCAACATCACGGTACTGATCAATGGCGAATCCGGTACTGGCAAGGAGCTCGTGGCCCGCGCTCTGCACCGCCACAGCCCACGTGCCAACGGATCATTCGTTGCCATCAACATTGCCGCCATTCCCAAGGAGTTGCTGGAAAGTGAATTGTTCGGACATGAAAAGGGAGCATTTACCGGTGCCACTGCCCAGCGCAAGGGGCGCTTCGAACAGGCCAGCGGTGGAACGCTCTTCCTCGACGAAATTGGCGATATGCCGGTCGATCTGCAGACCCGACTGCTGCGGGTACTTTCGGAAGGCAAGTTCTACCGGGTCGGCGGACACGAACAGGTGGAAACCGACGTGCGCATCATCGCGGCCACCAACCAGGACCTCGAAGAACGCGTCAAGGACGGCCGCTTCCGCGAAGACCTGTTTCATCGCCTCAACGTGATTCGCGTTCACCTGCCGCCGCTACGCGCACGTCGCGAGGACATCCCCCTGCTGGCCCGCTACTTTCTCAAGCAGTCGGCCACTGAACTCGCGGTTGAACCGAAACAACTGCTGCCGGAAACCGCTGCAGCCCTGGCCCGGCTTCCATGGCCGGGTAACGTACGCCAACTCGAAAACACCTGTCGCTGGCTCACAGTGATGGCACCGGGTCAAACGATTCGTGTCGAGGACTTGCCGCCCGAGCTCAGCTCCGATGATGGTCAGGCCGCAACTCAGGACGGCTGGCGAGCGGGCCTGAAAAATCTAATCGAACAGAAGCTGGCACACGGAGAAAGCAACATCCTGGAAACACTGAATCCGGAATTCGAGCGGATTTTATTGCAGGCGGCGCTCGCCCACACAGGCGGGCGTAAACAGGAAGCGGCCGTACGCCTGGGCTGGGGACGAAACACCCTGACACGCAAACTCAAGGAACTGGGTCTCGACGAATAACCGCCCGGCTTAGTAAAACAGCCAGCCGAATCCACCGGCCGCCGGAATGATCCATACGGCCTCGATGCGGAAGCGCAGCAGCGCCAGCAACGACACCGCAAAGATCGCGACCGAAACCCAGACCGGGGCGGCAGTCTTGCCGATTACGACACCAGCGGCAAAGATCATACCGACCACTGCCGGCCGCACACCGCGTAAGGCCGAACGAATGACGGCTGAGCGCTTGATGTGTTCGAGAACCCGAGAACTCGCAATCATCAGCAGTGCCGAGGGCAGATAGATCCCGAGCGTGGCCGCCAAGGCTCCTGCCAGCCCGGCGATCTTCAAACCGACAAAGGCGGCGCTGACCAGAATCGGCCCCGGTGTGACCTGGCCCATGGCCACGGCATCGATAAATTCCTGCTGGCTTACCCAGCCGTGCCCCTCGACGACCACTTCCTGGATCAGCGGGATGAACACATAGGCGCCGCCAAACAGCATGAGGCTCATGCCGCCAAAGGTAAAAAAGATTTTGGCCAGCAGTCCGGGATCGACGCTGAGGAGTGGCGCAGCCGTGCTCACAAATGGCAATACCGCGTGCAGCTTCGAGTCGCCCGGCCTGGGCGGTACCGGTACAGCCGGTGCTGGTGGCGAATCAGCAGGGCCACTGCGTTCACGAAACCACCAGCTACCGAGTACGCCAGCGCCCAGCACGATCCCCAGGGTGCTCCACACTCCACCCGCGACCAGCAGCACGACCGCCCCCGCCACCACCAATATGGCCTCACGCAAATTGGTGACTGATTTTCGTGCCATGTTCCAGGCCGCCGCCAGGATGATGGCGGTCATGGCCGGGATGAACCCGAGGAACAGCCGTGACACGGCCGGTACCTGACCATAACGGAAATAGGCCACGGACAACAGCAGGATCAACGTCAGCGACGGCAGGACGATCGCGATCGCGCTGACGGCGGCGCCGGCTGCTCCGCGCAGGCGATAGCCGACATACGCCACCAGGTTCACCGCCACCGGACCGGGCAGGATGGAGGCCAGCGAGATGCCGTCAGCCATGTCCGCGGACGAGAGCAATTTGCGCCGCTCCACGACTACGTTCTGCACGACGGCGATCATGGCCATGAACCCGCCGAAGCTCGTACAGGCAATCTTGAAAAAGATCCAAAACAGGCTTCTCAGGCCGGGTTCTGATAAACGCTCTCGGGATGGCCCGGGCCCGTCATCCTTCATTGTGCGCATCCATTCATTGAAGCCTCAGGCTGGGGCGAAACGGTCCCTGCCATAATCGATGCAGGTCATAACCTAGCGGGAATCCGTGCCGGACGAAATGACCGGTGGTATTGCGGCATTTGGCCAGATGGGCCCCTCTTTGACGAACGCGCTCATCAGCAATATGACAATCAGCAGTGCCAGCGTTACCCAGTATCGGCGCGCGTACTTCTTACCCAACTCGGACAGGCGCGCATAAGGCGGAAAGCTGAATAAGGCCCCGAAGGTACTCTCCTTGATTCCATACTGTTCCTGATAGAAATGTCTGACCAGTAATCGGTAATAGATCAGCACATATCCATTGATCACCAGCGCAATGCCCAACATGGTGCGCAGCGACATCGGGTCAGGTTTCCAGGCTGACATCGGTTTCAACGGGGGTCGCGGCGACAGCGTGCAGACCTGTCCGTGTTGCAGAAGTCGTTTCAGCCAGTCGCTCGGGGTCCATCAGGCACAACCGGTGGCCCGAGGTCGTCAACAAACCCTGCTGTCGAAAGTGGGTGACAGCACTGCTGACAGATTGCCGGGTGGTCCCGATCATGTCAGCCATTTCCTGATGCGTCAGGGGAAGATCGAGCAGATACCCGCCGGATTCCAGGGGTCGACCGTAGCGAGCATGCAGTCGCAACAGCAATTTCGCCACCCGGGTGTTCACATCATCGGAAATCAGGTTGAGCATGGCATCGGAGAGCTGGCGCAACCGGCATGACAGCATGTCCACAAGCTGCATGGCGGTGACCGCGTCAGACAGCAGCCGGGCACGCAGCCGGTCACACGGCAGGATCAACACTTCGGCATCGGTGCAGGCCTCGGCATATACCATGCGCGGGCTGCTGCGAACCATCTCCGCCAAACCGAAAACCTCGCCGGGGAGACAGAACCAAAGTGTTACAGCACGGCCCACCGGTGACAGTGCATACACTTTGACGCGACCAGACATCAGCACATAGACATCACTGCCGTCACTGCCAGCACGAAACAGCATTTCATGCTTGCGAAATCGGGCGCGCGTGCCCAGCAAGGCAAGGTCAGCGCGCACCGCCGGTGACAGGCTGCCCCAGAAATCCGATGGGGCGGTATACCAAGCATGATCCATCTTTAGCTCCTCCCTCTATTCCCGGTACTCTAAATATTAATATTCAACAATTGATATGCAGGGTAATCTCATGCTCCAGCATACCCCGCCGGCCTACTGTCGGCCAGCCGACAGACTCAAGCTGGCGCGGCCTTATTAATGATGGACGGGAGTACGCACGGAAACCGGGCTATTCTATCGTGGAGTACGGTTTGCGTAGGGCACTGATAATTCGCAATTCGATAACTAACTAGGAGCATAAGGATGGCTACAAATACAGATGGTGGTGTGCTTGGCTACCTCAGCCAGAACATCAAGGAGAGCGGACGCAATCCCACACGTGCGCTGCTGGGATTCGTATTGGCCTGGGTTGCCTTCGCGCTATTGATGTGGGTGGTGCCCGCGCCGGAAGGCCTCAAGCCCGAGGGCATGAAAGTACTCGCCATTGTCGTGTGGGCCAGCATCATGTGGGTATCAGAAGCCATGCCGGTGGGTATTACCGGTATCAGTATTCCGACTCTGCTGATCGTTACCCACGCCCTGCCGTGGGTGGAAAAGAAAGGCAAACTGGCTCCGCCGATGGAACAGGTGTTTGCCGGCTTCACCGGACACGTGGTGTGGTTGCTGCTGTTCGCGCTGATGGTCGGCGCCATCATGCAACTGCTCAAGCTCGACCGACGTATTGCGCTGGTAATTCTAGACAAGGTCAGAGCCTCCAACGTTGGGCGTGTGATCTGGGGGTTCTTCGGTGTCAACCTGCTGTTATCGTTCCTGATCCCGGCAGCGGTCGCGCGTTCCGCCACCCTGCTGCCCATTATTCAGGGCGTAACCAACCTGCTCGGTGACAGCGAGAAGGAACGTGAAGCCAAGAAAGCCATCGTCATCCAGACCCTGGTCTACGGCTCGATGATCACTGGCATGTTCATCATGACTGCACATCTGCCGAACCTGATTCTCGTCGACCTGTTCGGCAAGAATGGCTTCCAGCTCGGCTATCTCGACTGGATGTTGCTGCAGTTCCCGTATCTCGGGATGTTCGTGCTGACCCAATGGTGGGTGCGTTACCACTTCAAGACCGAAGGTGTGAACATCGCCGGCGGCCACGGCTCGATCCAGAAAATGCACAAACAGCTGGGTGCCATGTCGCGAGGTGAGCTGGTGCTGTTGCTGGTCTTCACCGGTGTGGCCCTGTTCTTCATGCTTGGCAAGGGCAGCCCGATCTACCAGGTGCATACCTACCAGCTTGGCATCATCAGCCTCATGGGCATGCTGGTGCTGTTTATTCCGGGCCTGTTTCCATTCCCGTGGAAGGCAGTACAGGACCGCACCATGTGGGGCACCTTCCTGCTGCTGGGCGGCGCCATTACCCTGACGGCGGCCATGAGCAAGTCCGGGCTGGCCGGCTGGATGGCCGATGGCATCCATGGCATGGTCAAGGGCCAAGTCTGGTGGCTGGTCCTGCTGATCATGATGGCCGGCACCCACATCATCCGCATCGGCATGCTGTCGAATGTCGCCGCGGTGGCATTGCTGGCCCCGATCCTGTTCGAGCTGGGCAAGCAACTCGGTCTGCACCCGGTGGCCTTCACCATGCTGGTGGCTGACACCGACACCTTTGCCTACATCCTGCCGACGCAGATCACGGCCGCCGTGATTGCCTACGGCACCGACACCTTCAGCACCACCGACTACGCCAAGGCCGGCTGGGTGTGCGTGTTGCTGGCAATCGCCTACGGCATCCTGATCATGGCGCCGTGGTATGCCATCCTCGGCATGCCGGTGTGGGATCCGGCGGCCGCCTGGCCGTTCGCGAAGTAACGCCTTAGCCATTGTCTCCGGACGCCCGCCTCTCTCAGGAGGCGGGCGTTGTTTTCATCATCAACGTCGTGAGGTCGATTTATGAAGAAAATTCCCGAAGAGGAAATCCAGAAGCAGCTCGGCGACTACCATGCGCCGAAAGGTCTCTATTCCGCCACCAAGGATATGCCGTTCCTTGGCAAGGTCAGCTGCAATATCGAGAGCATGGTCGCCGGCTCCTGGCAGGAGATCGTTATTGACTATGAACTCGGCGCGTCCGGCATGGCTGACGGCTCGTGGTTCAAGGCGACGTTCCGCTTCTATTCTGATTGGGCGCTATTCCAGACCACGGATCCGTCGGGCGCCAACTATGTTTCGGCTGAATACCACGCCGCCCCGACCATTCCCGGCCAGAGCCCGGCGACTGTCCAGTACCTCAAGGTTCGCTTCGACCAAAAAGGCCATGAGCGCCCGTTCCAGAAGGCCGTGATCGTCGACACCTTCGATGGTTACCTCAAGGCCGGCGACCACATCGTCATCCGCCTTGGCGACCGGCGTTTCGGCGGTCCCGGAACCCGCGTACAGACGTTTGTCGAGCAGAATTTCAAGATTCGCTGCTATGTCGACCCGCTCGGCACTTCGCGTTTCGCCGCCGTCAACCCGGATCTCGTCGTTCAGATCGTGCCGGGCGTGCCGGCGCAACTGCAGTGGGCCGGTTCGCGCATCGTGAAACTCGGCGAGAAACTGCCGCTGCGCATCCGTGCCGAGGATGAATGGGGCAATGCCTGCTGGGATCGCCCCGACCTGGTCGAGATCACCGCCACACTTGATGGCAAACCGGTGTACGAAAAGAAAACCAAACTCGCCGACAAGGGCTGGGCCGTGCGCTTGCTGGACGATGTGCCGACAGACAAGCCGGGCGAGCTGGCCATCACGGCGCGCCTTCCGGAACACCCGTGGGTGAAGCCGGTGACCTTCTATGCCACCGTCGACAAGGCCTTGGAGGCCCCGCGCCTCTATTACTGTGACCTGCACGTCCATTCGGAGGATACGATCGGCACCAACTCAACGGTCTATAACCTGACCTATGGCCGTGACGTCACCGGGCTCGATGTGCTGGCGTTCGCGCATAACGATTTCAACATCACTACCGAGAAGTGGAAAAAAACGGTCGAACTGATCAGGCAGATTTCCACAGACGGCAGTTTTGTCGCCTACCCCGGCACCGAATGGTGCGGCAGCTCCTGCGCGGGTGGCGACCACAACGTCATCTTTCTGCACGATGGCGAGCCCGAGTTTCCGTTCCTCAAGACTGGCGAGCATGTGCGCTCGGTGGACTGGAATGAGGACACCAAGGGCAGCCAGGTCGAACCCGGTGCCTGGCCGCTGGAAGANNTGGCTGTACCAGGAAGCCATGGAACGCGGCTACAAAATCGGCGCCTCGATGGCCGGCGATGAGCACCGTGGCCGCTGTGGCGGTGGTGTGCCGGGCACGGCAGTATTTGGCACCAAGGGCGGCGTCGCCGGTGTCATTGCCCCGTCACTGAGCCGCAAGGCGATCGCCCAGGCGCTGCGCGCGCGCCATACTTTTGCCTCTACCGGCGAACGCACGTATGGTCTGCTGCGCTGCGGCAAGCACATCATGGGCGACGAGTTCGAGCACAAGGGCGCGGCCACCCTCGAATACCGCTTCCTCGGCGATGCCGGTTGGGACGAAATCGTGGCCTATGATCACACCGGTGAGATCTGGCGTCGCGACCTGCAGCAGGAGCTTGGCCTTTCAGACCGCAAGATCCGTTTCCGCTGGGGCGGCGCGCGCGTCAAGGACCGTTACCGCTGGGCAGCCTGGAAAGGGAAGATCACCATCACCAATGCCGTGATCAACGACTTCCAGGGACTGGGCTTCGAGCATATCGAGGAAACCTGCTGGCGCGAATCGGCAACCACGATCGGCTTCAAGAGCGATACCTACGGCGACGTGGATGCGATCGAGATCGACGTCTCGCACCTCAAGACCGCGAAGATCAAGATCGAGGGCACGATCGACGGTTATGTGAAGGTGGGTGATCCGCTCAAAGGCAATCCGTTTGTCCACTGCCCGAAGTTCGAGTGGGAAACCACCGGCGCCGAACTACTGGAGGCGGCGCGTCTCAAAAAAGACCTGCCGGGCGTGGATATGTTCCTCGGTCTGGAGCGCATGTCCGATGTTGCGGCACCCCGTGAAGTCACGGGGACCTTGAACATCGACCCGCACAACGGGCCGCACGGCCACCGACCGGTGTACTTCCTGGGTCGCCAGGTGGACGACGCCAAGGTCTGGACCTCAGCCGTGTTTATTTCCTTCAAGTAATTCACTGTTCCATCACGTACAACAAACCCCGCTTCGGCGGGGTTTTTTTGGTGCCGGATTTCGGCACCACCCTGGTGCGCCTTCCTCATTGTCCGGTACCCGTAACCACTCGTCGGTAATCCATGTCATCGCGTACCGGCCTGCCTAGACATCAATCAGCGCCGTTCTATCGTTAATCCAAGAGCCAGGGACGGACGCGAGTAATCCACGGAGCGCGCTGACCTGGCACCAAGACTGTATAACGTGCCAAACAAGTTAGCCGCAAAGGATCGAACCATGCGAAATACAAAACTGAATCGGGTCGTGGGGTTGTTGTCCGTTACCGCTGTACTTTTCGTCGCTACATCCTGGAATTCTCCAATTGCTGCCGCAGCCGACGACAGCAAACTGCTCAAGACTGCATTCCAGCCGCCCAAATCGGAATCCGGCATCTCCGGCAGTGCGACCAAGCAACTGAGTGCCCCGCGCGAGGAACTGGTATTCAGTGCCCCACCGCGTGGCACGCTGGCCGAGGAAACCGCTGCCTACCAGCCGGTGGTGGATTACCTTTCACAGGTAATCGGTAAAAAAATTATCTACAAGCACTCGGACAACTGGCTCAGCTACAGCAAGGGAATGACCGAGGGCGAATACGACATCGTTTTTGATGGTCCGGCCTTCAACGGCTGGCGTATGGAGCGTCTGAATCACACTCCGCTTGTCAAACTGCCGGAAGAATTTGTGTTCGTCGTCGTCACGCGAGCTGACGATACCCGCTACAAGACGGTGAAAGACCTCGCCGGTCGCCAAATCTGCGCCCATGCGCCGCCCAACCTTGGCACCCTCACGTTGCTCTCGCAGTTTGACAATCCGATGCGCCAGCCGAATATCGTCAACACGAAGGGCTGGGACAACAACTACAAGGCTTTGATCGCCGGCCAGTGCGTGGCCACGATACTGCCGATCAAGAATCTGCAGAAGATGGATGGTGCCAAGCATTTGACGCGCACCCTGTACACCCACAAGGCCATGCCCAACCAGGCGTTCTCAGTCGGACCACGGATTCCGGCAAATTTGCATGCCAAAATTGCCCAGGGCCTGCTATCGGCCGAGGGTAAGCAAGCAACCGCTAAATTGCGCGCGGCCTATGCCGGCAAGGACTTTGTCTTCGCGGACCGTGGCGAATATGCCGGCCTCGGCAGCCTCCTGAAAACCAGCCTGTATTACGAATAACACACTGCATTGTTCAGTGGTGCTGATCGACTGGCTCCAGGATGGATGCCTGTCGATCAGCACCATGGTCGGGAACAGCTGCTGGCAAGACGGTCTGTCCCCAAACTTCTTCTTGCTCCGCACGGCCCATCCTCACTGCGCGCACCAAAATTCCCAATTCTGGATTCCATGCCGCCGTTTATTGGCAGCATGACTGGGTGATTTGACCGCTAACCGTTATTTGTTCAGCCGTTTGTCGGGTAAGCATCACAAGCCAGACAGGCGGTATGGCAACCACCGAGTGGATGTCTACATTCACTGAACACCGTTCGGTAAACGGAGTCCCGCTAGGCGACTGAATTTGCCGGGTCTGACAGGACCGCATGGAAATGGACTGTGGCGCTGTCGTTTGGAAATAACAAGAATGTTGAGGTGTACATCATGATCGGGTTCCAGCATCGTTCCGTTGCTTCATTCCTCGCCCTGGCTCTGGGCACCACACTGGTACTTGCCATCAGCTCGTCGATGGCAGCGGAACTGGCCACCAAGGTTTCGTTTCGTCCAGCATCAGCCGGCGGACCGGCCATGCGTGCCGTTCCATCTGGCATCGATGAGCTGGTCCTGAGCGCTCCACCACGTGAAGACGCCAGTGAGGCCGAGCGCATTTACGGACCGGTGGCGGAGTACCTCACCACGGTACTCGGGCGCAAAGTGACGTTCCGCTTTCCCGGAAACTGGGGCGCGTATCAAGGCATGATGCAAAAAGGCGTATACGACCTGGTCTTCGACGGCGCGCATTTCACCGCCTGGCGTGCGGCCAATACCCGCCACACGGCCCTGCTCAAGGTCCCGGGCGAACATGTATTTGTGGTAGTGGTCAACAAGGACAACACCAGGATCACCAACATCAAGCAGGTCGCCGGTCGCCGCGTCTGCGGCTATGCGCCACCGAATCTCGGTACCCTTACCGTACTCAATGAGTTTGATAATCCAATGCGCCAGCCGGTCATTGTGAATGTCGATGGCTGGAAGAACATTTACCGCGGCGTCCTCGAAGGCAAGTGCGATGCCGCCGCCGTGCCATTGAAAAAGCTTGAGCAATTCGAGAAAGAGGGCGGCCGTCTGACCCGGATTGTATTCCGAGGCGCCAGTCTCCCGGACAGTGCGCTCTCGGCAGGGCCGCGAATCACTTCGGCCGAGCAGGATAAGATCGTGCGCGCATTGCAATCACCCAAGGGCGAGGCGATTACCGCCCGGTTACGGGCCAAATACGGCTACAACAAATCATTTATCGCCACCAACAATCAGGAATTCGCCGGTCTCAGCAGTTATCTCAAGAACGAATGGGGCTATTAATGCGGGGAACCATCACCACGCAAGCCCACACACGCGACGACTGGAGACGCTCGTCATGAGGGCTCAACGAAACTGGAACCGGTTTGTCGTTGCCGCCGCCTTGGTTGCGATGACCGGCACCGTTGCGGCCGCGGAACGAGACGCCGTTCACAAGGTTGGATACCATCCGCCTATAACATCAAGTCCCGGACTGCTCGCCCCCGCTTCACACCTGCCGCCTGCCGCCGCGGCCCGCGAACCTGGCGTGTACGTTTTTGCGGTAGCGCCACGTGAAACAGCGGCCGTCGCCCAGCGGATCTACCAACCCATGGCGGAATACCTGAGTCAGGCGACCGGCAAGAAGGTGGTGTTCCACTATGCCGACAACTGGCTGACCTATCAGGCGGAGATGCGGCGCGGGGATTACGATCTGGTACTGGACGATCCACACTTTAATGGCTGGCGCGCTGCTCACCTGCAGCACAACGTCCTCGTGAAGGCACCGGGTAGCTCGGAGTTTGTGGTAATCGTGAAACAGACGAATGAGAAAGTTCGCGACCTCAAACAGCTTGCCGGACGCTCGATCTGCGGCATAAGTCCGCCAAATCTGGGAACCCTGTCGGTACTCAACGAGTTTGACAACCCCATGCGTCAACCGCTGATCGTGAGCACCCAGGGCTGGGACACCATTTACAAACATTTGCAGGCTGGTCACTGTAGCGCCGCGATTTTGCCGCTCGGTAATCTTGCAAAATACGATCCACACAGCCGGGCCGCGCGCGTGGTGTTCAAGGCCAGAGCCTATCCCAATCAGACCCTGTCCGCCGGGCCGCGCGTGGGCGCCGGAGATCAGGCCAAAATCACATTAGCATTAGCCACACCGGCAGCGCGCACGGCGATTGCCGGCTTGCGTGAACTGTATGAATTCAACGGTGACTTCCAGACCGCCAGCCGGGACGATTACCTGGTTGCGGCCAGCCTGCTAAAAGACGCCTGGGGAGAGCGTTGATACCGGGTGGACAAGCCACAACGACTTCTTCAATCTCCTCCTGTTTACGCCCCCTCTGGGGGCGTCTTTCTTTCTATCAGCAGCGCCGACGTCTACCCATGGACCACAGGGTTTGCACACGGCGCTAGTCCCTCCCTGGGCGTTTCAGCACCAGGCGCACCACTGCGGCCGGACCACGGTGATATTTCCCTTCGGCAAGTTCCGTGACTCGCTCGTTGAGATGAAGGATCTCGGCACCGGCAAAATCAATACGCAGCAGCTCAGGGGTATACAGCATTTCGGCTACTGGCGGCCCACCGCTCCGGTACTTCAACTGGTCGGGCGTAAACGCCTCGAGGATAAGGACACCGCCCGGCTTGAGGGCGTTGAACATGGCGCGATGCATTATGGCGCGCACCGGCGGCGGGAAATGAATATAGATGGCCGCCACAATATCGAACATGGCCACAGGCCAGGCCCAAGTGGTGAGCTCGACCCGTTCGGTGCGCAGCGCCACACCGCGATCCGCCGCCAGCTGCTGTGCTTTCTGCAACCCAATCTCGGAGGCATCAACTGACAGCACATCCAGACCCTGTTGCGCCAGCCAGACCCCGTTGCGTCCTTCACCATCGGCCACCGCCAGCGCCTTCATGCCGGGCTTGAAGTAGTGCGCCTGGGAAACCAGAAAGGCATTCGGTTCGGTGCCATAGGCAAACCCTGGCTCGGTATAGCGCTGGTTCCAGAAATCGTGATTCATGGGAAACGATGATGCTGTTGCGGGCTAAAGGAACGCCTGCCCGGCGGGTACGACACGATGGATCTCAATGGGTGCGCAAAAATTGCGACAAGGCCAGCAGTGTTTCGGCATCAAGATCGGCAAACCGCAGAGCGGTACCACTGGTGGTCACGCGCGCCACGGTGGCCGACAAGGTGTAGCCACGGACGCCGCTATCAACCGGTAAATCGACCATGAGCCGTACCGGCGCGTCATGGGTCAGTGCGCCCCAGCCGACATCCAGCATGGCGCCCGAGAGACTCAATTCGCGCAAAGTGCACAGGCGGTGCCCGGCCGTATGTGCCAGCATGGCGGTGTACTTCAAAGGCTTGCGAGTGCCTTGACGGCGTTCAGGACTTGGCATGACGGTATCCTCCTGAAATTACGGGAATCCGCTTCCACAAGGTTGCATCCAGTGGGTATTTTACTCCAAGCGAGGCCGCGGATCACTTCGTCGCTGAAGCCGATTGGCGGTACGTCGGGCCAATGTCGGCAGCTCGCCGGTCAGGCCACTGGCCTGGCGCATAATGGCATTTTTTAGCGGCAGCAATCGCTCAGTCAGGGTAAGGCCACCCCGGCGGAACGCTCGAACCGGCGGCCATTCGCTGCCGAACAGATAGCGGAATCCGCCCGTGACCAGCTGCATGCCGAGGTCCGCGCCCTTGCGAGCTCGTTCATAGCGGCGCAACAACGGGTGCAACCCTATGTCGCGGCCGATCGCCCCCTGCAATACCTCGGCGAGGGTCACGGCATCCAGGATACCGAGGTTGACACCCTGCCCCGCCAGTGGGTGCACCGTGTGCGCGGCATCGCCGATCAGGGCGATACGTTCGCACGTGTACATATCAGCGAAACCCAACGCCAGGGGAAACGAGGCGCGCGGACCCGCCACCTGCAACCGGCCCAGTCTCGAACCAAAGGCCTGTTGCAATTCGAGATTGAAGGCCGGATCGTCCAGTGCCGCGAGCACCCGGGCGCGCGGACGATCTGCCGACCAAACCATCGAGACTGTGTGCAAATCATCGAGCGGCAATAACGCAAGTGGCCCGCTTGGCAAAAAATGCTGGTACGCCGTGTGTTCGTGGGGATGCTCGGTACGGATTCGCGCCACCAACGCCGACTGGTCGAGGTCGTGACGCCGCCAATCAATGGCCGCGGCCTTGCGCACTGCCGAGTCGGCGCCGTCGGCGCCGACCAGCAATCGCGCCGTCAGCACTGGCCCAGTATTCAGACTGATCCGCACCCGGTCCGCATCCATATCGACGGCCGTCAGCTGCGCCGGATTCAACAACTCGACATTGGAGTACTGCCGCAGTCGTGTCACCAGGGCATTGACCATGACGCGGTTCTCGACGATCCAGGTCAGGCAGGGTTCACCGATGTCGGCACTGTCATAGTTCAGGACGCTTTGGCCTTCCCATATCTGCATGCGTTCTACCGGTGTTGCGCGCTGGCGACGCATGGCGTCCCATACATCAAGGTTCTCGAATACTGTCTGGGAGGCGAGCGTAATGGCGCTGACACGCAGGTCTGGTTGATCCGTGATTGGCTCCAGCGGTTGCGACTCGATCACGGCGACGTGCAATCTGCTGTCGCCGAGCGCCGCCGCCAGGGTGGCGCCGACCATGCTGCCTCCGGCGATCACAACGTCGTAGCTTTTCTTCATAGCGGCAGGCCGCGCGCCAGCCGCGGCAAACGTCCGGCCAGACCCATGCTGAGACGCAGCAAGGCACGCTTGGCAGGAGGAAACAGATCGACCGCCACCAAACCGAGGTTGCGGGCTACCGACAGGGGCGCAAGATCATTGGAGAAAACACTCACCAGGCCGTTTGTGAAACTGGATGTGGCCCACACATCACGCCGGCGCCATTGCGCATAGCGCTGTAATACGGTCAGGTCGCCGGGGTCTTCTCCGGCCCGCTGTGCTTCGCCCAGTATCTGGGCCAGGGTAGCGACATCCCGTAATCCCAGATTGAATCCTTGACCGGCGACCGGATGCACGGTGTGGGCCGCATTGCCGATCAGCGCAAGCCGCGGGCGAACATGCTCCATGACTTCCGTCCGGGCCAACGGATAGGCAGCACGGTGCCCGGCCTTGAGGAAGCGACCCAGGCGCTGGCCAAAGCGCTCCTGCAAGGCAGCGAGAAAGGCGGTGTCATCCAGCTGTCGTATCGACTCAGCCCGCTCGGGCGGCAGACTCCAAACCACGGCACAGCGATTGTCTCGCATGGGTAATAGCGCCAGCGGTCCGCTGTCGGTGAATCGCTCATAGGCGACGTTCGCATGCGACCGCTCCGGCGTGACATTGGTCACTAGTGCGGTCTGGTGATATTCCCGGCGGCGGGTTTCGATGCCGGCCTGTTCGCGAACCAGTGAACGACCACCATCGGCCGCCACCACCAGTCGGGTCGTCAGAGTGTCCACCCGCTCGCCATGCCGGATACGCACCTGAGCGCTATCCGGGCCATATTCAACCGATTCCATGGCCGCCGGGCAGAACAACGTCAGGCCAGGGCTGTCGGTCAAACTCTCCTTCAGGGCCCGTCCCAACGCGCGGTTCTCAACAACCCAGCCGAGCGCCTCGACCCCGGCATCGGCATGGCTCAGGCGTGCAAACCCGAACCGCCCGCGATCGGAGATATGGATGCGGTGAATCGCTGTGGCACCATCCGCTTCGAGCCGGTTCCATACCCCAAGTGTTTCGAAGATGCGCTTGGAGCCGTAAGACAGGGCAACGGTACGGTCGTCATAACTGGGCTGGGCAGACGATTCGAACTCCACGGCCTCAATCAAACCGACTTTCAGTGGCAGGCTGCGCAGGGCCACGGCCAGACTGGCGCCCACCATGCCGCCGCCAACGATCAACACGTCGTACGCGTTCGCCGGGGGTTTCATCTCAGCCACGCATCAGCTCCTCGATTTCCTTGATCTCCTTTGGCGCGTCCTTGCTCAGTACGTCGTGACCATCGCGCGTTACCAGCACATCATCCTCAATGCGCACGCCGATATCGTGAAACCCCTTGGGGATATCATCGGCTTCACCGATGTACAGCCCGGGCTCGACCGTCAGCACCATACCCGGTTCAAGCTGCCGCCAGGACTCGTGGACCTTGTAGTCGCCGACATCGTGCACATCCATGCCCAGCCAGTGGCCGGTGCGGTGCATGTAGAAGCGCTTGTAGCTTCCGTCTTCGATATGTGCATCCAGACTGCCCTTGAGCAACTTGAGTTGCACCAGGCCATCCGTGAGCACCCGCACGGCGGCATCGTGCGGCTCATTCCAGTGCTTGCCGGGGCGAACCTGGTCGATGGCCGCGTGCTGGGCGGCCAGCACGATCTGATAGATGTCACGCTGCTCGGGCGTGAACTTGCCACTCACCGGGAAACTGCGGGTAATGTCGGCGGCATAGCCGTCGTACTCGCCGCCGGCGTCGATCAGCAGCATGTCGCCCTTGCGCAGCTCGGCGTTGTTTTCGTTGTAGTGCAGGATACAACTATTGGCGCCACCACCGACAATCGGCGGGTAGGCCGGAAAGAGGCAACCGCCCTTGCGGAATTCATAAAGCAGCTCAGCTTCGATTTCATACTCCGTCTTTCCCGGCTGGCAGGCCTGCATGGCGCGCCGGTGCGCGACCGATGACACCCGGGCGGCGCGTTTCATGAGCTTGATTTCATCGGCGCCCTTGATGAGCCGCATCTCATGAAGAATGTGATTGAGATCCACGAATTCGCCGGGCGCATGCACACCGTTGCGGGCCTTGCCACGCACCTCGTTGACCCAACCCATCAATCGCGCGTCGAAATCAGGATGACGGCCCATGCTGTAGAAAACCTTGTCGCGGTTCTCCAGCAAACCCGGCAGGATGTCGTCGATGTCATCAATCGGGAAGGCGTCATCTGCCCCGTAAAATTCTCGCGCACCTTCGAGGCCGGCGCGCCGGCCTTCCCAGATCTCCTTTTCCCGGTTTTTCTCACGGCAAAACAGCAGGAATTCGCCGTGCGCGCGACCGGGCACCAGGACGGCCACCGCTTCGGGTTCCGGGAAATGGGTGAGGTAGTAAAAGTCGCTGTCCGGACGGAAAGGGAAATACACATCACGGTTACGCACCCGCTGCAGGGCGGTCGGGATGATGGCCACGCCGCCACCCATGTGCTGCATCACATCTCGGCGACGTCGGGCAAACGGGGTCTGGTCCATGGGCCCATTATGCCCGAACCCCAGAGGGCCGGGCAGAGCCGTTACCAGTCGGGGGTGCTGAGATATGGCCGGGCCGATTCGCGGGAGTCGTAATACCGGCGATGGCGCAGATTCAGCAAGGACCGCCAGTAGCCGTTGACGACCAGGTACGGCTGGCGGTGCTCGGTCGCTTCGAACGCTGCCTTCAGATAGACATGCGAGAGCCAGGGGTATTTATGGTGCACTTCGTGGTAATTGACGTGACTCCACAGCCACTCCAGCACGGGATGAGTGCGTACCACCCAGCCCGTCACTTCGCGGCTGCGCTTGTGGCGGTCGCGGTGCCAACTCTCGGCATCGACATCCAGCACCGGACCCTTGTTGGTAGTACGCTCAATGGCCGGTATCCCGTAGTGGTCCGAGAGCGCCCGCCAGGAAAACACCAACGGTAGCGCCACCAGCATGGGAATGACCGAGACCGACAGAGACAAGCCAAGCGCCGGGATCAGCCCAAAATAGAGCACCCCGGCTTCAGCCACAAACAACAGGTCAAGCAACACGCGCTCGGTATAACGCGGGTCGCGAAGGCGCAACAGGTTCTGAAACAGCAGCCGGTAATGAATCACCAGCGCAATCAATGATCCGGCAGTGAATGAAAACAGAAAGGAGTGATGGTGTATCGCATTCTCCGGATCGAGTTCCGGCTGGTGCGCATAACCGTGATGCGTGAGGTGAATCTGACGATTGGTATAAAACGGCAACAACGCCAGTGCCGCCAGCAATCCACCGATCATTTCATTCCAGAACGGCGACCGGAACAGCACCCGGTGGGCGGCGTCGTGTGCCAGAATACCCATGCCGATGATCAATACGCTGTGCCACACGGCCATTATTCCAACAAATAGCCATGTCACGGTTATCACGACCCCGGCTGGCCAGACGCTGGCGGCGATTACCGCCACCCCGTGCTGGGTGAGAAAAAATGACATCAACAGCAACACCAGCAGGACAATGGCCTTGAACAGGTTCCGGCCTGAAGGGATTACCTGCTCCTGCGGTTTGGGAATAGCCGTGGCGGTCATGGGCGCATCTGTTGCCGAGCCGATGGGTGGCCCGCAGGGTGGACGTCGAGACGAGATTCACAGTCTAGCACGTCACCCTGTTCCCCGAAGCGTTGACCGGAACCGGGACCTTTCCTAATATTAATCAACCAATCGCATCCGGGCGGCTGCCGCATGGACAACGACAACCTTAAGAAGCTTGAAAGCCGTGTCGACGACCTCATCGGAGCCTGCCAGAAGCTCCGCCAGGAGAACCGTACCATGCGTTCGCACCAGGATCAGTTGAGCGACGACCATGCCAAGCTGGTGGAAAAAACCCAGATTGCACGCGCCCGGATCGAGTCGATGATCGGCCGCCTGAAGGCCCTGGAGCGCGGATCGTGAAATCCGTGCCCGGCGGCGTCAATATCTCCATTCTCGGCAAGGAGCTGATGGTCGCCTGCCCAGACGGCGAGCGCGAAGCCCTGATCGCCGCCGCCCGCGAGCTGGATTCACGCATGCGCGAAATCCAGAATGGCGGCAAGGTCATCGGCGGCGAACGTGTGGCCATGATGGCCGCGCTGAACCTCAGCAATGAAGTACAGCAGTTGCGCACCCACTCAACCAGCGTGCCTGCCGAACTCGACTCCCGGTTAGAGGCTCTGAATCACAAGATTGAAGCCGCGCTGCTGGACTGACTGGGCAACGGATTGAGTTATACTTACAGACATGGCGCCCTCTGCGGTGTTCGTATCCGCTCCTGGTCCTCTGAACCTATAAGTTTTAAGCCGGGAGCCGCTACAGCAGATGCTGTTGTGCAAGCCCACCTCCGAGTGGGAAGCCTGATGCATCTCGGTGGCACCCACCTGAACCCTTCGGTTCAGGGCAATGGGGCGGTACGGCACAGGCGGAGGGCGCCTCTTTCATTTCCGTGACTGATCCAAGCGCACGTCACTCCCTCAGGCGCACCTTGCGCCAGCAACGCGACGCATTGTCGGACTCCGAACAGCGGCGTGCGGCCGCGCAACTGTCAACGAACGTTGCTGCCAACCGGTTGTTCCGCGTCAGCCGCCGCATTGCGCTGTATCTGCCCAACGACGGCGAGATTGACCCGCAACCACTCATGGAGCGAATCTGGGCGGCGAAAAAACTCTGTTACCTGCCGATTCTGTCGCGCCTGCGCCACGATCGCCTGTGGTTCGCTCCGTACATGCCAGATACCCCACTAACTCTGAATCGCTTTGGAATTCCCGAACCGCGAGTACCGTCGCGCTTGTGGGTGCGTGCGCAGGAACTCGACCTCATCCTCATGCCGCTGGTGGCATTCGACGCACGCGGGAATCGCCTGGGCATGGGCGGCGGATTCTACGACAAGAGCCTGGCGTTCCTGCGCACGCGCCGGCTCTGGCACAAACCGCACCTGGTCGGCCTGGCCCATGATTTCCAGCGGGTCGAGGACCTTGAAACCTTTGCCTGGGATATACCACTACAGGCTGTGGTCACCGACCGCGCACATTATCTATTCGATTGATCGATGAACTACTGGCTGATGAAAACCGAGCCGGACTGCTTTGGTCTTGATCATCTCAAGTCCCGGCCGAAACGCACCGAGCACTGGGACGGGGTGCGCAACTACCAGGCCCGCAACTTTCTGCGCGACAGCATGCAGAAAGGTGATTTGGCCTTCTTTTACCACTCCAGTTGCGCCGAACCGGGCATTGTCGGCGTCGTGAAAATCGTGCGCGCCGGTTACCCGGACCACACCGCCTGGGCTCCGGACAACGAACATTTTGATCCGAAGAGCTCTCCTTCCAAACCCATCTGGTACATGGTCGACGTTAAACTGGAACGTGAGCTCAAGCATTCCATTACACTTGCCGCCCTCAAGAACAATCCGGCGCTCAAGCATATGCAGCTGCTGCAGAGAGGAAACCGGTTATCGATCCTGCCGGTTACCGCAAAGGAATGGAATACCATCCTGAAGATGGACAAATCAGATTGATTTATTACAACGGAGACCCGTGATGAAAACCGCCATACTTGCCTTGCTAACACTCCTTGTCCTGCCGCTCTCTGCTTCGGCCGCCGAACCGGTCAAGGCCGACAACCCGCGGGTACGCATGACCACCAGCCTCGGGGTCATTGATCTGGAGCTTGATGCACGTCACTCCCCAAAGACCGTAGCCAACTTTCTGCAGTATGTGGATTCGGGCTTCTACAACGGCACGATCTTTCACCGCGTGATCCCGGGCTTCATGATCCAGGGTGGCGGTATGCTTCCAGGTTTGAAAGAGAAACCGACGCGCGCACCGATTCAGAATGAAGCTGATAACGGACTGAAAAACACGGCCGGAACGCTAGCGATGGCGCGCACATCTGACCCCCATTCCGCGTCTGCCCAGTTCTTTATCAATACCGTGGATAACACCTTCCTCGATCACCGCGCCAAGACTCTGCAAGGCTGGGGTTATACGGTATTCGGCAAAGTCACGAAGGGCATGGATGTGCTCAAGAAGATAGAGGCCGTAACCACCGGTAATGCCGGGATGCACCAGAATGTTCCGAAGCAGGACGTTATCATCCGGGAGATGGCGCGGATTCCGGCAGGAAAATAGGAGCCGAGCCCAGACGAAATCAGTTACGGAAGATAACGAAGGGCGTTGCCTAATCACTACGACGACTTGGCTCGTCACGGCTGAGCCAAACCTCGAGATGCTCGAAACAACCCAAAGGCCGTGAATGCCCATCCAAGAATAAACAACGCCATTACCGCCTTGAGCTGGCCGACCGCGAACGGTATTGCATTGAGCGCGATCATTTTCTCGGGATAGACCGCAAAGCTGGGCATGCCGCCAAAACCGCACAGGTTCCAGGCAGCAAGCGCGAATGCCAGATATCCGAGACCCTGCCAGTCGGCCGCCGGTCGTCTGGCGTCATCGAGACGCACGCGGAAGCGTCCCCAGTACCACATGGACGCGGCGACCAGTCCAAGAATCGTAATTCCGCCGATACCGAAATAGCCCGGGCTATGCGACGTGCCCAGNNCCGTATTTGGACTGTATGCCGGCGATACCCAGCGCTGCCACCTCGGTCTGGATAGTCCGGCCGTAAAACACGTCGCCGGCCATGATGACGACACCGATCAGGTACAACACAATTCCGAAACCCACTGCGTTCATGTCGTCTCCTCCGCGGTAACGCCGTTCGGTTTCACGTTAGCTCAAAAACAACCGGTAAGCCGGATTGCGGGATTCCTCGACATACTCATAGCCGAGGTGATCGAGAAATTTCTGGAATTCCTTCTTGTCCGCGGCCGGCACCTGCATGCCGACCAGTACCCGGCCGAAATCGGCGCCGTGTGAGCGATAGTGGAACAGCGAGATGTTCCAGCGACCCCCCATCTGATTGAGGAAGTTCATGAGCGCCCCGGGGCGTTCCGGAAACTCAAAACGATAGACCACCTCGTTCAGGTCCGCCGGAGCATGACCGCCGACCATATGGCGGATGTGCAGCTTGGCCATCTCATTATCGGTCATATCAAGGGTGGCGTAGCCGCTGCGTCGCAAGGTCCGTACCAGCCGGTTGGTCATTTCGCGTTCGCGCATCTGCACTCCGACGTAGATGTGCGCCGCCTGGGCATTGTCATAGCGATAGTTGAACTCGGTGATGCTGTGGTCGCCAAGAATCGAGCAGAATTTTTTCAGGGCGCCGGCCCGCTCCGGAATCGTGACGGCGAGAATGGCCTCGCGGCGTTCGCCGATTTCGGCGCGCTCAGCGACGTACCGCAACCGGTCGAAATTGACATTGGCACCGGAGGCAACCGCCACGAGGTTTTTGTGGCGCAGGCGCTTCTTTTCGACGTAGCGTTTGAGGCCGGCATAGGCCAGGGCGCCAGCCGGCTCGAGGATCGAGCGCCGGTCCTCAAAAATATCCTTGATCGCGGCACAGATCTCGTCATTCGAGACAATGACCATATCGTCGACATACTGCTTGCAGAGGCGGAAGGTCTCCTGGCCGACATTGCGCACCGCCACGCCATCGGCAAAGATACCCACATGATCGAGCACCACGCGCTTGCCGGCACGCAGCGAGCGCGCCATGGCATCGGCGTCTTCCGGCTCGACACCAATGATTTTCACCTCCGGTCGCACCTGCTTGATGTAGGCCGCCATGCCGGCGATCAACCCGCCGCCGCCAACCGGAACAAACACGGCGTCCAGCGGGCCGGTGTGCTGTTTGAGGATTTCCATGCCCACCGTACCCTGGCCGGCAATCACCTCCGGGTCGTCATACGGATGGACAAACACGAGCTTGCGCTGCGCCTCGATCTCCCGGGCATGGGCGTAGGCGGCATCATAATTATCGCCATGCAGCACCACCCGCCCCCCCAGGTTACGGACGGCATCGACCTTGATCGCCGGTGTGGTGCGCGGCATGACGATCACTGCCTTCGCGCCCAGACGGAGTGCAGCCAGCGCTACGCCCTGGGCATGGTTACCGGCGGACGCGGCAACGACCCCTTTGCGGAGTTGAGCCGGCGTAAGGTGCACCATCTTGTTGTAGGCCCCGCGGCACTTGAACGAAAACACCGGTTGTTCGTCCTCGCGCTTCAGCCAAATCCGGTTGCCGGTGCGGTGCGACAGGATGGGCGCGGGGTCCAGCGGCGTTTCCCGGGCCACGTCGTAAACCCGGGCGTTGAGGATGCGATTGAGGTATTTCTGTGGCACGCGGACTCCCCTGAGGTCGTTCGGCCGGCAATTCGGCCATGTCCGGTTAATCTACCAGACGATTCTTTATTAATGTATCGGCGATACGGTATCCTGACAGCCTATCGACCACATCACGACAAGCCATGACACAGGATGAAATGAAAAAAGCCGTCGCCAAGGCGGCCCTCGACTATATCGAACCCGGCACCGTGGTCGGGGTGGGCACCGGCTCCACCGCCAACCATTTCATCGATTTCCTGGCCACCATGAAGGGCAAGATCGAGGGAACGGTCGCCAGCTCGGTGGCTTCGGCCGAGCGCCTCAAGAAACACGGCATTCAGGTCTATGACCTGAATGCCGTGGGCGAGCTCAGCGTGTACGTGGACGGGGCCGACGAATCCAGCCACCACCTGCACCTGATCAAGGGCGGTGGTGGGGCGCTGACCCGTGAAAAAATCGTGGCGGCAGCCTCGAAGACGTTTGTGTGCATTGCTGACGAGTCAAAACTGGTGGATGTGCTCGGCAAGTTTCCCCTGCCCGTCGAGGTGATTCCGATGGCGCGCTCCTATGTTGGCCGCGAGCTGGTCAAGCTCGGCGGTCGCCCGGAACTGCGTGACGGGTTTGTCACGGATAATGGAAACGTGATCCTGGACGTGCACAACCTCCAGATCCTGAATCCAGTGGAGCTCGAACAAAAGCTCAACAATATAGTCGGCGTCGTGACCAACGGTCTGTTCGCCCGGCGCCCGGCTGATGTCCTGCTGCTCGGCACTCCCGCGGGCGTGAAAACCCTCAAGTAAGCCCGTACGGCCAGCCACACATGGCCACCCTCACCTTTCACGGTGCCGCGCAGCAGGTCACGGGCTCCTGCTATCTCCTCGAGACGACCCGACACCGGGTGCTTCTCGAATGCGGACTGTTCCAGGGTCCGCCCGCCGTTGATGCACTGAATGAGCGTCCGTTTCCATTCAACCCGCGCGAAATCGATGCCGTGGTGCTGTCACACTCCCATCTCGATCACTCCGGGCTGTTGCCGCGCCTCAAGCGCGAAGGCTTTCGCGGCCGAGTCTATGCCACACCGCAGGCCCTGGAACTGCTCGATATCATGCTCAAGGATGCCGCCTTCCTTCAGGAAAAAGACATCGAATGGGAGAACCGCAAGCGCCAGCGATCTGGCAAACGGATGATTGAACCGCTGTACACCGTTGCCGATGCCGAGGCTGCCCTCCGTCTCGGCGAACCGGTTATTTATGGACAAAGAACAAGAATCACCCCCGACATCGAGTTGTGTTTTCGTGATGCCGGCCACATTCTCGGCTCGGCGATCGTCGAGCTGTGGATCAACGATGGCGGCAAAACCACAAAGATCGTGTTCAGCGGCGACCTTGGTAATCACGCATCACCGCTCTTACGTGACCCGGAAGTCGTGAAAACGGCGGATGTACTGCTGCTCGAATCCACGTACGGAGACCGCGACCACCGCCCGCTTGAAGCAACCCTGGCTGAATTCGAGGAGATACTGGCCCATGCCGCGCGTGATGGAGGCAACGTGCTGATCCCGGCATTCGCCGTGGGGCGCACCCAGGACATCCTTTATCACCTCGGTGAGTTCTACCATGCCGGACGACTTCCGCAGACGCAGGTGTTCCTGGACAGCCCGATGGCAATTGCCGCCACCGAGGTGCACCAGCGCCATAGCCAGGTCTTCAATGCCGAGGCGCGCGCCGCGATGCGCCAGAATGGCCGTAGCGTACGCGAGTTTCTACCGGTACTACGGTACGTACACACCGTCGAGGAATCCATGGCCGTCAACCGCATCAGTGGCGGCGCGATCATCATCGCCGGCAGCGGGATGTGCACCGGTGGACGAATTCGCCATCATTTGAAATGGAATCTGTGGCGCGGTAATGCGCATCTCGTGATCGTCGGCTTCCAGGCGCAAGGGACACCGGGCCGCGCACTTGTTGATGGAACAAAACAGTTACGTCTGCTCGGAGAAGAAATCGCCGTCAAGGCGCATGTCCATACACTGGGTGGCTTCTCGGCCCATGCGGGCCAGTCCGATCTGCTGAAGTGGGCTAATAACTTTCAACCGCGACCGCGGATCTACCTGGTGCACGGCGAACCGGACAAGATGCAGGCATTACAGACGCGGCTCGCTGCCGATCTGGGCTGGGAGGCTCAACTTCCATTGGACGGACAGACCGTTCAGCTGTAACTCCCCGGCGGCATTTCGCCGTTTTACGCAAAAGATCGGTTCACCTGGATTTTCAGCTTCTTGATGCGATGCCAGAGGCTGCGCTCAGAAATGCCAAGTTTGCGAGCCGCCGCCGCCTGTACTCCGCCAGATTGTTCGAGTGCCTGAAGAATGGCGCGGCGTTCAACACTCTCGAGCCAGGCATCCAGATCGGCTGATCCCATCATGTCGAGACAGGAATCCGCTTGTGGCGCGCTCCCGACGCCCCGCAGAATCGCATAGGGCAGATCACGGGCCTCGATGGTGTCACCGCGACAGGAAAGCAGCGATCGCTCGATTGCATTATGCAGTTCACGAATGTTCCCCGGCCAACTGTAGTCACCCAGTACAGTCAGCGCCTCCGGACTGAACTGGTGCACGGGCTTGTCGGTCTCGGACGCCAATTCATCGAGAAACGCCTGGGCCAACAACGGTATGTCGTCGCGGCGATCGCGCAGCGGCGGAACCTGGATGGTGTAGACATCCAGCCGGTAATACAGATCTTCGCGAAATTTTCCCTGCTGAACCATCTCCTTGAGATTGCGGTTGGTGGCCGCCATGATGCGGACATCCACCTTGCGTACCTGGTCGCTACCGAGCGCCGAGAACTCGCGCTCCTGCAACACGCGCAATAGCTTGGTCTGTAGCGCCGGATCCAGATCACCGATTTCATCCAAAAAAAGCGTGCCGCCCTGCGCCTGCTCCAGGCGGCCGAGGCGGGACTGGTTGGCACCGGTGAAGGCGCCTTTCACGTATCCAAAGAGCTCGGATTCCATGAGGTCACGCGGGATGGCCGAACAATTGATGGCCACCCACGGACGATCACGCCGCGGACCGCTCTGGTGGATGGTGCGTGCCACCAACTCCTTTCCGGTCCCGGATTCTCCCATGATCAGCACGTTGGTCTTGTACGGGGCGACCCGCTGGATCTCCTCAAGCAAATTCTGAGTGGCCGGACTGTTGCCGAGCAATTGCTTGCCGACCTGTGACTGCTTGACCGTGGCCTTGAGTTGCTGGTTTTCCCGCAGGATATCGCGCAACTTGACCGCATTGTGTACGGCGATTTCCAGCTCTTCCGGTTCAAAGGGCTTGGTGAGGTAATCGGAGGCCCCCGAACTCACGGCCCGCACTGCAGATTTGATGGTGCCGTGTGCCGTGACAACAATGACAGGCACCTCCGGATGCTCCGAACGGGAGCGCGTGATCAGCGCCTCCCCACCCATTCCCGGCATGCGCACGTCAGTCACCAGCACATCCACATCGTCTTTCCGGAGGTGCGGCAGCGCCGCCTCGGCACTGCCGGCGGTAATTACAGCGTAACCGACGTCTTCCAGCACCATACGCATCACCTTCTGCATATTGGCTTCGTCATCCACGACCAGCACGGTACGTTTCATGTGGCGTCATCCTTTTCCTGTATCGGAAAGTGCATGGCAAACCGGGCGCCGCGGTGACGCGGCGGCTGGACTTCAAGTCGCCCACCACTCGCCTCAACCAGCGTGTTTGCAATAGACAGGCCCAGCCCGGTCCCCTGCTCCTTGGTGGTAAAAAACGGTTCGAACAGTCGCGGCATGATCTCCGGTGAGATGCCCGGACCACTGTCTTCCACAGTCAGTTCCACCATGTGATCACTGACTCTCGACTCGATACGCAACTCTCCCCCGTCGGGTCCCATGGCCTGAACCGCATTAGTCAGAATATTCGACCAGGCCTGTTGCAACAGGCCTGGGTCCCCGAGAATCAATGCCCCGTCATGCTGCAATGACTTTTCCACTCGAACATTGTCATGTCCGGCGATCGCCGCGGCCAGCGCCCGCTCCACTGGCATCATCGGATCCAGCCGTGTCAGGGCTGGCTGGCGAAAACGCGAGAGCTGCAGGAAGTCCTGCACCAGACTGCCTACACGTGCACTTTCCTCGCGGATCATGCGAGTCAGTTCGGCGCGCTTTTGCGGCGTTTCGGCTTTTTCCAGCAGCGCGGCGGAGGTATTGATGACTCCGATAGGGTTACGGATTTCGTGGGCCAAAGATGCCGACAATTCACCGAGAGAGGCCAGTTTGTCTTTCTGGAAAGTTTGGTTCTGTTCGTCGCGTGCCACCCGCAGCCGGTTGGCCATGGCATTGAAGGCCCGCGCCAGGTCACCCACCTCATCGTCGCTCATGACCGGCACTGTGGTATTGAAATTCTGGGCCGATAGCTGCATGACGCCATTGCGCAGATGTTCGACCGGCCGCACAACAACGCGAGACAGAAACACGCCAACCAGGACGCTGACCAGCACACCCACGAGCATGATCGACACGAACAGCAACAACCGGTTGGTCAGCAACTCCTCGAAACCACGTCGTTCCAGTCCACTAAAGAGGATGGCCTCAACTCGCCCTGCCGAATCCACCACCGGCGTGTATTGGCCACGGTAATGCCCTTCTTCGGCGCTGGTGCTGTAGTACGGTTTTTTATCCTTCTGGAGCCGGCGCATCGCCTCCTTGGGCAGGTCTTTGAGTTCGCTCACATGCCCCGGCCTGGAAAGGATGTCAAAATACCGCGCCCCTTCGCGATAATACAATCGCGTCTTGAGGCCGGTCAGCTGATTCAATTCGCTGATGAAATCCTCATTGAGCACCCCGCCCAGGACCAGGTAGTGGTGAGGCTTGCCATGGCGTGGAATGCCGGTAATACCAACCGCCGCCAGCAGGTTCTTCTTCTTTTCGGCCACCCGCATAACAGCCTGCGACTGGCCCGGCTCCCACAACGTCTGCATGCGCACCGGCATCGAGGTGTACACCAGGATCTGTTGCGCGGTGTACACCTGCATGAAGCTGATGCCGAGTTCCCTGGCAATGCGTGCGACCGGCTGCTTGATGACAGTCATGTCGCCACCCTCCAGAGCAGCAACAAACTCCGGGTCATCGGCCAGCACCCCGCCCAGCATCACCGCATCGTTCTGATAGGCCCGCAGCCAGGTTTCCCCGACGCGCGCCGAATCCTCGATCCAGCGCTGCAGGCGATCCTCGAAATTTGATGACACCCATTCGGCGGCAACGATGCCCGCGACCAGCATGGGCACGACCACCATCACCAGGATGGTGTTCACCACCTTGCGCTGCAGGCGGTTAAGGGGAAAGAGGAATCGACGCATTATGTGGTTTCGTGGATCAGTGCATCCTACAAAATTTGTAGTATCTGCGTGAGTGGCCGTGACAAATTAATTCCCTATTAATTTACTTAAGTCACTGTATATTAATATAAATATATATTTACTACATCTTGGCACACGGGTTGCTATAGGTGAGGGTAATGGCCGGTAACCAATGTTTCTGGACCAGAAAACCTAACTACTACCCCTAGAGGAATTGCCATGAAGAAGACTGTTGCTGCTGCGCTCGCCCTGATCTTCACCTTCGTGTTCGGCGCTGCTTACGCCGCTGACGCCGCCAAGCCGGCTGCTGCCCCGGCCCAGACCGCCGAGAAGAAGGAAGAGAAGAAGGTTGAGAAGAAGAAGGTTGAGAAGAAGAAGACTGAGAAGAAGGCTGAAGAGAAGAAGTAAGTCGCCGTCTCTCGTAGTACAAAAAGCGCCCCGGCAACGGGGCGCTTTTTTATTGATTACCCGGGAATCACCCGCTTAGGGATTGCTCGATCCAGGCCCGAAGCCGGATTGCATCCAGCGCACCACTCATGCGCGCCACTTCACGTCCGCCACGGAAGATCACCAGTGTCGGAATACTGCGAATGTTGTACTGGCTGGCCAACGCCCCTTCCGTCTCAGTATTCACCTTGGCAAGCTGGGCACGACCACGTAAATCACCGGCTACCTGCACGAACGCCGGTGCCATTTGCCGGCATGGGCCGCACCACGGCGCCCAGAAATCCACAACCAACGGCAAATCGCTGTGTTCGCGATGCCCATGGAAATCATCAGCGCTCAGGTCCGCGGGCTTGCCATCGACCAGCAGGGCCTGACAGGCTCCGCATTTCGGTTGTTCAACAATCCGGGCTGTCGGAACGCGATTCGTGCGGTGACAGACCGGGCAGACGATGTGCAGGGTGGTCATGGAAGTCTCTTATCGTGACAAACCGGGAAGATGGGGATTCACGGGCCGGATTACCAGCTGCACTCTGACGCTGTAATATATACACGAGCTGTTTCCTATCGATGCATCGATTCATGCTGATCCGCAACTTGCGACGTGTCCAGCGCCTGAGCGCGACGTTATTGGCCATGGCCAATCTGCCACGTCCTCCGGCCCGCCCGGAAAATATCGATGGCAACTGGGAATACTTCAAGGCTCACTTGCGCTGGCGCATCCGCCGGGAAATGGCGAAAAGCGGCGTTCCCGGCCTAAGCATTGCCGTGGTCGATGACCGGCAAACGCTGTGGGCCGAAGGTTTTGGTTGGGCGGATCGCGAGCATCGGCAGCCGGCAACTGCCGATACGGTCTATCAGATCGGATCCATCACCAAGGTGGTCACGGCCCTGGCCATCCTGCAATTGCAGGAACAGGGCCACCTGAGTCTGGACCAGCCACTCAGCGATTTCCTGCCGGAATTCCGGATGCAGTCGCGCTGGCCGAATGCAGCCCCGGTCACCCTCCGTGCACTGCTCAGTCACCACGCCGGCTTGCCGACGTATTACCTCAAGGGGTTTTTCTCCGAAACACCCCTGCAGCAGTTGCTGGAGGAGCTCCGCGAGGAGCATTTCGCGTATGAACCGCACACGGTTTTCAACTACTCGAATCTTGGCTTCAATCTGCTGGGGCTGGTACTTGAGCGCCTGCATGGTCAACCGTATGTGACGGCCATCACCCGCCACCTGCTTGATCCGCTCGGTATGCAGCACAGCGGTTTCACTCCGACCGGACCCCTGACCGATCGGCTGGCGCGTGGTTATGTGTACGAGCGCCCTTCACACCCGACGCGGATTCGCGACCTCCCGGCCGGCGGTCTCTATAGTACGGTTCAGGATGTGGCACGCTTCATGCGCATGGTGATTGGCGACGGTACACTTGATGGTACACGCGTGCTAGGCGATGCGGCGCTGGCTGAGTCGCTCAAGCCGCAATATCCGGACTGTCCACTCGATTTTGGCCAGAAGTTTGGTCTCGGCTGGATCCTCTCCGGCCTGCGCATCGACTCGAGCGGATCACAGGCCTGGCATAACGGAGGCACCAAGGCCTTTCTGAGCCAGATGGCCATCCTCCCGGAAATGAAACTGGGTGTTGTGGTAATGGCGAATTCCGATCGCGCCAATGCCCTCGTATTGGAAACCGCCGAAGCAGCCCTGCAACTGGCACTGGAAGTGCGCCATGGCATTCGCCATCCGGCGAGACCGCTGGCACCGGAATTGACGCTGCCGCGCGCAGACCTGGAAAGACGCGTCGGCGACTACAGCCTGATGGGATCACTGGCCCACATTTCGCTGGGGCGCAAACGCCTGCGCCTGCATGTCCTGCACCATAAGCTGGATCTGGTGCCGGTGAGCGAGAACCGGTTCCGGGTCGAGTACAACCTGCTGGGCCTCAAGTCGGTACCAATTCCGTTTCCGCCCATCGAATTCGCGGAAGTGGCCGGCCGTCCCTTTGCAGTACTCCAGGATCGGGTGATCGTCCCGGCCGAAAAGATTCCAGCTTACCCAATCCCACCGACGTGGACGGCCTATACCGGTGATTACCAGATCCTCAATCCGGACGCCGAGTATCTCGTCGACCTGGAGCACTGCCGTGTGGAGATAGCCGACGGGCGGTTGCTGCTGGATCTTCGCATTTCCGGAATCGAAAACCGGGAAGTGAAGGTCGTGCTGGTCCCGCTCAACGATCATGATGCCTATGTCTTTGGCCTGGGCCGCAACGTCGGTGATGTCGCCCATACGTACAACAACCACGGTCGATATATCACCCGCTACTCGGGATACCTGTTTGGAAAACTGGACTGAAACCGGCCTGCCACGGCCGTGCCCTATAGCAGATCCTTCGCCGTCACTACCCGGAAGCCATGCAGCTCTCCGAAGTTATACGGGCTTTCCACTCGACTGACCGAGAACACTACTTCGGACGTATAGCGTGCCGCCATTGCAGCGTCCTCGCCAATGATCCGGCTGCCGGCAATATCGAGTTTCGCCTCAATCACCGTGATGGCAACCTTACCTTCGATCCGGCTGCCGGTGATGATGACGCGCGCATCGTCTGCCACCAGGCCGCCATCGCCGCCGCCAATCCGGCTATCCTCGATCGATACATCGGAATTGATGAGGCGCAGTTTGTGCACGCGTGCACGACGGAGCACCACGTTCCGGCATCCGATAATCTTGATCTGCTCATACTCTCCCTCGAAGGTCATCCCGTCACGGTCCCGGCACTGTGCCACCCGATTGTTCTGCACGGGTGTGAGCGGGGTGCGCAATATGGCGTTGACATGATTGACCTGCGGGTTTCGTAAAAAGTCGAGGACGGTTTTATTAAACTGCTCCGCCACATCGTCCATCGGCACATGACCGCTGCCCTCAAACACCGTCAGCTGCGATTGCGGCATCACGGCGGCCAGCAGTCGCCCGGTACGCAACGGTGCCACCGTGTCACGCTCCCCCCAAAGCACCAGCGTCGGATTCTTGACGGCCGTGATGTCACGAGTGAAATCCTCCAGCGCCAGGGCCAGTCCGGCAATCTTGGCCGGTTCGCCGTTGAGCATCTTTTGACGTATCTGGGGAAACTGAAGCACCAGCTCGGGCATCAATTGTTTCCGTTCGACATTGCTGAATGCATTGCCAAGCAGGTTCCCCAACGGATCGTTAGGCGCCATGGACAGTCCCGGAACCATTGAGCCAAGGCCCTGACGCGCCAGGTGCTGGCTGTATACGGACCGATGCAGAATTCCCGGCACATCAATCAGCACCAGGCCTGACACGCTCTGGGGGTATCGGGCGGCATAACGCAGGGCGATGGCCCCGCCCATGGAATGACCGACCAGTAAAAAAGGTTCGGCCCGAATACGCCGTTCTACCAGGTAGCGAATCAGGCTTGCGTAGTTATCGGGTGTATAGGAGGCGTTGCCCTTGCTGGAACGGCCGAAACCCGGAAGATCAAATCGGACGACACGAAATTCCCGGGACAATACACGAGTAAGACTGTTCCAGTCGTGAGCGGCCTTGTCGCCGAGCCCATGCACCAGCACCACCGTGGGGGCGTTTTTCGGGCCATCCTCGTAGTACTGGACCTGGCCGTGAAAGACCGGCTCGGTGAGGACTTCACTAACAGTTCTGGATTCGGCGGCGGCCGCACTGACCAGACCGAGCATGGCTACCAGAAAAATGCCCTGAGACCTCATTGTGTGACGCACGCTCCTTGTTACTCAGCCGCTACTCATTAAGCGATCCTTGCCGAACTTGCCAACAGGCGCGTCAGCATCACTCTTGCTAAGGTTTCGTTGTGCCGTTCTGTGTCGCCCGATTCAAATCGGCCGCAACGATCCGGGCTGCAACGGCGATGCCATTGCGATTCCAATGGGTGTCATCGCGCCACCAGGTGAACTCTCCACGCTTGAGGAGTGCATCAGATTCCTGCACCAGTGCGGCGGTCAGGTTTGTGCAGCGCAGGCCGAGCTGCCGGCAAACACCATCCAGGTAGTCCCACTGGGCGTTTGGCAATTTCTCGCCGGGATGCACATGCTGGTGATAAACACGGTACTTGGTGGGAATAAAGTAAACCTGTTGCAGATATGGCTTGAAGTTCGTAAATACCTCTTCAAAGCCCTCCGGCGGCGGCAGCACGGTCTGGCGAGTGACATTCACATAACGCTGATAGAAGGCCATCTTCTGACCGGCGAGTTCCGTGATCAACAGACCACTGCCTTCACTGATGGTACGGCTGCGTGTGAAGCGCTTGATGAGCGACTTGGTTACCCGGTACGTGTTCAGTCCGGAAAACATTTCGTAATAGCGGCGCCCATATCGCGCCACCAGGTGTTCCGGGCGACCGCGACTTTCCTCGAAGTCATTGCCTTCGAACACAAACAACAACACCCGGGCATCGCCCGGGTGGCGTTTTAGAAATCCCTGCAGATAGGCAAGGTAATCAGCCGGACTACCGGGATAGGCAAGACTATAGGTATCGAGCTTGTATGTACGTTTTAACTGGGAAACCAGCGCGTCTTCGTGGCTGTTGCTGCTGCCCGCGGCAAACGAGTCACCGATCAGCAGGAAACGTTGGCCATGGTAATCCTGTTCGTTGCGAAACCCGTCACGGTCGGTGTGAAAGGTGATATGGCGTGGTTCGGCAACGTTATCGGTCGTCATGGCGCGCAAATCGCCATGCGGCATGTCCGCCTCGACATGAATGCTGGACGCATAGCGGCGATGATTGTTGTTGTAATCGAATACGACGTATTTCTCATCCGGGCGGTAATAGATGCGATCTTCAAAACCGGTGACCTTGAGGGTTGCCCAGTACATCACCGTCACCAGAACCAGCGTCATCGACACGGTGGCCGCAGCCATGGCACCGGCACGCCAGTACAACACGCCCAGGCCAATGACGAGACCGATGAACAGACCTTCCGGCAATCCATAGGCCAGCAACACATGAAAGGCGATCAGCCAGGCCACGACCCCCGTAATACGCCGGGCTCGCGTTGAAACGGACATATTTACGTTCCTCGGTTCAGTGCTCTATTGAACAGTGTTTCGGGATATTAGGGCCACCCCGTTGCTCCGTCTACAGAATGTCCGACAGCGCCGCGGCCTGATAGTTTTTGTCACAATTGCACGAGAGTATAAAAAGACAACGCGCACAACCTCGAGGGTTGCGCGCGCTGACGGTACAAGCCGGGCCGTGGATTACTTCTTCTTCGGAGCTTTCTTTGCGGGTTTCCTGGCCGGTTTCTTGCTGACCGCCTTCTTCTTGGCGGTGGTTTTCTTTTTGGCTGCGGCTTTCTTTGGCGGCTTTTGTTTCGCGGCCTTTTTCTTCACGGCTGGCTTGCCGGCAGCCTTGGCGGTTCCTGGCTTAACGCTGCGCACCTGGCCGGCCAGCGAGCGCAGGTGCTGACTCATGGCCTGCTGGGCCGTGAGCCGATCCCGGGCTGCCTGTGGTCCGGTCTCGCCATCTTTTAATTGCGCATACGCCATGACGATCGGACTTTCATCCAGCACCAGAAGCCGTGCCTGTGGTCCGGCCCCGGCACGCACCTCATCCACCAACACCTTGGCCTTGAGACTCAGCTCGTAAAGTTCATTGGCCCGGCCCGCACCCATCCAGCTGACCAGTGTGTACTTGTCTCCTGGCGCACCCGGCGTATCGATGTAGCTTTTCCAGATGCGTGCGGCCTCGTCGCACAGTGTCGCCAAGGCTTCGAGCCTGGAGGCCACCTGTGGGCCGTTCCCGCCACGTTTCCGGATTAACTCCACCGCCTGATCAAGAATCTGCATATGCCCTCCACTTGGCATTCAAGGATCTCGCACCAGTACTGATTATAGGATGAACCCGCTTGCCGGCAATGACAGGCAAATACGGGCAAGCCGCCCGGTGCGTCAGTGCTGTTCAAACCCCCAGACATTTCGCAACAAGCTGTCATAACCGCGATAGTCGGCGTCGGTCACTGCAATGAAAATACTGGCACCCGCACTTTCCGCGACCGGTTGCACCACTGGCTTGCCTTCCGTAGACAGCAGCGCCTGCTGCAAGCGCTTTCGCACCTCGGCCGATACCCGCGGACCGGCAGTCAATGCCTGGTTGGATACTGCGGTACTTTCATACAGAACCCGGGTGTGTTTCGCCTGCCCATCGTATTTGCGGTACAGCTCGGCCGGCAGGACGGTGCCCACACACCGTCCTGACAACAGGGCCTGATAGGCATTGTCAAACCCCTTGGTTTCCACCAGCAGGGGCTGGCGTGACGGGTTGGTAAACTGGTCAAACAGTGTCAGGGTGGCCAGGTTGGGGGGAGCGTGTCCGCACACCCCTTTTCCGATGAGATCGTTAAGCTGGTGAACCCGTGTGTTGTCCGTTTTCGAGACAACGACAAAACGGAGCTTGCCGTCCAGAGCCGCGATCGGGACATGTTGCAGACGCGCCATCCGCCAGCTGACAAAGTGCGGTCCGTCAAAAACCAGATCGTACTCGCCCTTGGTCATGTAGGCCTGGTAGATGCCCCAGTTATCGGGATGGCGATACACGATTCTTTCGCCGGTGGCTTTCGACAGATATTCGGCCAGTGCGCCGTACAGCTTTTCGCCAGCCTCGCGGCTTTCGCGTGGCGGTGCGCTCAGCACCAGATCGGCATGCGCCACCGGACCGAATACCGCCATCACCCCCATGACCGCACCCAACACCCTGCCCCTGCCTGATTGCCTCACCGTGCTCACTCCGATTCATGATTGATTGGACCGGCCCTTTACCCCGCCGATGGCGCTCATTCTGCCTGAAGCGAAGCTCGACGGTAACGCCGACGTGCGTTCAGTCCGGAATGGTCTGGCGGTGACCGTCCGGTCGCCAGGCCGGGGCAATGACGTTCGGCATGGTGGAGCGTTCCAGGATCGTGGCCGGGGCGATGGTGAATTCCCCGTATTTATTGTTGATGCGATCGATGGCATCAAAACGGTGCAGGGTCCGCACCTCCTCGGGACTGAACAGCTCCAGCTGCCCGCTGGTGTTGATCAGGTGGGTAGCCGTGACCTGCACCTGGGTCACCGCCTCGCCCCGCCAGTGGGCCTGCAGAAATGCGCGTGCCGACTCATAGAACTGCCGGCCGTCCGGCGTGCCGTGTGGCACCGCGATCACGGTCTCGATTCCGTGATCCGGAAAACCGTAACGCAGGCCGATGTACAGGCGGCCGGCCTGCATGTCGAGGCGGCGCAGCCGGCCCGCCACCTTCTCGCACATGTGCCGCAGATAGGTTTCGACCACACGGGCACTGGTGGTGCGCGGCGGCAGCACCTTGCCATGGCCAACAGTCTTGGGCGGCGCCACGTCGTGCATTACAGCGCCGGTGTCACGCCCCTGGCAGGCGAGCCACAGATGCTTGCCGGTGACGCCGTAGCGGCGCGCCAGCACATTCATCGGCAGCGCCGCTACGTCACCGCAGGTGCGCGCCCCGTGGCTGGCCAGGAACGCGGCGATGCGCGGACCGATGCCACAGATCTTCTCCACCGGCACGTCCCGCAACCGATCGCGCGCCTCCCACGGCGGGATCACCGTGATGCCGTCCGGCTTGAGCACATCCGAGGCGTACTTGGCCGTCAACTTGGTGCCAGCCACGCCCACCGAACACGGCAACCCGCCGCTCACATTTCGCACCAGCGTCTGGGCCCAACGCGCCATGTGTTCGGGCGTGCCGTGCAGGCGCTGGCAGTGCGTCACGTCGAGAAAGGCCTCGTCGACACTGAACACTTCGACGTCCGGGGTAAGATTCGTCAGTGCCCCCATGATGCGGGTCGATTCGCGGACATACACACCGGGACGGGACGGGCGCTGGATGAGATCCGGACACAGCCGGCGGGCGTCGTAAATCCGCATGCCGGTCTTGACCCCGTGGGCACGCGCCTCGTACGAACAGGTAATCAGCGTGGTGCCAACCTCACCGTTCGTGACGCCGACCGGCCGGCCGCGCAGCTCGGGAAAATCGCGCTGCTCGACGGACGCGAAGAACGCGTTCATGTCGAGGTGCAGGATGGCGCGCGGCCAGTAACAGTCGGCGCCGGCGGTGGCCACGTGGAAACCGCTAACGGTAGGAACGCATCTGGCCAACCACCACACCCTGGACAGTGACGCGCTCGGCAGCAAACCGCAGCGGGGCCATCGTGCGGTTCGCGGGCCGGAGCGTGATCGAGCCGTCGGCGTTGCGATGGAAGTATTTGAGTGTCGCCTCCTCGCGGTCGATCAGCGCCACCACGATCTCGCCATTGCGAGCGGTGGCGCGACTCTCGACGATCACCATGTCCTCGTTCAGGATGCCGGCCTCGATCATCGACTCGCCGGCCACCCGCAACACAAAACGGTTCGGGCCCATGAAAAATTCGGACAGGTCGATTTCGGTCTCGTCCGGAATCGCCTCGATCGGCAGTCCCGCGGCGATGCGGCCGAGCACCGGCAGGGTTACCCGGCGCGTGGACTTGGCGGCCATCCGGATACCGCGCGCCACATCCGGTTCGATGACGATCAGGCCCGCCTCTTCGAGCGAACGCAAATAGCGGTGCACCACCCCACGCGAGGCAATGCCGAGGTGCGCGGCGATCTCCTTGAGCTTGGGGGCGACCCCGTGGCGGCGCGTATAGGCACGCACAAAATCGTACACCTCACGTTCGCGGTCGGTTGGCATGTGTTCTCCTTTTGTTCTCATCCTAGCGGTCCACCGACCGTGATGCAAGGGGGNNTACGACCAGTATGAGATCGCCATCATGCACCGGAGCCGGATGCACCTCGTCTGGGATGACGGCAACGTGATCTACGACCAGGTGGTCACCCCGCTCAACCTGCGCACCGCAGACGGTCAGGAATTTCTGGTCCTGCGCCTCGACACCGGCGAGACCCGCGAGGTTCGCCTCGATCACATTCGCCGGGTTGCCACCCTGTAATGCATCGTTTGTTGATCATCCTGTTGCTGCTGGGTCTGGCCACGCCATCCGCGGCGCAACCCTGCGGCGACACCGGCGTTTCCCTGCAAGTACTGGGATCGGGCGGACCGGCGTTGGTTGCCAACCGCGCCGGCAGTGGCATGTTGGTCTGGATCGACGGCCAGGCGCGGGCGCTGGTGGATGCCGGCGGCGGCGCGGCACTGCGCTTCGCAGATAGCAGGGCACGCATGGCCGACCTGGATGTGCTGCTGCTGACCCGGCTGCATGCCAGCCACACCGCCGACCTGCCGGCACTGGTCGAATCGGCGCGCCACGAGCCACGCACCCGGCCACTGCCAATCTTCGGGCCACCGGGCAACCGGTACACACCCTCAACCATCACGTTCGTGCGCGATCTGTTTGACGGCCGGCGCGGTACCTACCGACACCTGGGTGAACTCATTTCGCCGCTCGATAAAAGCAGCTACAAGCTCGAACCGCATGATGTACGCGAGCCACCGGCAAAGCTCGGCACGCCGCGCGCGGCGTCGCCCACCATCGCGAACATTCTTCAGAATGAGCGCTTGCGGATTCAGGCCTTCAACAGCACGCAAGGCACGATGCCGGCGACCACCTATCGCATTGAGGCCGGCGGCAAAGTCATGGTGATTGTCGCCGCCGGTGTCACTGCTGATGCCAGCCTCCGGCAACTGGCCGCCAAGGCCGACCTGCTGGTTATGCCCGACACGACTCCCGAAAGCACAGGAACCACCGCCGGCATCACGGCAATCGGTCAGCTGGCCCAGGATGCCGGAGTGCGCCAGCTGATCCTGACCAACCGCCAATCCAGACCAGAAAGCCGCGAACAGGAATTTCTGGCCAGTGTCCAGAAAGCCTATAAAGGCACGATCCAGCAGGCGGATGATTTAGCGTGTTTCCGACCCTAGCCGAATAACAACATCAAACCATCGGGGAAATACAGCATGGCCACCAACACGCGGGGACCGGGCAAGTACACCGGGGTCGAACGCCGTCGCGAAGAACGCCGCAAGAGCAATGATCGACGCGACCTGGTGCGCTGGGAACCCAAGAAGGATGAGCGTCGCCGCGGAAACGGGCGCCGGACCTCGGACGGACTGCGCCGTCCGCGCGGTTGATTCAGGCCGTGCCCATCACGTCGTGGCGCGGGGGCGAGATGTAATAGCCCTGGGCGTAGTCCACACCAAACTCCTGGAGCATCACCAGGATCTCGTGATTCTCCACAAACTCGGCAACCGTGCGCTTACCGAAGGAGTGGGCGATATCGTTAATTGACATCACGATTGCGCGATCGGCCGCATCGTCAACCATCCCGCGCACGAACTGACCATCAATCTTAACCAGGTCCACCGGCAGGTTCTTCAGGTGATGGAACGAACTGAAGCCACTGCCGAAATCATCAAGCGCGAAACGGCAACCGTGTTCCCGAAGTTCGCTGATGAGCCGTTGTGCCGCCTCCATGTTGGCAATGGCGTTGGTTTCGGTGATCTCGAAAGACAATGACTCCGGATTCACATCGTGTTCAGCGAGCAATCGCTTGACCTCGGGCACGAGCCGCACATCGTCGAGCGTGTGGCCGGACAGGTTGACCGCCAGGCAGGCGCGCTGACCCACTTTCTGCAACGCAGACAGGTGGAGGATGGCGTGCTGGATGACCCACAGATCAATGTGCGGCATCAACCCGAAGCGCTCGGCCGTCGGCAGAAACGCATTCGGCGAAACAATGCCTGATTCCTGATCGGCGAGCCGGATCAGCACTTCGCAGCGAAATACTCCGTTGTCAGCGAGTCCGTCACCGCACTCGCTGGTGAGCAGCGAGGCCGGCGATGTCGCTGGCCACTGCAGCCCCTTCAACGGGACGATGGGCTGGTAATGCAGCACAAACCGGTCCATCTTGAGCGCCTGTTCCAGACGGGTGGACCAGCCCAGATCAATGTTCATGGTCAACTTGGCGTCGCCATCCGGATGGTAAAGGTGCGTCTGGTTGCGGCCCTTGTTCTTGGCGAGATGACAGGCGATGTCGGCATTGACCAGCACTTCGCCGGCCGAAGGAGTCTGTTCATTCATCATGGCCACGCCGATACTGCCATAGACCCGATACGGATTGCCGCTGAACATGAACGTGTAGCGTTCCAGCACTTCACGAAAACTTTCCGCCGCCTGCATGGCCGTCGCGTGATTGACATTGCGCAATATGACCGCGAACTCGTCGCCACCCAATCGAGCCAGCAGATCGGCTTCGCGCAGCCGGTCACGCATCTGTTGCGCAATCTCGATCAATAGCTGGTCGCCCGCGGCATGACCAGCGGTATCGTTGATGTATTTGAAACGGTCCAGGTCGAGGTACAACAAGGCGCTTACGCTGCCACGCCGGCAACGCTGCACTTCCTCTTCCAGTTGCTGTTCGAAATAGCGGCGGTTGTGCAGCTGGGTCAATGGGTCGTGATGCGCCTGCCACAACAGTTCCTGCTGCAGTGCACGCCGCTCGGAAACGTCCCGGAACGCCACCACCGAGCCTTCCTGTTGCCCATCGATGCGTAGCGGGTACACCGTGCACTCCACCGGCACGGTCTGGCCATCGCGATGACGGAATACGGTTTCCCAGGCACTCAGCTCGCTGCCGGAGATGTAGGCCTCCTGCAGGGGGCAGGCCTGATCGTCCGCCGTGTATTGCGGGTTGCTGTGAAACAGCCGCGCCGCCAGATCACCCACCAGCTCCTCGGCGCCGTGATACCCGAGTATCCGGCAAGCCGCCGGATTGATAAACGTTACCCGCCCTTCCCGGTCGACTCCATATACGCCGTCGCCGACCGACGTCAGAATGCCGGCCAGACGACTGCGTTCGGCTTCCACCGATTTACGTGTACGGACTGCACGACTCATGGCATCCAGCCGCGCCAGGAACAGTTCGTGCGCTTCGTTCTTGAACATGCACTCTACGGCACCGGCCTTGAGGCACTCCTGAATCACCTGGTCGTTGTAAGTCCCGGTCAGGATCGCCGGTGTAATGGCGCGTGTGCGCGCATCGGACTGCAGACGACGACAGAGGATGTCACCGTTTTCACCCGGCATGAAGTAATCAATGATGGCGATATCAAAATGCTCCGCCTGCACCCGCTCAAAGGCTTCGGCGGCGCTGGCCGCGGAATCGACGCGGTAACCACGAGCCGCCAGCAATCGCTGGTAGGTCATGCGCACGGTTCGAGAGTCGTCCACCAGCAGGATGCGGATGGGTTCGCCCTGGAAGTCTTCCGGAACCATTGGTTTCGGCGGAGCCAGCAACTTCGCCAGACAATCGGCGCTGTCGGTGAAATCCTCCCACAGCAACATCGCGCTGCGTGGGCGACGTGATGTCCATTCCCGAACCGACGGTTCAGCCGTGTGGGCCAGCACCAGCACCGTCAGGTCGGCAAAACCCGGTTCATTTAACAGCGCGAACAACTCGTCGGTATACGGCTGGGGGGCGACTTCCAGCCCCAGCAGCAGCACGGCCGGCAGGGATTCGCGCGTAGCGGACCGCAGCAACTGGATCGCCGCCACGGGTGTGCGGCAGGCGCTAATATCGGTAAAGCGTTTGAGCAGCACCCGGCGCAGAACGTGCTGGCGGGTCGAAGACGATTCGACCAGCAACACCGGCAGGGTGCGGCCAGTTACGGGCTGCGCCTGGGCAGGACCGGATACCGGCGCCATTATTATTGACTGCGTTTTTCCCATGAACCTGGCATGGCGAACAGAGCCCTGTCCGCCTCCACTGTGTGCACGGGCTATGGATATGCAGGGGGTGTGCCAGCGCGCCTTGCTCCGGCATCAAATAATTCTCTATTAATTACAGCAAGTTATTGTTTTATAACCGGCCCGGACCGGCAATGCATTGATCTGCCTGCCCTTGCGCGTCGCCTGCGCAACCCTTTCTTGGCTGGCGTCTAGCCAACCCGCCGGAACACCAGATCCCACACACCGTGTCCGAGTTTCTGCCCGCGCCGCTCAAAACGGGTGAGCGGACGGGACTCGGGACGTGCGGCAAACTGCCCCGGCCCGGTAGCATTATCAAAGCCCTCGGCGTCCGTCAGGACAACCAACATGTGTCGGGCATAGTCTTCCCAATCCGTCGCCAGATGCCACAATCCTCCGATCTGCAGCTTGTGACGCACCAAGCTGACAAGTCCGGGCTGCACGAGTCGCCGCTTGTGATGCCGCAGTTTTGGCCAGGGATCCGGAAAGAAAAGATACAGCGCGCTCAGTGATTGATCTGGAATACGCCGGCTCAACACGTCGACCGCATCCGCCGAGATCACGCGCACATTGGAAAGCGCTTCCGCCTCGAGGCGCTGCAGGAGCGCGCCGACACCGGGACGATGCACTTCAATGCCCAGAAAATTGATCTCGGGATGCAGCCGGGCCATGGCGGCGAGCGCTTCGCCATTGCCGAAACCAATTTCGAGATGGACCGGTGCGGCGCGTCCGAACAGCGCCGTAAAATCGATCGGCTCATCGCCCTCGGGCACCCCGTATTTCGGAAGCAGGCTGTCCACGGCGCGCCGTTGCGCAGTCGTAAAACGGCCTTCGCGACGGACAAAGCTGCGCACCGGGCGACGCGGCGGGGCTTCTGGAGTCATGCGCAAGCGCTGTTCACGGGTGGGTCAGCAGATCCAACGCGTTCTGAAAGGCAATTCGCTCAGCGAGCTTCGGGGGCAGCTGTCGCAACCATTCGCGATTCAGCTCCAGGGTATGACCATAGCGATACCAGAACTCGTTATTGTAGGTTCCGCTTCCCACCATAAAACGGTCCGGAAACCGTTCAAACAGATCGCGCCATTCCGCCGCCAGTTGCCCATCCGGGGCAATGTCGGCCCGATGCGATAGCTCGACGTGGAGACGGGGATGACGCTCGAGCAGCTCGCCGACCCGCCGCAGGCTGGTTTTCAAGCCGGCATGCGCCCAGATCACCCGCATGCCCGGATCGAACGTCAGCAATCGCTCCATGACGTCGGCTTCAGCGTGTACGTTCAGCACCAGGTTGCGTTCTACGGCCAGCGCCACCAGGCGACGTACGACCGGGGTATCCATACGCCCGTCGTACAGGTGAAACTCGCCGATACCGCGATACGTCCCGAGGGCCAGTTCGGTCTGCAGCCATTCAATGGTCTCGGGTTTTTCCACCCAGTGATCGCGATCCTCACGGGTCCGGTACGGCACGAGAAACGGGATGACCCGCGCCCCGTCGAGCCGGTACAGTTTTGCGGTACCTTCATTGGGAGTACTCGAGACCGCGACCCAGCGGACATTCTTGCGTTGCAGGGACTTTAGAATCCCCTTGGCCGAGAATCCTTCCCAGGCCTCTTCGTTGTAATGCATCTGCATATCAAAGAGCGGCGGACTATGGTCTGGTTCCCACAGCGCGACCGCCACAATGGCGGCCGGCAAGCTGAGGAAAACGAGGATTCGACCCGGCAGGGTCTGGGTCAGGAAGCGACTGATCGCCGCCAGAAAGGTTGAGAGCCACGCCAGGCGCTGACGGGTCACGGTGCAGGACGGAACGCGTTGATTAGAAGAACGTCCCGCCCAGCGGCGACGAGGGCGAGCCGTACTGCTTGCGCGGCATGCGGCCGGCGCGGAACGCTTCGCGCCCCGCCTCGACCGCTTTCTTCATGGCCGCCGCCATGAGCACCGGATTCTGCGCCTGGGCGATGGCGGTATTCATCAGCACCCCGTCGCAACCGAGCTCCATGGCGATCGCGGCATCGCTGGCAGTGCCGACACCGGCATCGACGATGATCGGTACCCTGGCTTCCTCGACGATGAAACGAATGTTGTACGGATTGCGGATGCCCAGACCCGAACCGATCGGCGCCGCCAGCGGCATCACCGCAACACAACCCATTTCGGCAAACCGCCTGGCCATGATCGGATCGTCATTGGTGTAAACCATGACCTTGAAACCGTCCTTGATCAGCGTTTCGGCGGCGATCACGGTTTGGGGGATATCCGGATAGAGCGTTTTTTCATCACCAAGCACTTCGAGCTTGACCAGGTCATGGCCATCGAGCAGCTCGCGCGCCAGGCGACAGGTCCGCACCGCCTCGTCCGCCGAATAACAGCCGGCGGTGTTCGGCAGGTAGGTGTATTGGGATGGCGGCAGCACGGACAGCAGGTTCGGTTCGTTCGGATTCTGGCCGATGTTGGTGCGCCGGATCGCGACCGTGATGATTTCCGCACCGCTCGCTTCCACGGCTCGCCGCGTTTCGTCCAGGTCCCGGTATTTACCGGTGCCCACCAGCAGGCGCGAGCGGTAGGCGCGGCCGGCGATCAACAGGCTATCGGAATTGTCCCCGGCCATCGGTGCGTTCATCACCCGCCCCCGATCGCGAAAACGACTTCCACGCGGTCGTTGTCCTGAAGTCGAACCTCATCGTGGCGACTACGCGGCACGATTTCCCGGTTGACCTCGACGGCGACGCGTTTTCCGCTCATGCCAAGTTCGCCGAGCAGCGCGGCTACCGTGACCGGCGCCGTCAGTGTCTTTTCCTGTCCGTTGACCACAATGCGCATGATGAAAAGCCCTTCCCGAGTCCGGCTACACAGGGCCGGCACAAATGGTTTACCATTCTAGCGTTCGTGGCCTTAAAAAACAGCCGTCCGCGGCGGCCACCTTCTCGTGCGGGTGTAGTTCAATGGTAGAACTGCAGCTTCCCAAGCTGCTAACGTGGGTTCGATTCCCATCACCCGCTCCATCTTGTCCGTTTCAGGAGTCGCTATGAATAAAACCCTGAAGATTGTCGGTATCGTTCTCGGCGGAGTTGCCGGTCTCTTGGTGATCCTGGCCGTGGTCCTCACCCTGGTCTTTGATCCCAACCAGTACAAGCCCGAGATCATCAAGCTCGTCAAGGACAAAACCGGACGCGATTTCAAAATCGAACAGAAAATCGGCTGGTCGTTTTTTCCGCGCCTCGGCATCGAGGCTGGCGGCATTGAGCTCGCCAATGCGCCCGGCTTTGGCAAGGATCCGTTCGCGCGGCTCGAGGCGGCCGGTGTACACGTGGCGGTGATGCCGCTGCTGCGCGGTAAAATTGAAGTTAGCAGCGTTTACCTGAATGGTTTGCAGCTTAACCTCGCCAAAAACACGGCCGGGAAAACCAACTGGGACGATCTGGTGCCGGCCGAGGGCAAAAAACCGGCCGCCCCGGAAAAGAAGGAAGCCACTAAGCTGCCAGTGGAGGGCCTGACAATTGGACGGCTTGAGGTGCGGCGCGCCAACCTGGTGTGGCGTGATCAGCAAGCCGGCAGCACGCTGACGGTAAAGAATCTCAATCTCACCACCAGCACGTTTGTCGCCAACGAACCCATGGATCTGAGCCTGGCGTTTGAGCTGACCCGCGACAAGGCCGCGCCGATCAAGGCCGACCTGCGCAGCCGGCTGACGGCCTCGGCCAATGCGCTCAAGCTGGCCAACGTTGATCTGAAAGTTGACGACAGTCGCCTGCAGGGCAGCATCGAGATTCGTGATTTCTCCAGCCCGGCGGTGCGCTTTGATCTGGCGCTCGACAAGATCGATCTCGACCGATATCTCGCATCCGGTTCATCGACCGCGACGCCGGCCAAAGCGGCGCCGGCCGACCAGCCTGTGGAAGTTCCGCTGTCGACCCTGCGCAGCCTCAACGTCAATGGCAAATTTCAGGTCGGGACTCTCACGGCCATGGGCCTGAAGTCCACCGAGGCCAAAGTGTTGGTCAATGCCAAGAATGGCCTGATCACGCTCGGCCCAAACAGCGCCAAGCTCTACCAGGGCAACTATCACGGCCAGACCGTGGTCGACGCGCGTGGCAAGACCCTGCAGCTGAAACTGGATGAAAAACTTGAGGGCGTGCAGGTCGGACCGCTGCTCAAAGACATGAAGCTGTTCGACCACTACAGCGGTGCCGGCAACGTTTCGCTGGCTCTCACCGCCCAGGGTTTCGATGCCAATGCCATCAAGCGCAGTCTGAACGGCAACGCCGCCGTTTCGATCAAGGACGGGCGCATCGATGGCGTGGATCTCGGCAAGGCGCTCAAGACTGTCTTCGGCAAGGGCGACACCCTGACCAAGCTCACGCAGCTCGTCCCGTCGCCAGGTGATCACACTGTGTTCGGCCAGATGTCCGGAACCTTCCAGGTCAAAAACGGTGTCGCCAATAACAATGATCTGGTGCTGCGCGCCGTCGACTTCACAGCCACCGGCAAGGGCATGGCCGACCTGGGGAATGAAAAAATGGATTACCGGCTGTTCCTGGCCAACACCGGCGAGGAAGGCAAGAAGTGCAAGACCCTGCCGCTCCGGATCTCCGGTTCCTTCGCCAAGCTGAGTTACGAACCGGATATGGGTCTCTTGCTCGAGTGCCAGGCGAAGAAACAGGTGGACAAACAGCTGGAGAAAGGCCTCGAAGGCCTGCTGAAACCGAAAAAGAAAAAATAATCGCATGGCGACGCACCCCATTCCGCCGGACCCGCGCGTCCTGCGTCGCCGACTGCTCGCCTGGTTCGATCGCCACGGTCGCACTTCCCTGCCGTGGCAGCGCTCACGCGATCCGTATCGCATCTGGGTGTCGGAGATCATGCTCCAGCAAACCCAGGTGAGTACGGTCATTCCCTACTACGAACGCTTCCTGAAACGCTTTCCCGATATCCAGTC